>NZ_JBWKXC010000003.1:0-330990 GCF_059422605.1 Clavibacter sp. GW821-FHT01D01
GGGTCGGCGCCCGCGGGGTGGAGACGGATGCGCGGCCGACGGGCGCCCGGCGTGGTGCCGGGCGCCCGTCGACCGCGGTGCGGGCTACAGGCCGACGTCGGAGGCCTTCAGGAAGCCGGAGTCGACGAGCGTGGTCTGCACGTCGTCCTTGACGACCACCTGCGGGTCGAGGAGGAACGACGGGACGACCTTGTTACCGTTGTCGTACGAGTCGGTGTCGTTGACGGTGACGTCGTCGCCGGCCACGATCTCGCCGATCATCTTCTGCACCTGGTCGCCGAGCGCCCGGGTGTCCTTCCAGACCGTCATGGACTGCTTGTCCGCGAGGATCGCCTGGACGTTCGCCTTGTCGGCGTCCTGGCCGGTGATGACGGGCCAGTCGGCGCCGGGCGCGTAGCCGGCGCTGGAGAGCGACGCCTCGATGCCGAGCGCGAGGCTGTCGTTGGGCGAGAGCACGACCTGGACCTTCTGGCCGCCCGTGTAGAACGACTGCAGGCGGTTGTCCATCTCGGCCTGCGCGTCGTCGGATCCCCAGCCGAGGATGCCGATGGACTGCCAGTCCTCGCTCGTGGCCGGCGACTTGCCCGAGGGCACCGTCAGCTTGCCGCTCTCGACGTAGGGCTGGAGGACGTCCCAGGCGCCGCCGAAGAAGAAGCCGGCGTTGTTGTCGTCGGGGCTGCCGGCGAACGGCTCCATGGTGAAGGGCCCGGCGGCGTTGTCGAGGTCGAGCTGGTCCTTGATGAACTCGCCCTGGAGCTGGCCCACCTTGTAGTTGTCGAAGGTCGCGTAGTAGTCGACCGCGTCCGTGCCGTTGATGAGGCGGTCGTACGCGATGACGGTGACGCCCTGCGTCTTCGCGTCCTCGAGGGCCGGGCCCAGGGTCTTGCCGTCGACGGCCGCGACCACGAGGATCTTGGCGCCGCCCGCGACCTGGTTCTGGATCTGGCTGATCTGCGCGTCGGTCTTGTTGTCGGCGTACTGCAGGTCGACCGCGCAGTCGTCGGCCTCGAGCTTGGTCTTCAGGCCCTCGCCGTCGTTGATCCACCGCTCGAGGCTGCGGGTGGGCATCGAGATGCCCACGTTGCACTCGGTGCCGGACTCGTCGCCGCCACCGGCCGAGCCGGTGTTCGTGGCGCCCTGGGGCGCGCACGCGGTGAGGCCGACGGCGACGCCGGCGAGGAGGAGGAGGGAGCTGATCTGTCGTGCGTGTCGTCCGGATGCCATGTCGGCGGGTCCTCTCGGGTGGCCCGCCCGGGCCGTGCGGGCACCGGGCCGCGCGTCGTCGCGGGAGCCGTGCGGTGCGCCGACGCGTCCTCGGGTCGGGTGCTGCTGTGGTGTGGAGGTGCTGGGCGACGCGGAGCGGACGGCCGGTCACCGGCGGTCCGCACTTTTGTCGTCGGTCAGAACTTATCCATTTCCCTGGCTGCGGATACGGCTGCCGTGAGACGTTACGCAAGCGTTACCGGGGTGTCCCGCGGTCGGGGGTGCCCGCGCGGACGACGGCCGGGGCCGCGCGGATCGGACAGGCCCTCGCGCGGGGGCGGTCGGCGGCGTGGACAGGTCCGATGAGCACCGATCGCCGCCCCGCGCGGCTCCCCCGCGTCCTCGCTCCCCTCGCCCTCGCCGCCGCCGACGGCGCCACCGGCGACCCGGCCGCCTCCGGCGAGGACGCCCGGTGCACCGTCGAGCAGCTGACCGGATCCGTCGCGCCCGCCTCCGGACCCGGCGGCGACCCCGGCGAGGGCACGGGGATGAGCCAGCAGCGCGTCACCGTGGTCGTCGCCAACTCGTCCTCCGCCGCCTGCAGCCTGCAGGGCTGGCCGGGCGTCTCCTTCGTCGGCGGCGGCGACGGCACGCAGCTCGGCGTCCCCGCGACGCTCGACCGCGCCGCCGACCACCCGACCGTGCGGCTGGCTCCCGGCGCCTCCGCCCAGGCGCCGCTGCGCTACACGGAGCCGGGCGTCTACGCCGACGCCGAGTGCGGCACGACCGACGCCGACGGCCTGCGCGTCTACCCGCCCGGATCCACCGCGTCGCTCTTCATCGCGTGGCCGCAGGCGGCGTGCACCACCGCGGACCACGCCCTGCTCGAGGTGGGCGCCTTCGTCGCGTCCTCCTGATCCGCGACGCCCGCGCGGGTCGGCTCAGGCGTCGGCGGGCCGGGTCGCCGGCGGCAGCAGGCCCAGCTCCATCGCCAGCGTGACCGCCCGGGTCCGGTCGCCGACGCCGAGCTTCTCGAACACGTGCAGCAGGTGCGTCTTCACGGTCGCGGGCGTCACGTGCAGCTCGGCGGCGATGCGGGCGTTGGTGCGGCCGATCGCGACGAGGGCCAGCACCTCGGTCTCCCGGGGGCTGAGGGCCGGCACGGGGGCGCGCGGCTCCGCCGCCGGGCGGGCGACCTCGCGCACGAGCAGCGCCGCGATGGCGGGCGCGAGGGCCACCTCGCCGCGCGCGACGGCGCGGACGCCCGCGAGGATCTCGTCCTCCGGCGCGGCCTTCAGCAGGTACCCGCGGGCGCCCGCCTCGATGGCGGTGAGGATGCTCGCGTCCGTCTCGTAGGTCGTGAGCACGAGCACGCGCACGTCCGGCGCCTCCTCGCGGATGCGGGTGGTGGCGCCGACACCGTCGAGGACGGGCATGCGGAGGTCCATGAGGACGACGTCCGGCCGCTCGGCGCGCGCGAGGGCGACGGCCGCCGCGCCGTCGGCCGCCTGGCCCACCACCTCGATGCCCTCCGCGGAGGCGAGGAGGGCGGCGAGGCCGGCCCGCACGACGGGGTGGTCGTCGACGACGGCCACGCGGATGGGACCCGCGGTCATGCGCGTGCCGGCGTGGAGGCGGGCGTCGCCGCAGGGGCGGGCGCGACCGCGGAGGCGACCGCGGGGAGCGCCGCGGCGTGCGCGGGGATCCGGGCCGTGAGCCGCGTGCCGCCGGGGCCGCTCGCCACCTCGAGCAGTCCGCCCGCGGCGGCGAGCCGGCGCCGCATGCCGTCGAGCCCGTAGCCGGCGGACGGGCTGCCCGCGTCGAAGCCGCGGCCGTCGTCGTGGACGCCGAGCACGACGTCGGCGCCCGCGCGCGCGAGCACCAGCTCCACCGCGGTCGCGCCGGCGTGGCGGCGGACGTTCGCGAGGCCCTCCTGGGCGCAGCGGAGCAGGATCACCTCGGCGTCGCGGTCCACGGCGCCCGCGTCGGCCGCGGTCCGCACCGCCACCGGGATGCCCGTCTCCCGCTCCATGCGGGCGCCGAGGCGCGCGAGGGCGGGCCCCAGGCCGTCGCCGAGCTCCACCGGGGCGGTGGCGGCCACGATGGACCGGGTCTGCGTCAGGGCGTCCCGCGCGCTCTCCTCGAGGAGCGCGACGGTCGCGTCGGCGGCGTCCGCGTCGGCGCCGCGGAGCTCGCGCCGGCCGCGCTGGGCGAGCATCACGAGGCCCGTGAGGTCCTGGGCGACCGTGTCGTGCAGGTCCGCCGACAGCCGCTGCCGCTCGCGCGCCGCGCCCGCCTCCCGGCCGAGCTCCTCGACCTCGGCCTGGGCGGCGCGCAGCCCGTCGAGCAGCTCCAGGCGCTCGCGGCTGAGGTCGGCGATGCGCGTGATCCAGAGCCCGAGGGCGATGCTCCCGCCGAGGCTGAGCCCCTGCGACACCGCCATGGTGGGGAGCGCGCCCGGCAAGTCCCCGAACCCGGCGACGAAGCCGAGGGCGATCGACACGGTGAGCACGAGGGTGCCGAGCACGGCGTCTCGCACGCTCGTCGTGAGCAGCCAGACGAGCGGGCACAGGACGCACTGCACGATCGCGAAGGACGACATGGTCGCGACGCCCCAGGTGGCGGCCGGGATCACGAGCACGAGGAACACGACGGCCGACCGCTCCGGGCGCTCGGGCACCGAGGCGGCCGCGGCCGCCGACGCCACGAGCGCCGGGCGGCCCACGAGGACGTACAGCGCCGACATCGCGGCGACGGCGGCGAGCGCCGGGCCGGGGTCGTCGAGCCCGGTGACGGCGAGCACGACGAGGAGCGCCATGGTCACGGCGTAGGCGACGTGCACCCAGCGGGTGGGGATCATGCCCCGAGCCTGCCAGCCGCCGGATGCGCGCGCACGCTCAGGAGTCCCGTCGGATCCAGCGGAAGGTCGCCATCGCGGCGATCGTCCCGCCCACCAGCCAGATGAGGAGCACGACGAGCACGCCGCCGAGGTCCCACGTGCCACCGCGCTCGACGGCGGCGAGCTGCTCGGGCAGGAACACGGCGCGCATGCCCTGGGCCATCCACTTCAACGGCAGGAAGGAGGCCACGTCCTGCAGCCAGGTCGGGAGCATCGTGAACGTGAGGTAGACGCCGCTGATGAACTGGAGCACCAGCACGATCGGCGTGATGACCGCCGTGGCGGAGGCACCCGAGCGCGGGACGCGGGACAGGGCGATGCCGAGCACGGCCGAGCTCGTGATCCCCAGCGCGTAGACCCACGCGAACGTCGCCCAGCGGCCGGCGTCGGTCGGGAGCTCGACGCCGAAGGCCAGTCGCGCGACGAGGAGCAGCACGACCATCTGCAGCACGGAGGTGGCGACCACCTGCCCGGCCTTCCCGATGAAGTACGACAGGACCGGCAGCGGGCTGCCCGCGAGCCGCTTGAGCGTCCCGTCGCTGCGCTCCATCGCGATGTCGACCGCGAGGTTCTGCACGCCGCTGAGGAGGATGCCCGCCGCGATCATGCCCGGCAGGTAGTAGGCCGCGGCGCTCACGCCCCCGGAGCCGTCGGGCGCGGTGCCCATGTTCCCCGACGACCCGAAGGCGACGGAGAAGATCGTGAGCATGATCACCGGGAACAGGAACGTGAAGATGATCGTGTCGGTCTGCCGGAAGTAGCGGCGCACCTCGTAGCGGATCCGGTGGATGCCGAGGGCGAGCACGCCGGGGAGGGCGGACGCGGCGGCGGGCGCGGTGGCGGATGCCGACGCCGGGGTGGTCGGACGCACGGCGCTCACGCGGCGGCCTCCTCGACGGCGGCGACGGCGGACGCCGACGGGGGCGCCTCGGCCGACCCGGGCGGGTCCCCCGCCTCGCCCGCCTCCGCGAGCAGCCCCAGGTACACGTCCTCGAGGCTCGGCCGGACGATGCGCAGGTCCCGCGGCTCGCCGCCGGGGGTGGCGGCCGAGAGGCGCGCGACGAGGGCGCCCGGCGTGCGGGTCCGCTCGTCGTGGGCGCCGTCGTCGTCGCGCCACAGCACGCGCGGGATCCGCGCCTCCTCTCCCCCGATCTCGTCGAGCCGGCCCATCGCCACCAGGCGCCCGCCCGCGATCACGGCCGCCCGGTCGCCCAGCTGCTGCGCCTCGTCGAGGTAGTGCGTGGTGAGGAGGATGGTCGTGCCCTCGGCCTTGAGCTCGCGCACCAGGTCCCAGAACCGGTGCCGCGCCTCCGGGTCGAAGCCGGTCGTCGGCTCGTCGAGGAACAGCAGCTCGGGTCGGCCGATGATCCCGAGGGCCACGTCCACGCGCCGCCGCTGGCCGCCGGACAGCGCGCGCAGCAGGGTGCCCGCCTTCTCCGTGAGGCCGACGGCCTCGATGGTGGCGTCCACGTCGCGCGGCCGCGGGTACATGCGGGCGAAGTGCGCCACCTGCTCGCGCACCGTCATCGCGCCGCTCTCGGAGCTCGACTGGAGCACCATGCCGATGCGGGCGCGCCAGGCGCGGCCGCCCTTCGCCGGGTCGACGCCGAGCACGGTCGCGGAGCCGCCGCTGCGCAGCCGGTACCCCTCGAGGATCTCGATGGTGGTGGACTTGCCCGCGCCGTTCGGCCCGAGGAGCGCGAACGTCTCGCCGCGGTGGATGTCGAAGGTGACGCCCTGGAGCGCGGTGGTCGTGCCGTAGGTCTTCTCGAGGTCGCGCACGCTGACGTGCTCCTCGACGGCTGCTGTGGTCATGGGTCCAGCGTGCCGGTCGCGCCGCGGCAGCGGAACGGCCGAGCGGTCGATCCGCCGCATCCGCCGATCGGTGGATGCCGCGCTCCCTCGCGTGGGGGTCGCCCGGGTCCGGTCGCGACCGCCAGGCTGGGCGCATGACCACGAGCCCGACGCCCGCGCCGCCGATCCCGTACAGCCGGCCCGTGGCCGCCGGGGAGCGGATGCTCGCGCCCGACCTCCTGCGCGGGATCGCGCTGCTCGGGATCGCGCTCGCCAACTCCGTGTACTTCATCTCCGGGCGGCCGCTCGGCCCGCTCGCGCGCCCGACGGACGGCACGGCGCTCGACCACGTCGCCGACGCCCTCGTGGGCACGCTCGTCGACAACCGGGCGTTCCCGCTGTTCACGATGCTCTTCGCGTACGGCTTCACGGTGGTCCTCCGCCGGCAGGCGGCCGCGGGCGTCGACGGCCCGCGCGCCCGCGGGCTCCTGGTGCGCCGGAGCCTCGGGCTCATGCTGTTCGGGGCTCTGCACGTCGTGCTGCTCTTCGAGGGCGACATCCTGCTCTCGTACGGGATCCTCGGGCTCGGCCTCGCGGCCGCGTACCGGGCGGGCGACCGCGTCGTCCGGGTGCTCGTGTGGGCGCCCGCGATCGTGTTCCTCGTCCTCGCGGGCGCGGACGGGTTCAGCGCCGACGACGGGTCCGGCTCCGCGTTCGGCCTCGGCGGCGACGGCTCGTTCCTCGGGGACCTCGGCGCGCGCGCGATCGCGCTGGCCGCCATCCTCGTCGCGACGCCCGTGTCGGTCGGGGCGCTCGTGCCGCTGGCCGCCCTCGGGATCCTGCTCGGCCGCCGCCGGGTGCTCGAGGACCCGGCCGCCCACCTGCCGCTCCTCCGTCGGCTCGCGCTCGTCGGCCTGCCGGTGAGCGTGCTCGGCGCGCTGCCGCTGGTGCTCGCGACGGTCGGCGCGCTCGACGCGGATCCCGTCGTCCTCTACCTCGTGGCGGTGCTGCACGGGGCGACGGGCGTCGGCGGAGCGCTGGGGCTCCTCGGCCTCGTGGGCTGGGCGGTCGCCGCGCGGGCCCGCCGCGGGGATCCGGCGCCCGGTCCGGTGCTCGTGGCCCTCGCCGCGGTCGGCCGACGCTCCATGAGCTGCTACCTGCTCCAGTCGGTGCTGTTCGCGATCCTGCTGGAGCCGTGGTCGCTCGGGCTCGGCGTCGGCGCGGGCTCGGCGCGGATCGCGCTCGTCGCCGTCGGCGTGTGGCTCGTCACCGTCGCATTCGCCGTGGGGCTCGAGCGCGCCGGCCGGGCGGGCCCGGCCGAGTGGGCGATCCGCCGCCTGGCGTACGGCCGGCCGACGCCGTGACCCGCGGGTCCCCCGGCGCCGGCGCGCCCGGTCAGCGCGGGATGAGCCCCTCGGCGCGGTAGCGCTCGAACAGCCCGAGGAAGCTGTCGAGGGTGCGGTGGTGGGTCGTGAACCCGGCCAGCCGGCTCTTGCTGATGTCGGTGACGACCTCGATGTCGCGGCCGAGGTCGGCGTCCGTGTGCCACCACGACGCGATGCGGCCGAGGTCGGGCTCGGCGAGACCGGCGTCGCGGGCGATGCGCGCCCACTCGTCCTCCATGCCCGCCATCTGCGCCTCGAGCGGGCGCGGTGCGTCCTCGAAGCCCACGGGCTGCACGCCGAGGTGGGCGGCGAGGCGCGGCCACATCCAGCGCCAGCGGAAGACGTCGCCGTTGACCACGTTGAAGGCCTCGTCGCGGCCCGCCTCGGTCGTCGCGGCCCAGACCATCTGCTCGGCGAGCACCGTCGCGTCGGTCACGTCGGTGAGGCCGTCCCACTGCGTGCGGCTGCCGGGGAACACGAACGGGAGCCCGAGGTCGCGGCAGATCGACCCGTAGACCGCCAGGGTCAGGCCCATGTTCATCTGGTTGCCGACGGCGTGCCCGATGACCGTGTGCGAGCGGTGCACCGACCAGGTGAAGCCCTGGCGGGAGGCGGCGGCGAACAGCTCGTCCTCCTGCGCGTAGTAGAAGTTCGGCGCGTCGAGGCGCGGCTCGTCCTCGTGGAACGGGGTGTCGGGCATGTCGCCCTGGCCGTACGCCTCGAAGGGGCCGAGGTAGTGCTTGAGGCCGGTGACGAGCGCGGCGTGGACGACGGGCGCGCCGTCGAGTGCGGCGAGGAGGTCGCGGACCATGCCGCCGTTGACGTCGATGTTCTCCTGCTCGGTGGCCTGGCGGGACCAGGCGGTGAAGAAGACGTGCGTGGGGCGCTCGTCGGCGAGGGCGCGGCGGAGGTCGTCCGCGGAGCGCAGGTCGGCGCTGATCCAGCGCACGCCCGGCCGCTCGGCGCCGGCGCGGCGGCTGAGCGCGAGGACCTGCCAGCCCTCGGCCGTGAGCCGGTCGACGAGCGCGGATCCGCTGATGCCGGTCGCGCCGACGACGAGCGCCGTGCGGCCCGTACCGTGGGAGCGAGGCGACGCGGGGGCGGCGGACGTGCGGACGGGGGTCTGTCGGTTCTCGGTCATCCCCTGCCCCAACCGCGACGAGCCGCCCGGGCATTCCGGGCGGCTCGTCGCGGGCGTGTCGGTCGGATCAGGCCGGGTGCGGCCCGTCGGCCTCCGCGTCGGCCTCGCCGTCGGCGCCGTCGCTGCCGGTGGAGACCGCCTGCGTGGCGGCGGGGTCGGCGGGCGCGTCGGTGAGGCCGGCGTCCGCCGCACGACGGTCGAGGTCCGCGGCCATGGCCTCGGATCCGCTGTCCCGGTGGTCGTAGGCGACCTGCTCGGCGAGCCCGGCCCGCTTCTCCTCGGCGGTCGCGTCGCCGGCGCCGTCCATGATGGGCTGGTCCTGCTCGTGGGTGCTCATGCTCCGACCGTACGCTGTCGCGGCGACGCCCGGATCCGCGGCGCCGCTTGTCGTCCGTCCCCGCACCTGCCACGCTCCAGGGACACCACCGGGCAGGAGCGCACATGACGGACGACGGCGGTCTCTCGAAGGACGAGCGCGAGGCGGTGAAGCAGCGCGCCCGGGAGCTGCGCGAGGAGGCGAAGCGGCAGAGGTCGGCCGACAAGCAGGCCGCGGCGCTCCAGGGCGTGCTCGACGCGCATGCGGCGATGCCCGACGACGAGCGGGCCATCGCGGAGTGGCTGCACGCCCTCGTGCTCGAGCACGCGCCGGACCTCGCCCCCAAGACCTGGTACGGCTTCCCGGCCTACGCGGACGCCGACGGCAAGCCCGTCGCGTTCTTCCAGCCGGGGTCGAAGTTCGGCACCCGCTACTCGACGCTCGGCTTCCAGGACCCGGCGCGGCTCGACGAGGGCACCATGTGGCCCACGTCGTACGCGCTCACGACCGTGGATCCCGCGAACGCGGAGCGCGTGGCGGAGCTGCTGCGGCGGGCGGTCGGCGGCTGATACTCCCGCCCGAGGCGGGCGCCCCGGGCACCCTCAGCGCCCGTCGACGATCGACATGAAGCCCGCGAAGGCGAACACGGCGGGCACGAAGAGCAGCAGGAACCGGAAGGCCACCCAGGCGGCCCAGGCGAGGCAGCCGAGCGTCCCCGTGCGGGCGTCGTGCACGTCGAGCCGGCGGCCGTCCTCGGCGATGCGCGGGAGCCGGGGATCCGGCGGCTGCTCGTCGCGGTCCTCGCGCAGCGGCGCGGGCGGACCGCCGCCGAGGAGCACCCGGTCATCCCGGTAGCGACGCGCCCGCGCGACGAGGCGCGCGCCCGCGCCGTCGATGATCCGGCCCGCCTCCTCCCACGGCTCGGGCCGCGAGTGGTCCGCCGGGTCGCGGCGGAAGAACACCACGCGCCGGTCGATGACCTCCACGTTGAAGTCCCGGGCGTCGTCGACGAGCGCGGCCATGACGTCCGGGGTGAGGAGGTAGAGCGCGTCGCGCTCGTACTCGCCGGGCGCGTACAGCCGGAAGTGCCGGTCGAAGTCGCCCTCGAGGGAGAGGCGCTGATCGCGCCGGACGCTGGCCGGCAGGTCGCTGCCGCGCCGGTCGTTCGCGGTCGCGTCGAGCACCAGGTGCGGGAGCGGCACGGGCAGGGCGAGGGCCACGTAGGTCCAGCCGCCGTGCGTGGCGCCCCGGCGGCGGATGACGCCGAACTCGGCTCCGGTCGTCCGGAAGCGCGGGGTCGCGCTGACGCCCGTCACCCCGCCCGTGACGAGCGCGCGGAAGGGCGGGACCTCCATCGGATCCGGCTCGAAGCCGTTCGCCAGGGCGGTGAGGTGCTGCCGCCACTCGCGGCCGCGGGACCGCGGCGACGGGGGCCTGGCCGCCCAGCGGTGCAGGAGTCGCGATCCGAGGAACCACGCGCCCAGGACGACGGCCGCGCCGGACAGGCCCGCGATGGTCGACGGGGTGACGGTGCCGTCGCCCCGGCCGTCGGTCACGACACCCCAGGTCATGAGGACGAGGCACAGGGCCCAGAGCAGGAGGGAGTCGCTGACGTGCGCCAGCACCTTGCGCCGCGACGGCATCCACCGGGGTCGGGCCCCGGTCCGCACGGCGCGCATCGCCCGGGCGACCTCGTCGTCCGGCGCGCTCAGCCAGTGCACGTCCATCGGCGCCCCCTCGCGCTCCAGGCTAGGTGCCCGGCCGACGGTCACGCGCCATGCGGCGGGCGGGGCGTCAGCCGCGCCGGGTCGCGCGGAGGAGGCCCGCGCCCGCGACGACCCCCAGCGTCAGCACGACGGCCGCGAACGCCGTGAGCACGGCGACCGGGGCGACCCAGGCGAGCGCGACGCCGGCGACGACCGCGGGCACGGCCATCCCCGCGTAGGCGACGAGGAACACGGCGGCCAGGACCTCGCCGCGGCGCGCCGGCTCCACGAGCGCGCCCGCGGTCGCGAGGGCGTTGCGGAACGAGAGCCCGACGCCCGCCGCCGCGAGCACGCCGCCCGCGACGAAGGGCACCAGGGACGCGAGGACGCCGCCCGCGGCCAGCAGCACGAGGCCCACCGGCAGGAGGACCAGCGACGCCGCGACCTGGCGCCGGGCGTCGAGGCGCGCCGCCACGAGCGGGGACACGGCGGCGGCGGCGAAGACCGCGAAGGACACGGACCCGGACAGCAGCCGGTCGGTCTGCCCCAGCGTCGTCGCCAGGAACGTCGGCGCGAGGGAGGTGAAGAGCCCGAAGACCGCGAACCCCGCGAAGGCGGCCGCCGCCGCCGTGAGGAACACCCCGCGCGACGCCGCGGGGACCGCCAGCCGCTGCGGCCGGTAGGGACGCCGCAGCGCGGGTGCCCGCACCGTCTCGGGCACGAGGGCGACGGCGGCCAGGGCCAGGAGGAGCAGGACGAGGAACGCGGCGTGCGGCACGACGAGCGGGGCGGGCAGCAGCTCCGCGGCGAGACCGCCCGCGAGCGGCCCGAGCGCGAGCCCGCCGATGTTCGCGACGCCGGACACGGTGACGGCGCGCTGCGGGGAGGCTCCCGGCCGGGCCGCCGCGTGCAGCTCGCCGAGGTGCGCCGTGGCCGTCGCCGTCAGCATCCCGACCCCGACGCCGCTGACGAGGCGCGCGACGATGAGCCCCGGCACCTCGGGGAACAGGAGGAAGAGCGCCGCCGAGACGACCTCGACGCCGACGGCCAGGAGGGTGAGGCGGCGACGCCCGACCTGGTCGCTGAGGTGGCCCACCAGGAAGAGGCTCGCGACCACGCCCACGGCGTAGGCGGCGAAGACGACCGTGAGCACCCAGGTCGGGAAGCCGTCGCGCTGCTGGTACAGGGAGTAGAGCGGGGTGGGCACGGTCGCGTAGGCCATGACGACGGTGAAGGCGACGGCCGTCGTCCAGAAGCCCGCGGCGTGCGGGAGACGGTGGCGGGAGCGGGAGGGGACGGCGGCGGGCGGCGCCAGGAGCTCGGTGGTCACGGTCCGAGGATCCGCCGGTCGACCCATCGTGTCCAACGGATGATCCTGGCGATGCCCATCGCCATGGACGATGATGGTCGCATGGAGACGCGCCAGCTCGAGTACCTCATCGCCGTGGTCGAGGAGTCGGGGTTCACCCGCGCCGCGCGCCGTCTGCACGCGACGCAGTCCACCGTGTCGGCGTCCGTGCAGGCGCTCGAGCGGTCGCTGGGGACGGTGCTGCTCGACCGCTCCACGTCGCCCGTCTCCCTCACGGCCGCCGGCGAGCGCCTCCTCCCCCTCGCGCGGGCCGCCGTGGCGGCGGCCGACCGGGTCTCCGCGGAGGCGCGCGAGACGGGCGGCGAGCTGCGGGGACGCGTGCGCGTCGGGGTCTTCGCGAGCATCGACCTGGTCGACCTCCCGCGCGTGCTCGGGGCCTTCCACGCAGCGCATCCGGCCGTGGACCTCCAGCTGGTCACGAGCCCGGAGGGCACGCGCGGCCTCGCCGACGACCTCGCCGCCGGACGCCTCGACATCGCGTTCGCGGGCCTTCCCGCGGGCGACCTGCCGCGGCTGCGCCTGGAGACCGTCCTCGAGGTGCCGACCGTGCTGCTGCTGCCCCCGGGGCACCGGCTGGCGACGGCGGCCCGGATCCGTGCCGGGGACCTCGCGGACGAGGTGTTCGTCGACACCCCGCCCGGCTTCGGCAACCGCGTCCACGCGGACCGGCTCCTCGCGGCCCGCGGGATCGCGCGCCGCGTCGGGATCGAGGTCGGCGACCTCACCGCGGTCCCCCGCTACGTCGAGGCGGGGCTGGGCGTCGCGCTCGTCCCCGCGCTCTCCGGCCACGGGCGCTGCGCCGTCCGCCGCGTCCCCGGCCTCGAGGCCGCGTGGCGGCTGTCGATGGCGGTGCGTCGCGACGGCGTCCTGGAGCCCGCGACCCGCGCGCTCCTCCACGCCCTCCGCTCGGCGCACCGTGCGCTCGCCGACGACGGGACGTGATCGACCTCCGGTACGTGGTCCGTCCGCGCACGGCCACTATGCCCGCTCGCCGCCGCCGCCGCACAGGTGCCCCCCACCCGGGGCGCCCGCGAAATGGGGGCGGTCGATGCGTGCGCATGATGTGAAGCTCGGACCATGAGCACTCCCGAGCAGCCTGGGTACCCGCCCCAGGACCCGAGCCCCACCCCGCCTCCCGGCCCCTACGGCCCTCCCGGCAGCTACGCGCCGCCTGCCCCCGGCGCGACGGCGACCATGCCGCCTCCCGGGGTGGTACGACCCAAGGGGCTCGCCATCGCCGCGCTGGTCGTCGGCATCGTCGCGTTCCTGTCCGGGCTCGTCCCGGTCTTCGGCCTGATCGTCGGCGCAGCGGCGGTCGTCCTCGGGGTCCTGGCCCTGCGAGGCGCCCAGAGCAAGGGCATGGCCGTCACGGGCCTGTCGCTCGGAGCGGTCGCCGCGATCACGTCCCTCATCGTCACGATCGCGTTCGGCGCGGCCATCGGATCGGCCGACACGTCCACCGGCGCCGCCCCGGAGGCCGTCACGAGCGCCGAGGCCCTCCCGACGCCGACGGCCGAGGAGACGGAGCCGGCGGTCGAGGAGACGGAGCCGGCGGTCGTCGAGACGACGGCCGCCCCCGAGCCCGAAGCCCCCGCCGTCCCCGCCGAGCACGCCTCGGCGCTGGTCAAGGCGGGCACGTACGCGAACTCCCTCGACATGAGCAAGGCCGGGCTCTACGAGCAGCTGACCAGCGAGTACGGAGAGCGGTTCACCCCCGAGGCCGCCCAGTACGCGATCGACAACGTCCAGGCGGACTGGAACGCGAACGCCCTGGCCAAGGCGAGGACGTACCAGGAGATCGCCGCCATGTCCCCCGCGGCGATCCGCGACCAGCTGACGAGCGAGTACGGCGAGCGGTTCACCGCCGAGGAGGCGGAGTACGCGCTCCAGCACCTGAACGACTGAGGTCCGGACGTCGGGACGAGGGAGGGAGCGCCATCGCACCCTCCCTCGTCCTTGTCCTCGTCCTCGTCCTCGTCCTCGCATCCACCTCCCCGCCCCCGGATGCGGCGCCCGGTCACGTACTCGGGGAATGATCCCGCGTCCCATGCGTTTGCATGGACATGGCCCGGCCGGGCCGCACGAAGGGAGCGCACCATGACCGCCACCACCCAGGGACTGCACCACGTCACCGCCATCGGCGGCGACCCCCAGCGGAACGTCGACTTCTACGTCCGCGCGATGGGGCTCCGGCTCGTCAAGCGCACGGTGAACTTCGACAGCCCCGGCAGCTACCACCTCTACTACGGCGACGGCGAGGGGCGCCCCGGCTCGCTGCTCACCTTCTTCCCCTGGAAGGGCGTGCCGGCGGGCCGCGTCGGCGCCGGCCAGTCCACGACGACCGCCTTCTCCGTGCCCGCCGGGAGCCTAGGCTGGTGGACGGAGCACCTCCGCGGGCTCGGCGTCGGCTCCTCCGTCTCGACCGGGTCCTCCGCCGAGGAGCGGCTCTCCCTGCGCGACCCCGACGGGCTGCAGATCGACCTCGTCGCCTCCTCCGTCGTCGATCCCCGCGACCCGTGGGACTCCGCCGACGTGCCGGCCGAGCACGCGATCCGCGGCCAGCACTCCTCGGTGCTGACGGTCCGGGATCCGGCGGGCACCGCCGGCGTCCTCACCGACGACCTCGGCCTCCGCCTCGTCGACGAGCGCGACGGCCGCTTCCGCTACGCGGCGGGCGACGGCGGACCGGGCGCCCTCGTGGACGTCGTCGCCGACCCCGCCGCGCAGCCGGGCCTCACCGCCGGCGGCACCGTGCACCACGTCGCCTTCCGCGTGCCGGGCCGCGTCGAGCAGCAGGCGTGGCGCGACGAGCTCGTGGACCGCGGGCACCAGGTCACGCAGATCCTCGACCGGCAGTACTTCACCTCCATCTACTTCCGCGAGCCCGGCGGCGTGCTCTTCGAGATCGCGACCGACACCCCCGGCTTCGACATCGACGAGCCGCTGCTCGAGCTCGGCCGCAGCCTCCGCCTCCCGCCGTGGCTGGAGCCGAGCCGCGCGGACATCGAGGCCGCCGTGCCGCCCCTGCGCCTGCCCGACGAGGAGCCCGCGGCCGTCCCCGCCCCCGGCGACGTCGCGTGAGCGGCCTCCTCGACCGGACGCCGCACGCGTTCCAGCCGGGCGCCGCGACGGGACCCGTTGTCCTCGGACTCCACGGCACGGGCGCCGACGAGCGGCAGGGCCTCGAGCTCGTGCGGCTCGTCGCCCCCGGGCAGCCCGTGCTCGCGCCCCGCGGGAGCGTCCTCGAGGGATCGGCGGCCCGCTGGTTCCGCCGCCACGCCGAGGGCGTCTTCGACGTCGACGACGTGGTCGCGCGCGCGGCGGATCTCGCCGCGCTGGTCGAGGAGGCCCGGTCGGCCTACGCTCTCCAGGGCCGCGCGATCCTCGCGGTCGGGTTCTCGAACGGGGCGAACATGGCGCTGGCGACCACGCTGCTGCATCCGACGGCGGTGCCCGCGACGATCGCGTTCTCCGCGCGCTGGCCGCTCGGGGACCGGGTGCCGGCGGACGACCTGGCGGGCACCCGGATCACCATGCTGAACGGCGACGCGGACGCCATGGCGCCGCTGGCCGACGTGGAGCGCACGGTCCGGGAGGCGCTCCTGCGCGGATCCGACGCCGTGTCGCACGTGCGGCCCGGCGGCCACGGGCTCGACGCCCGCGACCTCGACGCCGCGCGCGCCCGCGTCGCCGCCGGCTGACGCCGGCCCCGACCCCCGCCCACCACCGCCCCCTACCGGAAGCCGCGAATGCCCGAGATCATCGCCTGGGTCGTCTCCTTCGTCGTCGTCACCGTCGTGGTCTCCGGGGTGGCGGGCCGCGCCGGCTGGTCGGCGCCCGTCGCGCTGGTCGCCGTCGGCGCGGCGCTGTCGTTCCTGCCGGGCGTGCCGCAGATCGAGATCGAGCCGGACGCCGTGCTCTACGGGCTCCTGCCGCCGCTGCTGTTCGCCGCGGCGATCCGCACGCCGCTCGCCGACATCCGGGCACGGCGTGACAGCATCGTCGTCCTGTCGGTGGGCGTCGTGGTGGTCACCCTCCTCGTGTTCGGCCTCACCCTCTGGGCGCTCGTGCCCGCGGTGGGGCTCGCGGCGGCCCTCGCGCTCGGCGCCGTCGTGGCGCCCACCGACGCCGTCGCGGTGTCCGCGGTGGCGGGGCGGGTGCGGCTCCCCCGGCGCGTGATGTCCATCCTCGAGACCGAGAGCCTCCTCAACGACGCGACCGCGCTGGTCGCCCTCAACACCGCCATCGCCGCGATCGTGGGGATCGTCCACCCCGTCGACGTCGCCGGCGGGTTCGTCGTCGCCGTGCTCGTCGGCGTGGGCGTGGGCCTCGGGGTCGCGTTCCTCTTCTCGGCGGTACGGCGCTACCTGCGCTCGGCCGTCCTCGACACGAGCCTGTCGCTCGCGATCCCCTACGTCGCGTTCATCCCGGCCCAGGAGCTCGGCGGCTCCGGGGTGCTGGCCGTGGTCGCGGCGGGCCTGGTGCTCGGCTACCGGGCGCCGCTGATCCAGTCGCCCGAGGCCCGCATCGCGGAGTCGGTGAACTGGCGCACCATCCAGTTCCTGCTCGAGAACGCCGTCTTCCTCCTCATCGGGCTGAGCCTCGCCGGCATCGTGCGCGGGCTCCCGGAGTCGAGCCTCGACGGCTGGCGCATCGCGGGTCTGTCGGTCCTCCTGCTGGCGGTGCTGGCCGCGGCCCGCTTCGTGTCCGTCGGGCTCGCGAAGGTGCTCTTCGACCACGGACCCGCGCGCCTCCGAGCTCGCACGTGGAGCTGGCGGACCGTCACTGCCGTCTCCTCCGCCGGCGTCCGCGGCGTGGTCACGCTCGCCGCCGCGTTCCTGCTGCCGGAGGAGACGCCCGAGCGGGAGCTGCTCCAGTTCCTCGCCTTCGTGATGGTGGCGGGCACCCTCGTGGGCGGCCTGGCGCTGCCCGCGATCATCCGCCGCCTCCGCCTCGGCCACTCCGCCGACGACCAGGAGCGCTCCGACCGGGACCGCCTGCTCGACGAGGCGCGCGAGGCCGGCATCCGGGCACGCGACGACGCGATGCGCGAGGAGGGCGCCGCGCCCGCCGACGACGCGCTGCCCGAGACGACCAGCGAGCGGCTCGCGCACGACCGGGTGCGGCGCCGCATGATCGACGCCGAGCGCACCGCGGTCCTCGCCGCCCGCCGCGAGGGCCGCTACCCGGAGCTCGCCGTGCGGGCCGTGCTGTCGATGATCGACGCCGAGGACGTGGCCCTCGGGCGTCGCGAGGCGGACGAGGCGCGCTGACGGCGCGCCGGCTCCCCGGTCGCCGCCTCGGGGTGGGGAGGGCGTCGTCGGCCGGGATCCGGTCCGACCTACGATGGGCACCCCGCGACCGCCCGAGCCCGGAGGATCCATGCACGCTGCCTACGAGATCGTCGACGTCGAGACGGACGTGTTCCTCGTCCACGGACCGCACGTGAACTGGGTGGTGCTGACCGAGGGCACCGAGGTCACGCTCGTGGACGCCGGCTACCCGGCGGACGCCCCGGCCGTGATCGCCAGCCTCGCCGAGATCGGCGCCCGCACGGGAGCCGTCGACCTCCGCGCGGTCCTCCTCACGCACGCGCACGGCGACCACATCGGCGGCCTCGGCGAGGTCGTCGCCGCGCAGGCCGGCGCGCCCGAGGTGCTCACCGGGCCGGACGAGGTGGGGCACGTGCGGCGCGACTTCCTCCACCAGGTCACGCTCGCGCAGGTCATGGAGCACGCCGACGACCCGCGCGTGATGGCCTGGGCCGATGCCGCCGTGGCCGCGGGCGGCCTCCGTGCCGAGGGCTACCCGGACGTCCGCGCGCACGCGATGGAGGGCCCCCTCGACGTGCCCGGCCGCCCCGTGCCGCGCGCCACGCCCGGGCACACGCTCGGCCACACGTCGTACGCGATCCCCCGGCTCGGCGTCGTGATCGCGGGCGACGCGCTCGTGACCGGGCACCCGACGAGCGCGGTCGAGGGACCGCAGCAGCTCGCCCGCATGTTCCACCGGGACGCGGCCCGCGCCGACGCCGCCTTCCGCGAGCTGCTCGCGCTGCCGTCCGGCACGCGCGTCCTCCCGGGGCACGGGCGCCTCGCGACGCTGGGAGCGCCGGCGGCCTGAGCCCGGGCGGGCGCCCGCCCGGCCCACGCCCCGCGATCGCGGATCCGCCGGCGGCCTCGCACGCGCCGGGCACCCCGGAGAGGTCGCGGCAACGCGGCGGGTCCCTCCCCGCAACGCGCCGGAAACGACCCCGCGCTAGCGTCGGCGGCACACCACCGCCCCGGCACGCCGGCCGCATCCGACCGGAGGACCCGTGAGCGCAGCATCGACGGACGTGCACGCCGCTCGCGTCGTCGCCGATCCCCTCCGCGCCGCTCGCCTCCCCGCCGATCCCGTCCGCGCCGACGACGCGGCGGCCGTGGTCCTCGCCGGGGGACGCGCCCGCCGGCTCGGCGGCATCGACAAGACGGCCCTCGCCCGCGGCGGCGTCTCGCTGCTCGACGACGCGGTGCGCGCGGCGGGCGGGTGCGCCCGCGTCGTCGTGGTCGGGACCGGCAACCGGCCGGGCGGCCGCACGGACGGCGCATGGCGACGGGCGGGATCCGTGCGACTGGTGGACGAGGTCCCCGCGCACGGCGGACCGACCGCCGCCCTCGCCGCGGGCGTGGGCGCCCTCGACCCGGACGCGCTCCCGGAGTGGGTCCTCGTGCTCGCCGCCGACCTCGCGGATGCTCCCGACGCGGTGCGCGCCCTCCTCCCGCTGCGGCAGGACGCCGGCCTCGCCGACGGCCGGGACGCCATCGTCGCGCGCGATCCGGACGGGCGCGCGCAGCCGCTCCTCGCCCTGTACCGGGCCGCTCCGCTCGTGGCGGCGCTCGAGGCGATCGACCGCGCGACGGGCGTCGACGGCGTCGCGCTCCGTCGCGTCCTCGACGCCCTCGGCGCGGACCGCGTCGCCCATGCCGACCTGCCCGCCCGGCTCTGCGCCGACGTGGACACCCCCGACGACGCGCGCGCCCACCGTCTCCGCCTCCCCGACGACAGGATCCCCGATGCCCGCTGACACCTCCCCCGCCGTGCTCGACGCCTGGGTCGACCGGGTCGCCGCGCTCCTCGAGCTGCCCGCGCAGGAGGTCGAGGTGGCGCTCGTGCTGGACCTCGCGCGCGACGCCGCCCACGGCATCGCCCGGCCCGCCGCGCCCCTGACCACGTTCCTGCTGGGGCTCGCGGTGGGA
This sequence comes from Clavibacter sp. GW821-FHT01D01, assembly GCF_059422605.1. Taxonomy (NCBI): domain Bacteria; kingdom Bacillati; phylum Actinomycetota; class Actinomycetes; order Micrococcales; family Microbacteriaceae; genus Clavibacter; species Clavibacter sp. GW821-FHT01D01. The sequence continues at coordinate 19,052 of NZ_JBWKXC010000003.1, forward strand.
CGGGCCGGCGGCACGGCGGCCGACGCGCGACGGCTCGCGGCGGAGATCACGGCCGAGATCGACCACCTGCGGGATCCGGTCGGTCCGGTCGCCGTCGACGGCGGCGCGGCGGGCGGCGACCGGCTGCTGCGCGCCGACGCCGCGCCCGCGGCCCCCGACCAGGACCTGGGCGGCCGCGCGTGACCCCGACGTCGACGCGGACGGGGACGAGGTCGGCGGTCGCGAGGCCCACGCCGACGGTCGCGCCGGCCACGCCCCCGACGCTGCGGGACGCCGGCTGGGACGACGCGCGCGGCGCCGCGCTCCTCCTCGGCGGGCGCCTGCGCGAGCGCCGGCCCGGGTCCGCCGAGCTCGTGCCGCTGGGCGACGCCCTCGGGCGGACGCTCGCCGCGGACCTCCGTGCCCGCGCCGACCTCCCCGGGGCCGACGCCTCCGCCATGGACGGCTGGGCCGTCGGATCGCCCGGTCCCGGGCCGTGGCGCGTCGGCGACCCCGTCCTCGCCGGGCACGCCCCCGCCGTCGTCGCCCTCGCGGCGGACGAGGCGCGGCCCATCGCGACGGGCGCCCCCGTGCCGCCCGCGACCGCCGGGATCCTCCGCAGCGAGCACGGCGACGTCGCCTCCGGCGTGCTCCGCGTCAACGCGCTCGCACCCGGCGGCGGGGCCCGGGTCCGGGCCGAGATCCGGCCGGCGGGCGAGGAGGCGCGCCGGGGCGACGTGCTGCTGGCCGCCGGCACCCGGCTCACCGCGGTGCGGCTGGGGCTCGCGGCCGCGGCCGGGCACGACCTGGTGCCGGTCCTCGCGGCGGCGGGCGCCGACGTGATCCACCTGGGCGACGAGGTCGTCGACCGGGGCGTCCCGGTGCCGGGCCGGGTGCGCGACGCCATCGGCCCCGCGCTGCCCGCGCTCCTCGCGGCGTGCGGGCTCGGCGCCGGATCCACCGTGCGCGTCCCCGACGACGCCCGCGCCACGCGCGACGCCATCGCGCGGGCGTCCGCCCCGCTCGTGATCACCACCGGCGGCAGCTCCCGCGGGCCCGCCGACCACGTCCGCGGCGCGCTCGACGCCCTCCGCGCGCGTCTCGTCGTCGACGCGGTGCGGATGCGCCCCGGCCATCCCGTGATGCTCGCGGAGCTGCCGGACGGACGCGCCGTGCTGTGCCTCCCCGGCAACCCGCTCGCCGCGATCGCGTGCCTCCTGTCGTTCGCGCCGGCCGTCGCGGACGGCCTCGCCGGACGCCCGCTGCCGGTGCCGGCCCTCGCCGTGGCCGGAGCCGAGCTGCCGGGCGGCGGATCCGGGACCCGCCTGCTCGCATGCGCCCTCGACGCGGCCGGCCGGCTCGTGCCCGTCGGGGCGCAGGGCCCGGGCATGCTGCGCGGCCTCGCGGCGGCGGACGCGCTGGCGGTCGTCCCGCCGACCGGCGCGCGCGTCGGGGAGGCCGTGCGCGCGATCCCGCTGCCCGGCTGACGCCCTCCCGCGCGGGGACCGGTGCGCGGTCGGGCAGGCGCACCGACCGGCCGACGGCCGACGACCTCAGAGCAGCGCGGCCGCCCGGCCGCCCGCGGACGCGAGCACCTCCTGGATGCGGCCCCGGCATGTCCCGCAGCCGGTCCCCGCGCGCGTGCACGCGCCGATCCCCTCGACCGTGGTCGCGCCGTCGGCGGCCGCCTGCGCGATGGTGCCCGCGGTCACGCCGTTGCACCAGCACACGGTCGCGTCGGGCGCGAGCGGGTCCCCCGTGGGCAGCGCGCCGGCGTCGGCGGCGTCGAGGCGGAGGAGCACCGACCGGTCGGCCGGCAGCTCGCCGCCGCGCTCGAACAGGAGCGTGAGCTCGGCGCCCGCGCGCGGCATCCCGACCGCGACGAACCCGACGAGGACCCCGTCGCGCGTCACCGTCTTCACGTACGCGCCGCGCGCGGGGTCCGTCCACACGGCCACCTCGCGGGGCGCGGGGCCGGGATCGGCCGCGTCCCCCGACGCGCCCGCGGCGTCGGCCGCGCAGTCCGCGGCGTGCGCGCGACCGGGGCGGCGGCGACGCCTCGGCGGGTCGTCCCACGGCTCGGCGGTCACGTCGCCGCCCGCGACGACGTCGACGCCCTCCGCCTTGAGCATCACGACGGGCGGGCGCCCGTCGTCCCCCGCCGCGGTGCCGCGGGGGCGGGCCGCCGCGCGTCCGCCCGGGGCCGTCGCCTCCGCCGCGAGCAGCGCCGCGAGGGCGTCCGCCTGGCGCCAGCCGGGGCCGATGAGGCCGGACGGGCCGCCCGGCACCTGGCCGTCCGGCCGGGCGGATCCGGGCGCGGCGACGTGGGCGCAGTCGCCGACGGCGAAGACGTCCGGATCCGTCCAGCTCCGGAGGTCGCCGTCCACGAGCACCCCGCGGCCGACCGCGAGGCCCGCCGCGGAGGCCAGCTCGTCGCGCGCCGTGACGCCGCAGGACAGCACGAGGAGATCGCCGTCGATGCGGCCGCCGTCGGCGAGGAGGAGCGCCTGGAACCGCTCGTCGCCGGTGCCGCGGTCGTGCAGCAGGACGCCCTCGGCGCGGGCGTGCGCCGCCATGGCGACGCCCGCCGCGTCGGCCGCGTGGCTCAGGGTGCGTCCGCCGCCCCGATCGAGGTTGCGCGCCATCGGCACGTCCCCGTGGTGCACGGCGACGACGTCGGCGCCCCGCTCGGCGGCGGCGAGCGCGAGCTCCATGCCGAGGACGCCCGCGCCGAGCACGATGACGCGGCGCCCGGCGCGGACGGCCTCGCGCACCGTGCGCGCGTCGCGCAGGTCCCGCAGCGCGACGACCCCCGTGGGCAGCGGCCGGCGTCCGTGGTCGAGGGCGTCCGGGTGCCCGGGGGCGTCGCCGCGGGCGTGCCGGGACGCCTCGAGCCCGTCCATGGGCGGGACGTGCGCGCGGGCGCCCGTGGCGAGCACCAGCCGGTCGTACGCGACCTCGCCCCCCGAGTGCAGGACGGCCGTCCGGCGCGCGCGGTCGATCGCGACCACCGCGTCGCCCCGGATCACGCGGACGCCGGCCTCCTCCGCCGCGGCCGTGTCGGTCACGTCGAGGCGCGCCCGGTCGGCCCGCCCGACCGCGTGCTCGGCCACGAGGACGCGGTTGTAGGGGTCCTCCTCCTCGGCGCCCACCACGACCACCGCCACGGATCCCGCGCGGACGACCGGGAGGAGCTCCTCGACGAGGCGCGCGGCGACCGGTCCGTGACCCACCACGAGCACGCGGAGCGCGCCGCCGGAGCCGTCAGCCACGCGCGGCACCCTCGGACGGCGCGGGATCCGCGGACGGCGCGAGCGCGCGGACGGTCACGGGCGTGCGCTTGAACTCGGGCATTGCGGAGACGGGATCCACCGCGGCGGCGGTCAGCAGGTTCGCGCACTCGGACCCCGCGTAGTGGAACGGCAGGAACACCGTGTCGTGCCGGATGCCGGCCGTCACCTCCGCGACCGCCCGCACCTCGCCGCGCGCGTTGCCGATCGCGACCGGCGCCCCGTGCGCGATCCCGAGCCGGACCGCGGCGGACGGGTGGATCTGCAGCCGCGCCACCGGCTGCGCGTCCTGCAGCTCGGCGACCCGCCGGGTCTGCGCACCCGACTGGTAGTGCTCGAGCAGCCGGCCGGTGATGAGCGTGAGGGCGCCGCCGACGGGTGCCGGGTCCTCCGCGGCCACGTCCCGCGGGGTGACGGCGACGAGCCGCGCCCGGCCGTCGGGGTGCGCGAACCGGTCGGCGAAGAGGCGCGGCGTCCCCGTGGATCCGGCCGGGTACGGCCAGAAGCCCTCGACGGCGTCGTCGTCCAGCAGGGCGTGGCTGAGGCCGGAGTAGTCGGCGAGCCCGCCCGCGGAGGCGCGCGCGAGCTCGTCGAAGACGACGGCCGGGTCGGTGGGCCAGGTGGAGGGCGCGTCGAGCCGGGCGGCGAGGGCGGCCATCACCTCGAGCTCGCTGCGGACCTCGGGCGGCGGGTCGAGGGCCCGGCGGCGGCGGATGACGCGGCCCTCGAGCGAGGTGGTCGTGCCCTCCTCCTCCGCCCACTGCGTGACGGGCAGCACGACGTCGGCGAGCGCCGCGGTCTCGGACAGCACCAGGTCGCACACCACCAGCAGGTCGAGCCGTGCGAGGGAGCGGCGGACCGCGGTCACGTCGGGCGCGGAGACGACCACGTTCGAGCCGTGCACGAGGAGGCAGCGGATGCCGCCCGGCTCCCCGAGCTCGCCGAGCAGCTCCACGGCGGGGACCCCGGGTCCGGGGATGACGGCGGGGTCGACGCCCCACACGGCGGCCACGTGCGCGCGGGCGGCCGGGTCGGCGATGCGCCGGTAGCCGGGCAGCTGGTCGCACTTCTGGCCGTGCTCGCGCCCGCCCTGCCCGTTGCCCTGGCCGGTGAGCGTCCCGTAGCCGGTTCCCGGCCGGCCGGGGAGCCCCAGCAGCAGCGCCAGGTCGATCGCCGCGGTCGCCGTGTCGGTGCCGTCCACGTGCTGCTCGACGCCGCGCCCCGTGAGGATGTACGTGCCGCGCCCGTCCGCGAGCCGTCGCGCGACCCGGCGGACGTCCGCGACCGGCACGCCCGTCACGGCCTGCACCCGCTCGGGCCACCACGCGTTCGCGCTCCGGCGGACGGCGTCGAGGCCGGTGGTGCGGGCGGCGACGTAGGCGTCGTCGGCGAGGCCCTCGGCGAGCACGACGTGGATGAGCCCGAGCAGCAGCACGAGGTCGGTCCCGGGGGCCGGCTGCAGGTGGATCCCCTGCCCGTCGTCCGTCAGGTGCGCGGTGGCGGAGCGGCGCGGGTCGACCACGACGAGGCCGCCCGCGGCGCGCGCCCCGCCCAGGTGCCCGATGGACGGCGGCATGGTGGCGGCCACGTTGCTGCCGAGCAGCAGGATGGTCGACGCGCCGTCGAGGTCGGCGACGGGGAACGGCAGCCCGCGGTCCACGCCGAACGCGCGGTTCCCGGCCGCGGCGGCCGACGACATGCAGAAGCGCCCGTTGTAGTCGATGCGGGACGTGCCGAGCGCCAGCCGGGCGAACTTGCCCAGCTGGTACGCCTTCTCGTTCGTGAGGCCGCCGCCGCCGAAGACGCCCACGGAGTCGGCGCCGAACCGTGCCCGGCTGTCGCGGAGCCGGTCGGCGACGAGGTCGAGCGCCGTGTCCCAGCTCGCGCGGACGAGGTCGCCCGCCGCGTCCCGCACGAGCGGGTGCGTGAGCCGCCCCGCCGCCGTCAGCACCTCGGCGCTCGTCCAGCCCTTCCGGCAGAGGCCGCCGCGGTTGGTCGGGAAGTCGCGGCCGGAGACCGTGAGCGCCGGGCGGGCGGGGGCGGGCCCGGTCGCCGCGTCCCCCGGCGACCGGCCACCCGGGTCCGCGGCATGCCCGACGGCGCCGGCCGGCGCCAGCGTCATCGCGCACTGCAGCGCGCAGTACGGGCAGTGCCCGCGCGTGCCCGGGTCGATCGCGGCGGCCACCCGCATCAGACGCGCGTGCCGGCGGCGGTCCCGCGGCGGATGCCGCCCGCGCGGAGGTAGACGAGCCCGGTCACCGCGAGCATCACCGCGTACGCGACGACGAAGCCGCCGAGGCCGGTCGTGTACCCGCCGGTCTCGGTCTTCGAGAGGCTGAGCACCTGCGGGATGATGAACCCGCCGTACGCCCCGAGGCCCGAGATGAGCCCGAGCGCGGCCGCGGTCTTCCGCTGCGTGCCCACGTCGCCGGAGGACCGGCCGGCCCGCGCGGTGCCGGAGCGGAGCGCGAACACCGCGGGGATCATGCGGTAGGTGGCGCCGTTGCCCATGCCGCTGGCCGTGAACAGCACCAGGAACAGCACCAGGAACAGCGGGAAGCTGCCGAGCGGCAGCGTCGCGATGACGGCCACGACGGCGAGCCCCATGGCGACGAAGGCGCCCATGGTGACCGCGGCGCCGCCGTGGCGGTCGGCGAGGCGCCCGCCGAGCGGCCGGGCGAGCGACCCCATCAGCGAGCCGAGGAACGCGAGCGACAGCGTCGCCGAGCCCACCGCGAAGGTCGAGAGCTCCGGGAACTCGTCGGAGATGAGCTTGGGGAAGACGCCCGCGAAGCCGATGAAGGAGCCGAAGGTGCCGATGTAGAGGAATGCGAGGATCCACAGGTGCGGCTCCCGGAGGGCCGCGAGCGACGCCGTCAGGTCGGCCTTCGCGTGGGACAGGTTGTCCATGCGGCGCCAGGCGCCGAAGGCCGCGACGAGGATGAGCGGCACCCAGATCCAGCCCGCGAGCGGCAGGTCGAGGGTCGCCGCGGCGCCGACCGTGATGACGAGCGGCACGACCAGCTGCGCCACCGACGCCCCGAGGTTGCCGCCCGCGGCGTTCAGCCCGAGCGCCCAGCCCTTCCGGCTCTGCGGGTAGAAGTACGTGATGTTCGACATGGAGCTCGCGAAGTTGCCGCCGCCGAACCCGGCGAGCGCGGCGACCCCGAGCAGCACGCCGAACGGCGTCTCCGGGTTCCCCACGCACACGGCGAGCGCGATGGTGGGGATGAGCAGCAGGAGCGCCGAGATCACCGTCCAGTTGCGGCCCCCGAAGCGCGGGACCATGAACGTGTACGGGAAGCGGAGGGTCGCGCCGACGAGGCTCGGCATGGAGATGAGCCAGAAGACCTCGCCGGTGGAGAGGTCGAAGCCCGCGGCGGGCAGCTGGACCACGACGATCGACCACAGCTGCCACACGACGAAGCCGAGGAACTCGGCGAGGATCGACCAGCGCAGGTTGCGGGCGGCGATGCGCGCGCCGCCGCCCTCCCACTGCGCCGTGTCCTCCGGATCCCAGCCGTCGATGACGGAGCCGTCGCGGAAGGAGAGGCCGGGTGCCGAGGCGCCGTGCGCGTCGACGGTGCGGGAGCCGGGCGCGGGCGCGCCGGCGGGGGCGGGCGGGGCGACGGGCGGTGCCGGGGGCAGGCCGGTCGCGGTCCTCGGGTCGGTCGCGGGCGGGAGGAGTTCGGTCATGTCGTGTCTCCTGGGGTCGGGGTGGATGCGGGTGGGCCGCGGGCGCGGCGGGGCCGGTCGACGGATGGTCGACGGGACGGCCGGCGCGGATCAGCGCGCGGGCACCGTGGCCCGCTCGTGCAGCTCGACGACGATGTCGACGAGCTCGGGCGGCGGCGCCTCGCCGTCGACGAGGAGGGGGGCGCTCGTGGCGTCCCCTCCCGCGCGCTCGGCGAGGGTGGCGAAGTAGCCGGGGGCGAGGAGGTAGGTGGCGACGACGACGCGGGAGCCGGGGTGGGCCTCCCGTTCGGCGCGCACGGCCGCGGGCACGCGCGGCCGGGCGGCGGAGATGAAGGACGTGACGACCTCGCGGCCGAGCTCGGCGGCGAGCAGGTCGCCCACGGCGTGGCAGTCGGCGACGGCGCCCGCGTCGCTGGATCCGGCGGCCGCGAGCACGACGCGGTCGCCGTCCCGGAGGCCCGCCTCGCGGAGGCGCCGGGCGAGGACGACGGCGAGGCGCGGATCCGGGCCGAGCGCCCCCGTCACCCGCACCTCGCGCGGCGCGGCGTCGGCGGCCGCCTCCGCGAGGTCGACGTGCACGTGGTAGCCGGCGCTCAGGAGCAGCGGCACGACGACGACGGCGCGGGCCGGGTCGTCGAGGCCGTCCATGGCGGCGGGGACGTCGGGCTGCTGCACGTCGACGTGGGCGTCCACGACGCGGAGGTCGGGGCGCGCCTCCCGCACCGCCTGCACGAGCGCGGTCACGGCGCGGCGGCCCGCGGGGTCCGACGTGCCGTGGCTCGCCGCGACGAGCGCCGCGCCGCGGGCGACCTCCACCACGCCGTCGCGGACGCGGCTGCGCCACACGGGGAGCCGCAGCGCGGGCCGGGTGAGGCACTCCCCCGTGTCGAGGTCGAACACGTCCTTGTGCAGCGGCGACGCGAGGGTGGTGCGGCCGCCGCGGGAGCCGACGATCCCGCGCGCCATGACGTGGGCGCCCGTCGCCGGATCCGCGTGGCCGACGGCCCGGACGCTCCCGTCCGGCAGGCGGAGGAGCGCGACCTGGTCGCCGCCGACGAGCGCGGCCTCGCCCCAGAGCGGCTCCAGCTGGTCGAGCCGGCACACGGCGAGCCAGGGGCCCGGCGACGCCACGGCGCCGTCGGGGGCGGTGAGCTCCGTCATGGTCATGCGGTCTCCTCGCGGTCGGTGCTCGGGCGGATCGGCGTCCAGCGGATCGACGGCCGTCCCGGATCGGGGCGGCTCGTGTCAGCAACGCTAGGGACGCGGTGTTTCGGGCTCCGACCGTCGCCGTGACGGCGGCGTAACGAACACCTCTCGCCCGGTCGGGGTCGGCGTGAGGCGCCCGTCACACGGCGTGACACGGGGGCAACGCTCCGGAAACGGGGCGTCCCTAGCGTGGGAGGACACCCGAGCAGGAGGTCCGACATGAGCGCATCCGGTGCCACGCCGTCCGATCCGCACGCCGCCCCGACGCCCGTCGCCGCGTCCGCGATGCCCGCCGCCGCGTCCGCGACGCCGACGGGGACCGCGCCCGCGCCCGGGCCGTCGACCCCCACGACGGGCCCCGACGGCGTCCGCCGCGTCGTGATCGTGGGCGGCGGACCCGCGGCGCACCGGCTCGCCGAGTCCCTCGCGTCGCGCGTCGACGCGGGATCGCCGAGGCTCCGGATCACCGTGGTCGGCGACGAGCCCCACCTCCCCTACGACCGGGTGCAGCTGTCGAAGCGGCTCCACGGCGAGGTCGACCTGACGCTCGGCGCGCCCGCGTTCTGGGACCACGCGTCCCTCGACTGCCGACCGGGGCGCCTCGCGACGCGCCTCGACCCCGCCGCCCGGACGGTGCTCCTCGACGACGGCGCGGTCCTCGCGTATGACGAGCTCGTGCTGGCGACGGGCAGCGCCGCGTCCGTGCCGCCCATCGAGGGCGCCGCCGCCGGCCGCGTCTACCGGACCCTCGCCGACGTGGCCGACCTGGTGTCCGAGGTCGCGGCCTTCCGCGAGCGCCACGGGCGGCCGGCAAACGTGGTGACCGTCGGCGGCGGGCTGCTCGGGCTCGAGGCGGCGGGCGGAGTCCACGCGCTCGGCGCGCGCTCCGCGGTCGTGCACTCCGGGCGGTGGCTCATGTCGTCGCAGCTGGACGAGGGCGCCGGGCAGGCGCTCGGCCGCATCATCCACGGCCAGGGCATCGAGCTGCACCTGGGGGTCCGTCCGACGGCGATCCTCACCACGCCCACCGGCCGCGTGACCGGCATGACGCTCACCGACGGCCGGACCGTCCACGCCGACGTCGTCGTCTTCTCCATCGGGATCACGCCGCGCGACGAGCTGGCGCGCGCCGCCGGCATCGAGCTCGGCCCGCGCGGCGGCGTCGCGATCGACGCGGCCTGCCGCACCTCCGCCCCGCACGTCTGGGCGATCGGGGAGGTCGCCGCGGTCGACGGCGTGTGCGTGGGCCTCGTGGCGCCCGCCAACGCCATGGCCGAGACGGTGGCCGACCGCATCACCGGCGGCGAGGCCCTGTTCCCCGGCATCGACGACGCGACGAAGCTCAAGCTCTCCGGCGTCGAGGTCGCGTCGTTCGGCGACGCCATGGGCCGATCGCCGGGTGCGCTCGAGGTCGTCTACGCGGATCCCGCCCGCGGCATGTACCAGAAGATCGTCATGAGCGACGACGCGCGCACCCTCCTCGGCGGCGTGTTCGTGGGCGACGCCGCCCCCTACAGCGCGCTCCGCCCCCTGCTCGGACGCGAGCTCGGCGGGGAGCCGGGCGCCTACCTCTCGGCTGCGGGCGCCGAGCCGCCGGCCGCCACCGACCTCCCCGACGACGTGCAGGTCTGCTCCTGCAACGACGTGAGCGCGGGCGACGTCCGCCACGCGGTCCGCGGCGCGGACGGCACGCCCGGCTGCACCGACCTCGCGGAGCTGAAGGCCTGCAGCCGCGCGGGCACCCAGTGCGGGTCGTGCGTGCCGCTCGTGAAGAAGATCCTCGACACGGAGCTCGAGGCCGCCGGGGTCGAGGTGTCGCGCGCCCTCTGCGAGCACTTCGCGGTCAGTCGCAGCGAGCTGTTCGAGACCGTCCGGATCCTCGGCCTCACCTCCGCCGCCCAGGTGTTCGAGCGCCTGGGCGCGGGCCTCGGCTGCGACGTGTGCAAGCCCGTCGTGGCATCCGTGCTCGCCACGCAGACGAAGGGCTACATCCTCGACGCCGGCCAGGGGCCGCTCCAGGACACCAACGACCGCGCGCTCGCCAACATGCAGAAGGACGGCAGCTACTCGGTCGTGCCGCGCATCCCCGGCGGGGAGATCACGCCGGCGAAGCTGAAGGTCATCGCGGAGGTCGCCGAGGAGTACGACCTGTACACGAAGATCACGGGCGGCCAGCGCATCGACATGTTCGGCGCCCGCCTCGAGCAGCTGCCCGAGATCTGGCGCATCCTCGTCGACGCCGGCTTCGAGTCCGGCCAGGCGTACGGGAAGGCGCTGCGGAACGTGAAGTCCTGCGTCGGATCGACGTGGTGCCGCTATGGCGTGCAGGACGCGGTCGCCATGGCCGTGCACCTGGAGCTGCGGTACCGCGGCGTCCGGTCCCCGCACAAGTTCAAGATGGGCGTCTCCGGATGCGCGCGCGAGTGCGCCGAGGCGCGCGCGAAGGACATCGGCGTGATCGCGACCGAGACCGGCTGGAACCTGTACGTCGGCGGGAACGGCGGCTTCACCCCGGTCCACGCCCAGCTGCTCGCGAAGGACCTCGACGACGCGACGCTCATCCGCTACATCGACCGCTACCTCATGTACTACGTGCGCACGGCCGAGCGCCTGCAGCGCACGGCGCGCTGGCAGGAGGAGCTGGAGGGCGGCCTCGAGCACGTGCACCAGGTGGTCGTGGAGGACTCGCTCGGCATCGCGGAGGAGCTGGAGCGGGCGATGGCGCTGCAGATCGACGGCTACGAGGACGAGTGGGCGGCGACGCTCGCCGACCCCGACCGGCTCCGGCGCTTCCGGTCGTTCGTGAACGCCCCGACGACACCGGATCCCGCCATGGCGCGCGTCGAGGAGCGCGGCCAGCGACGGCCCGCCTTCCCGGAGGAGCGCGACGGGTCCGTCATGCTGTCCGGACCCTCCATCCCCGTCCGGAAGGCCTGAGCCATGCAGTTCGACCTCGATGTCCAGGGCCGCCGCGTCGTCGTGGTGGGCGGCGCGGCCGCGACGCGCCGCCTCACCGCCGCCCTCCGCGCGGACGGCGCCGACGTGGCGCGCGTCCCCGACCACGCCGCGGGTGCCGCGCTCGACGGCGCCGACCTGCCCTACCTGGTGCTGTGGGTGGAGGGCGACGCGGTCCGCCGCGCCGCCGTCGCGGAGGCCTGCCGGGCCGCGCGCGTCTGGTTCCAGGTGCGGGAGGGCACCGCGCCCACGCCCCGCGGGCACGTGACGCTCGTGGGCGGCGGCCCCGGGGATCCGGGCCTCATGACGGTCGCGGCCCGCGCGGCCCTCGCGGAGGCCGACGTGGTGCTGCACGACCGCCTCGGCCCGACCGACGACGTGGCCGCCTTCGCCCCCGGCGCCCTCCTCGTCGACGTGGGCAAGACCCCCGGGCACCACGCGGTGCCGCAGCGCCGCATCGAGGAGCTGCTCGTCGAGCACGCGTCCCGGGGCCTGCGCGTGGTGCGCCTCAAGGGCGGCGACCCGTTCGTCTTCGGGCGCGGCGGCGAGGAGGTCATCGCCTGCCGCGCGGCCGGCGTGCCCGTGACCGTCGTGCCCGGCGTCACGAGCGCGGTGTCCGTTCCCGCCGCGGCCGGCATCCCGGTGACCCACCGCGAGGTGAGCCGGGCCTTCACGGTCGTCTCCGGCCACGTGCCGTTCGGCGAGGACGAGCTCTCCCACCTCGTCGGTCTCGGCGGGACGCTCGTCGTGCTGATGGGCGTCAACACGCTCCCCCACCTCGTGGCGGGCCTGCAGCGCCACGGGATGCGCGCGGACATGCCGCTCGCGATCGTCGAGCGCGGCTACGCCATCGACCAGCGGACCACCGTCACCACGGTCTCGGGCGTCGCGGGCCTCCTCGGGACGGTCGCGCCGCGCTCCCCCGCCGTCATCGTGGTCGGCGAGGTCGTCCGCGTCCCCGGCTGGGCGGAGGAGGCCGCCGCCGCCGGCCATGCGCCGTGGGAGGATGACCGGCGGGCACGGGCGACGCCGTGACCGCCGAGGGGGTGGCCGCCGTGACCGGATCCGACGCCGAGCCCGGCTTCCGCCCCGACCAGCTCGAGGGCTTCCGCATCGCCGTGACGTCCGACCGCCGCTCCGAGGACCTCATCGCCGCGTTCGAGCGCCGCGGCGCCGACGTGGTGCACGCCCCCACCATCCGCATGACGGGCGTCAGCGACGACTCCGCGCTCGAGGCCGAGACGCGCGCGATCATCCGCGACCGGCCCGACGTCCTCCTCGCCACGACCTCGTACGGGATCCGCCGCTGGTTCGAGGCCGCCGACGCGGCGGGCGTCGGCGACGAGCTGACCGAGGTCCTCGGCCGAGCGCGGATCCTCGTGCGCGGGCCCAAGGCGCGGGGCGCCATCCGAGCCGCGTCCCTCGACGACCACGGCATGAGCGAGCGCGAGACGACGACGTCGCTCGTCGACCTCGTGCTGCGCGGCGACGTGGCCGGGCAGACGGTCGCGGTGCAGCTGCACGGCTTCACCGACCCGGTGCAGCTCGCGCGCCTGGAGGCCGCGGGCGCCCACGTCCTCACCGTCGCCCCGTACCGCTGGACGGTGCACGAGGACTCGGCGCGCGTCCTGCGGCTGGTCGAGGCGGTCTGCACGGGCGGGATCGACGCGGTCACCTTCACGAGCGCGCCCGCGGTGGAGGCGCTGTTCACCACGGCCGACGCGGCGGGACGGCTCGAGGACCTCCAGGAGGCGCTGCGCACGCTGGTCGTCGCGGCGGCCGTCGGACCGGTGACCGCGGCGCCGCTCGTCGAGGCCGGGATCCTGCCCATCACGCCCGACCGGTTCCGCATGGGCGCCCTGATCCGGCTGGTGTGCGCGCACCTGGAGGAGTCGGGCGTCGCGCGCGTGGAGACCGGCCACGGCGCCGTGCAGCTGCGCGGCCGGCTGGTCGTGATCGACGGCGAGCGCCTCACGCTGAGCCCGGTGCCGCTCGCCCTGTTCCGCGCGCTCGTCGCGGCCGAGGGCGCCACGGTGCCGCGGCGGGTGCTCGCGCGCGCCACCCCGGAGGTCCTCGACGACCACGCGGTGGACGTCGCGATCTCGCGGCTCCGGCGGTCGCTGCCCGACGCGGGCATCGTCCAGACCGTCATCAAGCGCGGGTACCGGCTCTCGACCGTCTGAGCGGGGCGGACGGCGGTGCGGGTCTCCGCGGTGCGCCGCCGGTCTCCACCCCGGGGACGAGCCGCGGGGGCCGCGCGGATGACGCGCGGCGGGGCCGGGTCCGCGAACCTGGGGTCACCGCCCGCCCGGGCGGTCGATCAGGAGGATCCCGTGCCCGTGTCCGTCGCCCCCGCCCCGACCGCGCGCGTCGCGGCTCCCGTCGCCCTGGCACCGCGCCCCGGCGACCCCGCCTGCGTCGCGTTCTCCGACTCCGGCGCCTTCCGCCATGCGGGCACGACCAGCCTCGAGGTCGACCTCGCGCCGCAGGCCGCCGCGACCTCCGCCTGAGCGGCTCCGCCCGCCGCGACGCCCCGCCGTCCGCGCGCTCCGGTCCGCGGCGTCGCGGATCCACCCGGTCGCCCGACGCGGACGCGCCCAGCGTCGAGGCATGAGCGCCTCGACGAACGGCCCCGCCGCCCCTGCCCGCGCCGCCGCCCGCGGCACCGCCGCCCGGCTGCCCGGGCGCAGCCTCGTGGCCGGGCTCCTGCTCGGGATCGGCACGGCCACCACCGTCGACGAGGTCGTCTTCCACCAGATCCTGCAGTGGCACCACTTCTACGACCGCTCGACGACCCAGGCCGGGATCGTCTCCGACGGGATCCTGCACGCGGTCGGCTGGGCCGCGGCGATCGGCTCGCTGTTCCTCCTCGCCGACCTGCAGCGCCGACGGGCCCTCAGCCGGCCCCGGTGGACGGGCGGGCTGCTCCTCGGAGCCGGCGGGTTCCAGCTGTACGACGGCACGATCCAGCACGAGGTCATGGGGCTGCACCAGATCCGCTACGGCGTCGACCTGGCCGCGTACGACGCCGTCTGGAAGGCCGTGGGCGCGGCGCTCCTGGTGGCCGGGCTGGTGCTCGTCCTCCGCTCCCGCGCCGCGGACCGCACGGACGCCCGCGCCGCCGACGACGGACGGGGCGCCGCGGGTGCATGACCACGCGGCCGGATCCGCCGCGCTCCTCGACCTGGCCCCCGCGGCCGTCGCCGCGATGCTCGGCGCCGCGTACGTCGGAGCGGCCTGGCGCGACCGGCGCCGCCGCGCATGGCCCGCGCACCGCACGGCCCTCTGGATCCTCGGGCTCGCCGCCGCGACCGCCGCCGTCACGGGCCCCCTCGCCGCCGCCGCCCACGACGACCTCGTCGCCCACATGGTCGGCCACCTCCTGCTCGGCATGCTGGCGCCCCTCCTCCTCGTCCGCGCGGCGCCCGTGACGCTGGCGCTCCGGGCCCTCGACGTCGTCCCCGCCCGGCGTCTCGCGGCGCTGCTCCGGTCGCGGCCGGTGCGGTTCCTCGCGCATCCCGTCCCGGCCGCGGTGCTGGCCGTGGGCGGCATGTGGGTGGTCTACGGGACGCCCGTGCTGGTGCGCATGCACGGCGACCCGCTGCTGACGGCCCTCGTGGACGTGCACGTCCTCGCCGCCGGCTGCCTCTTCACGGCGGCGATCGTGGGCGTCGACCCGTCGCCGCACCGCCCCTCGCCCCTCGTCCGCGGCGGCGTGCTGGTGGCGGCGATGGCGGCGCATGGGATCCTCGCGAAGGGCCTGTACGCGGCGCCGCCCGTCGGAGTGCCGCGCGCCGAGGCCGAGCTGGCGGCCCGGGTGATGTCCCACGGCGGGGACCTGGTGGACGCCCTCCTCCTGGTGCTCCTCTGCGCGGGGTGGTACCGGGCCGTCCGGCCCAGGGGGCGCCCGGACGCCCCTGACTGGGGGTGCCCGGGCCATCCGACGCGCACCCCGGGGCTTCACGGTCGCCCCGCCCGCCGCCTAACCTGAGCGGAGGAGGAGACTTTTCTCCAGCTGAGGAGCACCATGTCGTCGACCCCGCCGCCCGCCTCCCCGACGTCGGTCACCCCGTCGTCCGACGAGCCCGGCTGGTTCGGCGACGGCGAGGGCAACCAGCGCTTCTGGGACGGCAGCCGCTGGACGCCCCTCGTCTCCGGCCGCCGCGTATTCCCCGGCCGCGCGTCGTCCACGCCCGAGCCGCGCCTCATCTCGGAGTCGCCGCTTCCCGAGGACTACGCGCCCGGCGCAGCCTCCGCGGCGCCGGCCGCAGGATCCGCCGGCCCCTCCGCGGCCCCACCGCCGACCGGCGCACCGCTCGCGCCGCCCACGGGATCGCCCGTCGCGCCGCCCACCGGCTACCCGATGGCGCCGCCCACCGGCTCCCCCGTCGGTCCGCCCGCCGGGCCTCCCGTCGGAGCCCCCACCGGCTCCCCCCTCGACGCGCCCGCCCGCACCTCGTCCGTCGCCGGTGCCTTCGCGCCGCCCACGGCCGCCGCGATGCCCGCCCCGCCGCGCCCGGCCACCAGCGCCGCGTCCGCCCCGACGCCGCGCACGGCCGGCACCGCCCCCGCGCTCCGCGGTCGCAGCACCTGGCCCTGGGCCGCCCTCGCGGTCGCCGCCGTGCTCGTCGTCGCCGCGGCCGTCATCGCCGGCCTGCCGGGCCTCCTCATCGCCCTCGGCGTGGTCGCGCTCATCGCCGGGCTCATCCCGCTCGTCCGCGGCGGCTCCGCATGGATCCCCGGCATCCGCAGCCGAGCGGCCGGCGGCGTCGCCGCGGGCCTCGCCCTCGTGCTGATCGCCGGCGGCGCGGTCGCCGCGACCCTGCCGACCCCCGAGGACACCGTCGCCGACCCCGACGCCCTCGAGATCTCGGACGCGCGCCCCGTCCCGGAGACCACGGACCTCGCGAACCCCCTGCCCGTCTCGGCGGACGGCCTGGTCGCGATGGTCGACGTGACGCGCATGCGCGCGGTCGACGCCGGGGACACGCTCGCCGCGTCCGGCTTCGGCATCGCGTTCGCCGACGCCGCGGGCAGCGCGCTCGTCCGCCAGGACGTGTGGATCGTCGCGCGCCAGGACCCCGCGGCCGGCATGCGCGTCGAGCCCGGATCCACCGTCACCCTCACGCTCTCCGCGCCCGCACCGGAGCGGATCGCCCTGCCGATCGTGCCCAAGGCGCCCGACATCCCGGCCCGTCCGGGCACCCGACCGGGCACGCAGCCCGGCTCGGGCGGCGGGAACGGCGGCGGCAGCACGGGCGGCGGCGGGAACACCGGCGGCGTCACGCCCCCGTCCCAGGAGCCGAGCACGCCGTCGGAACCTTCCCCGCAGCCCACGACGGACCCGACCGTGCCGCCCGTCCCCACGCCGGAACCGACCACGCCGACGCCCGTCGACCCGGTCCCCACCACCCCGCCGGTGGACCCGCCTGTCGATCCCCCCGTGGATTCGCCGGTGGACCCTCCCGTGGACCCCACGACGCCGCCCGAGGATCCCGGCACCGAGCCGTTCCCCGAGACGCCGCCCGCCGAGGGCTAGGCCCCCGACGCGTCCGTCGCCGGGTCGGCGGCCGTCCCGGCGCCGCCCGCCCCGGACGTCCGCAGGTGCGCCCGCTGCCCGTCGCGGTCGAGGATCGTCAGGATCTCCGCCACGCCCCGATGCGCCCCCATCCCGTGCGGCACCATGGTCGAGAACTCGGCGGCGTCGCCCTCCTCCACGAGGATGGTGCGCTCGCCCAGCTGCAGGCGCACCGTCCCCGAGAGCACCGTGAACCAGTCGCGACCGGGGTGCACGCCCAGCTGGTCGACGGGCACCGGCCGCGTCGGCGTCATGCGGATCTTCGCGACGAACACGCCGGAGTCCCCGCGTCCGCCGCGCGAGAGGATCCAGGTCGTGCGGCCCGCCTCCGCGTCCTCCTGGGGGCGGATCACGACGTCGGCGTCGTCCCCGGACTCGATGAGCGCGTCGAGCGACGTCTCGAGCGCCTGCGCGATGGGCACGAGCTGGTCGAGCGCGATGCGGCGGTGACCGGTCTCGATCCGGCTGAGCGTCGACGGGCTGAGGAAGCACCGGGCCGCGAGCACGTCGAGCGACCAGCCGCGCGACTCCCGGAGGCTCCGGATGCGCTGGCGGACCAGGGAGTCGAGGTCGGTCTCTTGCGTCATGGGCAAGATCGTATGCGTCACGAGCACGACTGCGCCACCCTGGGAGCATGCACCGCCACGACGCCCCCGCTCGCCCCGACGCGCCCACTCGCTCCGACGCGCCCGCTCACGCCCACCCCCGCCCGCACGGTCCCGCCGACGCGTCGCTCGCCGTCATGCTCGACCTCGACGCCCGCATCCTCCACGACCACCTCCGCGAGCTGACCGCCTGGGTCCGCCGCCGGGCGCGCGACACCCCGGGCCGCCTCGTCGTCGACCTCGGCGCGGGGACCGGGACCGGCACGGTCGCGCTCGCCCGGCGCTTCGACCGGGCCGAGGTCGTCGCCGTCGACGCGAGCGACCCGATGCTCGCCCGCGTGGCGGAGCGCGCCGTGGTGGACGGGCTCGCGGACCGCATCCGGACGGTGCGGGCGGACCTCGACGAGGGCTGGCCCGCGCTCCCGCCGGCCGATGTGGTGTGGGCCTCGCTCATGCTGCACGAGGTGCGGGACCCGGCTCGGCTCCTCGCCCGGATCCGCGACGGCCTCGCCCCGGGCGGTCTCCTCGCCGTGGTCGAGATGGACGGGCCGCCGCGCTTCCTGCCGGACGACCTCGACCCGGCGCTCGGCCGCCCGGGTCTCGCGGCGCGCCTCGACGACGCCGTCACGCACGGCGGGACCGGCGGCCCGTCGCATCCCGACTGGGCGCCGTGGCTCCGCGACGCGGGGCTGGTCGACGTGGAGACGCGCGCGTTCCGCATCGACCCCGACCCCGCGGACCCGGTCGCCGCGCGGGCGACGCTCCCCTACGCCCGCGCATGGCTGGCCCGGGTGCGCGACCGCTCCGGCGACCGGCTCGACGCCGCGGACCGCGCGGCCCTCGACGCGCTCCTCGACCCCCGCGGCCCGCACGCGCTCGAGCGCATCCCGGGCGTCCGCCTCCGCGGCACCCGCACGGTGTACGTCGGGCACCGAGCGCGATGACCGGCGCGGCGTCGAGGTCGCGCGGTCAGCGCAGCCCCGTCCTGCAGCCCGCTCAGCGCAGCCGCGTGAGCGCGAGGTGCGCCAGCAGCGCCGCCATGTCGCCGAGGACGGCGTCGTCGAAGACGACGTACGGCGAGTGGTTCGAGGCGCACGAGGCGGGGTCGACGCCTCGACCCGCACCATCGCGTCGAGCCCGGGGACGAGCGTGGTGCCCGCGCCGCGGACGGCGGCGGCCGACGCCCGCCGGCCCGCGCGGGGGTCGGCGGCGGCCGCGAGCCCGTCGCCCACGAGCATCGCCGCGAGCCCGGTGACGACGATGAGGACGGCCGGACCGACCGTCTGCTCGGGGCGCCCGGACAGCAGCGACGGCAGCGCCTCGTTGAGGAGCTTCCCGTAGTCGTACTGCGGCGACTGCACGCCGAGTCCGACGAAGGAGAGGGCGGAGATGGCCGTGAGCGACTGCGCGAACGTCGAGGCGGCGAGCACGAGGAGCGGCTCGGCCATGTTCGGCAGCATGTGGTCGGTGACGATCCGCCGGTCCCCGACGCCGAGGAGGCGGGCGGTGGAGACGTAGTCGCGCTGCGACACCTTCGGGGCGAGGTTCGCGGTCAGCCGCGCGAAGGTCGGGATGCCGGCCACGCCGATCGCGATGACGGCAGGGCCTGCGCCGGCCCCGAGGATCGCCGCCACGACCAGCGCGAGGAGCAGCGTGTCGAAGAGCATGCGGTCGACGACGTAGTCGTCGGCGGCCCGGGCGAGGGCGGGGTCGAAGCCGCCGGGGTCGGTGCCGAGCGTCGCGTTGATGCTGTCGCCCGCGCTGCCCGCCCCTCCCGAGGCGCACGCGGTGAGCGAGAGGGCGGCGAGGGCGGCCAGCGAGGTGGCGGCGAGGTGGCGTGGTGCGGTCATCGGTCCTCCGGTGGGGCGGGTGCTGCGGATGGGAGAGGGGCGTCGTCGCCGCCAGCTGAGCGGGATCCTGCAGGTCGACGCGTCGACCCTCTCGAGGCGCTGGCAGCGCCTCCTCGACGACCGGGTCGTGTGGTCGACGTGCTTCTACCTGGAGCCGCCGAGCGCGGGCGCGACCGAGGGGCTCGCGCTCCCCCGCCGCATCGCGCTGGTCGAGGTCATGTGCCGTCCGGGCCATCGCGAGGACGTCATCCGGGCGGTCTCGGGCCGCCGGCAGATCACGAGCGTGCACTGCACGAGCGGGTCGCGGGACCTCTACCTCACCCTCTCGGCGGCCGACCTCCTCGCGATCGACCGGCTCGTCGACGAGCTCGGCAGCTCGGTGCCGGGCATCGCCGGCACGCGCACCCACCACGTCCGCCGCTTCTTCACGGAGGGGTCGAGCTACCGCGTGCCCGCCCTCACCGCGGCGCAGGCCCGGGCGGTCGAGGCGACGCTGCCGCAGAACCCGCGCCGCGCGGCGCCGACGCAGACGTACCTCGACCTCATCGAGGCGCTCACCGACGACGTGCGGCGACCGGTCTCCTCCGTGCAGCAGCGCGTGGGCAAGTCGCTCGCGTCCGTGTCGCGCGGCATCGACACGCTCCTCGCGGCCAGCTGGGTGGGCTGGCGCATCGACTTCGCCTACAACCTCCTCGGCTGGGAGAGCTCGGCCATGATCTGGCTGAGCGTCGCGCAGGCCGAGATGGAGAAGGTCGCGGCGGCCCTCCGGCTGTTCCCGCAGCTGAGGATGTGCGCCTCCGTCACCGGGCAGGCGAACCTCGTCGCGTCGCTCTGGCTGCGGAACCTCGAGGAGCTCGACGACATCGAGAGCAAGCTCACCCGGGTGTTCCAGAACCTGCGCATCGTGGACCGCTGGGTGGTGCCGCGCGTCGCGAAGCGCACGGGCCACCTGTTCGACGACGAGGGCCGGTGGAGCTCGTTCGTGCCCATGGGGCTGGACGCCCACGTCGACGGGTGAGCCCGGCTCCGCCGTGCCCCCGGGCACGACGGGCTGGTCGGGCTCAGCGCGCCCCCGGCTCCGGATCGTCCGGGCGCGCCCACGCGATGGCGATGAGGCGGCGGAGCACGTCGAGGTCCGCGTGGTCGAGGGTCCGCACGTACACGCAGCCGGCACCCTCGGTGAAGGTGCCGAGCGACGGGAGGAGGGCCGCGCCCGCGGGCAGGTCCTTCAGCCCGTAGAGGGAGAGCTGCGCCTTCCGCGGCGAGAAGGCGGTGCGCGGCCAGGTCCCGCGCGTCCGGGGATCCCGGGCGGAGACGAAGCGGAAGCTGCCGTAGCCGACCATCGAGGGCCCCCACATGACCGGGTCGACGCCCGTCACCTCCCCGAACACCTCGGCGAGCCGGATCCCGTCGGCGCGGCGGCGCGGAGGCGTCGCGGCGTCGAGGAACGCGGCGACGTCCTGGTCGGTGGGCATCGTCTTCGCTGCGGCCATGCCGCCAGTGTGGCGGTCCGGAAGGGCCACGGCCACCCCTCCCGGTCCCGCGCGTCAGGGGGCGGTGGGCGCAGCGGCGGCCGGACGCCCGGCGCGCCCGGCGCGCCCGCGGATGACCCGCACGGCGAGCGCCGCCAGCAGCACGGCGGCGACCGCGGCCGCCCCTCCGCGCGTGATGGCCGCGAACACCACGGACCGCAGCGCGTCGACGTCCTGCGGCACGCCGTCGAGGAGGACGGGCACGAGCACCGCGGCCACGGCGATCAGCGGCAGGGTCGCGGCGAGCGCCCGGCGCGGCGCCCGCTCCCCCGGGTGCGCGCCACCGCGCGGTGCGGGCCGCGGCTCGGTGCGCCGGAGCCAGCGGACCCCCGCGACGAGGAGCACCAGCAGCCCGCCCACCGACGAGGCGTACTGGACCCACCGGAAGCCGGGAAGCGGGCCCCACGGCTCCGCCAGCGCCGGCAGGAGCTCGGAGCCGAGGCGCCCGGCGTGCGTGAACGCGTCCCAGGCGACGTGCGTCAGCACCCCGACGAGGAGCGCGGCCAGGGCGAGGAGCGCGCCGCGGACCGTCGGCCGGGCTCGCCGCGCCCACGCGCGCGGCAGCCGCGACGCGACGCGGGCGGGCAGCAGCGCGTCGGCGGCCGGCCGCAGCAGGAGCAGCCAGACCCCGAGGAGCACGCCCGCCGCCGGGAGCGCGGTCACGAGGAGGCTCGGGACGGCGTGCGTCGCCGCGTAGTCGAGGCCGACGGGGAGGAAGAGCGGCACGTCCGGGGCCATCGCGCCGGCGGCGACGGCCGCCGCGGGGAGCGGCCCGCGGACGGCGGGCAGCGCGACGACGGCATGGCTGACGGTGAAGGGCACGGTCCATCCTGACGCGATCCGGCCCGGCTCCACTCCGCCCACCCGGCCCGCCGTCCCCGCCCCGCGCACGGCGGCTGCGCCCGCCGCTCGCCCGCCGGATGCGCCCGCCGTGGGGCGCGGATCGTCCCCGACCCCCTACCGTTGAGGCATGAGCACTGACGACACCGCATCCACCCCCGACGCGGACGCCGCCCCCCGCACGACCTTCAGCGACCTCGGCCTCTCCGACCAGGTGCTCAAGGCGCTCAAGGACGTCGGCTACGAGACCCCCTCGGCCATCCAGGCCGCTACGATCCCCTCCCTCCTCTCCGGCCGCGACGTCCTCGGCGTCGCCCAGACCGGCACCGGCAAGACGGCCGCGTTCGCGCTGCCGATCCTCTCGAACCTCGACGTCGCGCAGAAGACGCCGCAGGCGCTCGTGCTGGCGCCCACGCGCGAGCTCGCGCTCCAGGTGTGCGAGGCCTTCGAGCGCTATGCGTCCGGCATGCGCGGCGTGCACGTGCTGCCCGTGTACGGCGGCCAGGGCTACGGCGTGCAGCTGTCGGCGCTCCGCCGCGGCGTGCACGTGGTCGTCGGCACCCCCGGGCGCATCATGGACCACCTCGACAAGGGCACCCTCGACCTGTCGCAGCTGAAGTTCCTGGTGCTCGACGAGGCCGACGAGATGCTGAAGATGGGCTTCGCGGAGGACGTCGAGACGATCCTCGCGGACACGCCGAAGTCGAAGCAGATCGCGCTGTTCTCGGCCACGATGCCCGCGCAGATCCGCCGCATCTCGGGGAAGTACCTGCAGGACCCCGAGGAGATCACGGTCAAGAACAAGACCACGACCTCCGCGAACACCACGCAGCGGTACCTCATGGTGTCGTACCCGCAGAAGGTGGACGCCCTCACCCGCATCCTCGAGGTCGAGAACTTCGAGGGCATGATCGTGTTCGTCCGCACCAAGAACGAGACGGAGACGCTCGCCGAGAAGCTCCGCGCCCGCGGGTACGCCGCCGCCGCGATCTCGGGCGACGTCGCGCAGGCGCAGCGCGAGCGCACGGTCGAGCAGCTGAAGTCCGGCAAGCTCGACATCCTCGTCGCCACCGACGTCGCGGCCCGCGGCCTCGACGTGGAGCGGATCAGCCACGTCGTCAACTACGACATCCCGATCGACACCGAGTCCTACGTGCACCGCATCGGCCGCACGGGTCGCGCCGGGCGCAGCGGCGCGGCCATCAGCTTCGTCACGCCGCGCGAGCGCCGCCTCCTCACCGCCATCGAGAAGGCCACCCGCCAGCCGCTCACCGAGATGCGCATGCCGAGCGCGGAGGACGTGAACGTCACGCGCCTCACCCGCTTCGACGACGCCATCACGGCGGCGCTCGACGACCGCGAGCGCCTCGACGCGTTCCGCGACATCGTGGGCCACTACGTGAACCACCACGACGTCGTCGAGTCCGACGTGGCGGCGGCCCTCGCCATCGTGGCGCAGGGCGACACGCCGCTCCTCCTCTCCGCCGACGACCTGCGCCCGCCGCGCGTCGAGCGCGAGCGCCGCGACGACCGCCCGTCCCGCGACGGCGACGACCGCGGCGAGCGCCGCCCCCGCCCCGCGCGCGGCAGCGGGAACATGGCCACCTACCGCATCGACGTCGGCCGCCGGCACCGGGTGGAGCCGCGTCAGATCGTCGGCGCGCTCGCCAACGAGGGCGGCTTCAGCCGCGAGGACTTCGGCCACATCGACATCCGTCCGGACTTCTCGCTGGTCGAGCTGCCCGCCGGCCTCGACCAGGACAGGCTCGACCGCCTGTCGAGCACGCAGATCAACGGCCGGCCCATTGACATCCGCCCCGATCGCGGCGGCCCCCGTGCCGCCGAGCGCGGCGCGGCGCCCGAGCGCCGGGGACGCAAGCCCCGCGACTGATCCGCGGAGCCTCCCCCGGGGAGCCTCCGAGCGACGCCGACGACGGCCCGTCCCCGCACGTGGGGACGGGCCGTCGTCGCGTCCCGGCGGCCCGGCCGCCGGCCCCGATCCCGGCCGGTAGCGTGGGCCGATGGATCCCGTCACCCTCCGCACCCCGCGCCTGACGCTGCGCCCGCCCGTCGTGGGCGACGTCGACGCGATCGCAGCCGCCTGCCGGGATCCGGCGATCCAGCGCTTCGTCCCCGTCCCCGTGCCGTACGGCCGCGACGACGCGGTCGCGTACGTCACCGGGCACTGCGCCGACGGCTGGGCCGCCGGCGACCGCCTCACCTGGGCCGTGGTCGAGGGCGACGCGCTCGTCGGCACGGTCGGCCTGCACGACGTCGCGGACGGCGCCGCGGAGATCGGGTACTGGCTCGCGCCCGGGGCACGCGGTCGCGGGCTCATGCGGGAGGCGGCCGCAGCCGTCGTCGGCCACGGGTTCGACAGGGTGCCGGGCCTCGGCCTGGCGCGCATCGGCTGGCGGGCGTACGCCGGGAACGCGGGATCCGCCGCCGTCGCCCGCGCCCTCGGCTTCCGCTTCGAGGGCGTCGCCCGGCTCGGGGCCCTCGGCCGCGACGGCCGCGAGGACGACTGGCTGGCCGGCCTCCTCGCGACGGACGACCGGTCGCCGCGGCCGTGGCCGGTCCTCGGAGCGGGCGCGTGAGCATCCGCCCGGAGGTTCCGCACGGGCGGCGGGTTCCGCGGCGGCCGGTCCGGCACCCCGGCGGCGCTCCCCCGCTCGGCGAGCCCGGCTCCGTACGGACCTCGGACGGCCGTCTCCTGCGCACGGTGACCGCCGGCGTCGGCCACGACCTGATCGTCCTCGAGGCCGGTCTCGGCGGCAGCGGTCTGACCTGGGGCCTCGTGCACGCGCGGCTCGCGGGCGCGTGCCGGGTCGTCGCGTACGACCGGGCGGGGCTCGGGTCCAGCGACCCGGATCCCGCGCCCCGTGACCTGGCCCGCCTGGCCGACGACCTCGAGGCCGTGGTGGGCGCCACGGCGCACCGGCGGCTCCTGCTCGTCGGCCACAGCTGGGGCGGGCCCGTCGTGCGGGTCGTCGCAGCGCGGCGCATCGCACGCGGGCTCCGCACCGCGGGCGTGGTGCTCGTGGACCCGAGCGACGAGCGCGCGCGGGCGTACGCGGGCCCGCTCGTCCGCGTGGCCGTCGACGCGCAGGCGGCGCTGCTCGTGCCGCTCGCGCGCCTCGGCCTGCTCGCGCCGCTGCACCGGACGGCCCTCCGGGGGCTGCCGACGGATCTGCTGGCCCCGGCCGTCGCGGCGGCCGGGTCCGTCCCGGCCGCGCGCGCCACCGCGGCCGAGCAGCGGCACGTCCTCGCGGGCCTCCAGGCGCTGGCCGCGCACCCCGGATCGTCCTCGACGCTCCCCGGCGTGCCGGTCCGCGTGATCTCGGGCACGGCGTCCAGCCCGCTCACGCGACGGCAGCGCGTCGACCTGGTGCGCGCGCACCAGGCGTCGGCCGCAGCCGCGGCCGACGGGGCGTGGATCCCGGCGACGCGGTCCGAGCACATGGTGCCGGTGACGGATCCGGACGTCGTCGCCGCCGCCGTCATGGCCCTGCTCCGGGGCCCTGTTCCCGAGGGATCCGCCTAGGGCGCCGGGATCGTCAGCGCCCACGCGCGGAACGACGCCGCGTCGGCACCCGTGAGCACGGCCGCGGGGCCGGGCATGGGATCGCGGACGGGCACGAGCGCGAGCGCGTCGCCGGGGAGGCCGACGAGCACCTCGCCGACGATGGAGTCGGGGGACGCCGTGTCCACGCGCACGAGGTAGACGGTGCCGCCCGGGACCTCCGGCCGGTCCGCGTCCACCGACTCCGCCATGCCGCCGCGGCCGGTGGCCAGGGCGTGCAGCTCGTCGACGCGGAAGCGCTGCGCCACGTCCCCGGCCTCCAGCCGCACGCCCGTCTCCGTCGTCCCGCGCCGCCCGACGGGCACGTCCGCGAGCGTCGCCGACAGGCCCGATCCCGACCACGGCCGGATGCTCGCGAGCGGCCGCGGCTGGCTCGCGCGCAACCGCTCCTCGGGGCTCCGGCGCCACGGCCACTCGTCGCGGGAGAGGAGGGCGCCGACGAAGGCCCCCGCCACGAACGGGATCGACGCCCCGAGCATCGACGAGGCGTTCAGGGCGGACGCGACGCCGACCACGCCGACGAGCAGCAGGACCCGGACCCAGCCGTTCCGCACGGCGTAGACGGCGAGCGCCACGGCGATGCCCGCACCGGTGAGCCCGAGGAACGCCCACAGCGGCACGGCGCCCGGCCGCAGCGCGGCCACCGTGGAGAGCACGAGGACGACGGCGATGAGGACGCCCGTGAAGACCATCGCCCCTCGGCGCTCGCGGGCGGTGCGGGACGGCTTCGACGGGGACACGGGGCTCCTGGTGGGCGGCTCGGGGTCGGCGGGGTCCGGATGCGGACCCCGTCCAGCCTGCCCGAGACGGTCCCGGCGGCGGTGCGCCACGGCCCCCGAGCGGGTGCCGATCGGCCGGGAGCCGGCCGGCCGCCTCCGGGTGACGCGCCGGTCAGCCGGCGACGCGCCGCAGCTCGAGCACGCCCGGGATCAGCTGCCGCGTCGGGATCTCGCCGCGCGCGAAGTCCCCCCACACCTGCCGCACCCGCCGGGCGTCGCGCTGGATCCCCTCCCACGGCGCACCCGCGAGGAGCCCGGCACCGCGCCACGCCTCCTCGTCCCCGAACAGGAGCGGCAGGTCCACGGTGTGCGCGGCGCCGAAGGGGCTCCCGGGCGCCGACCAGCGGATCGCGTACCGGTGCGC
The DNA here is from genome assembly GCF_059422605.1 of Clavibacter sp. GW821-FHT01D01. NCBI lineage: Bacteria > Bacillati > Actinomycetota > Actinomycetes > Micrococcales > Microbacteriaceae > Clavibacter > Clavibacter sp. GW821-FHT01D01. Next base: position 45,309 of record NZ_JBWKXC010000003.1, read on the forward strand.
CGTGCCGCCCGCCCGCGCGTGCCGGCGCGCGAACCGGCGCCCCGGGCGGCCGTAGACGATGCCCGTGACGGCCGCCACGGCGGCACGGCGCACGAGCGGCCCGACGACGGGCAGCCGCGTGAGGCGTGCGAGCCACGGGATGCCCGGCAGGAACAGCCGCGCCTCCTCGGCCGTGTTCCCGATGAGCAGGTCGATCCCGGGTGCCGCCCGCGCCCAGGCCGCCTCGAGCCGCGACCCGGCCGGCAGCGGCGCCTGCCCGTACTGGGTGCCGAACGGCATGGCGCCGATGAGTCCGTACGGCACGGCGGCGCGCTCCGCCGCGGCCTGGCGGGCCACCACGTCCTGCACCGGCATGCTCGCCGTCAGGCCGCGGGTGGCGCGCGCCATGGCTGCGTTCATCCGGCGCCGACCGCGCGCGATGCCGAGCGGCGCGCTCTGCACGATGGCGCGACGGAACAGCCCCGCGGCCTCCGGCACCGCCATGAGGTGGGCGACCGCGTCACCGCCCGCCGACTGCCCGAACGCGGTCACGCGGTCCGGGTCGCCGCCGAACGCGCGGACGTTGCGCGCGACCCAGCGGAGCGCCTGCAGCTGGTCGAGGAGGCCGAGGTTCGCCGGCCGGTCCCGCCCGTCGCCGAGGTAGCCGAGGAGCCCGAGGCGGTAGGTGACCGTGACGACCACCACGCGCTGCTCCGCGACGAGGGGCGCCGGATCCATGATCGGCACGTCCCCCGCCCCGGACACGTACGAGCCGCCGTGGATCCACACCATGACGGGCAGCGCGGCGTCCGGCCCCGCGTCGCGCGGCACCGTGACCGAGACGCGCAGGCAGTCCTCGTCGACGGCGAGCCCGGAGAAGCTCCCGAGCACGGCGTCGAGCTCCGCCATCGGCGCCTGCGGGCAGGCGGGCGCCCAGGAGGTCGCGTCGCGCGGCGCCGTCCAGTCCGGGTGCGCGACGGGCGGGGCGAAGCGCTCCGCGGTCGCGTAGGGGATGCCGGTGGCGCGGACGACCTCGCCGTCCGCCCAGCCGACGACGGGCCCACAGGGCGGGGAGAAGGCGCTCATCCCCTCGACGCTACCGTTCGACGGCTGTTCGCCGGGCCGCCGCGAGCCGTCCGGATCGCGGTGCTACCGTGACGCCATGCCGCGCCTGATCGACCACGCCCGTCGCGAGGACGAGCTCGCCGAGGCGGTCTGGCGGGTCATCCGCCGCGACGGCGCGAGCGGGGTCTCGGTCCGCACGGTCGCCGCCGAGGCGGGCCTCAGCACGGGATCCCTCCGGCACAGCTTCCCCAGCCGCATCGACCTCGTCGCGCACGCGACGGCGCTCGTGGCGGAGCGGACCGCGGCCCGCATCCGCAGCCGGCGCGCCGACCCGGACGCCCGGCGTCGCGCCGTGCGCGTCCTCGCCGAGCGCCTGCCGCTCGACGACGCGCGGCGGGCGGAGGCGGAGGTCACGGCCGCGCTCGTGGCCGAGGCCGCGTCGCATCCCCGGCTCCGCGAGGTGCGCGCCCGTGCCCACGCGGCCGCCCGCGAGACGTGCCTCGAGCAGCTCGCCCTGCTGCGGGCGGCGGGGCTGCTCCGACCCGACGCGGATCCCGAGGCGGAGGCCGACCACCTGCAGGCGCTGGTCGCGGGGCTCGCCCTGCAGCTCCTCGTCGCCGAGCCGGATCCGGCACGCGGCGCCCGCGCGCTCGGCGTCCTCGAGCGCCACGTGGACGCGCTGGTCGCGCGCCGGCCGGCGCGCGTCGGGGCCTAGCCCGCGGCGGCCCCTCCGCCGAGCCGCGCGCGCAGCTCCTCGACGCGGGCGCGGATGTCGTCGCGCACGAGCCGCATGCGCTCCATGCCCTCGATGCCGCGCTCGGACGGCTCGTCCGTGATCCACGTCTCGACCGCGACGCCCTGGTCGCCGTCCACGTGCGCCTCCGCGCCGAGCACGACCACCAGGTCGGCGGCCCGCACCATGTCGTCCGTGAGCGGCTTCGGGTGCTCGTCGCCCACCTCGATACCGAGCTCCGCGAGCGACTCCACGGCGAGGGCGTTCAGCGAGGTGCCCGGATCGGTCCCGGCCGACGCCACGCGCACGGCGTCCCCCGCCGCGTGCCGGAGGAGGGCCGCCGCGAGCTGCGACTTGCCGCCGTTGCGGGCGCAGACGAACACGACGTGCGGGAGCGGGTGCGGCATGGATCCTCCGGATCAGGACGGGACGGGACGGGACGGGACGGGCGGGGACCGTCCGGGGACCGCGGACGGCGTCCGCCGGACGCCTCCCATAGTCGCATCCCGGCACCCGGGTCCAGCCCCCCGCCCGGATCCGGGTCCCCACCCGCACCGGAGTCGGCTGGACGTCCACCCACCACGAAGGAGGACCACCATGAAGGCCGTCGTCTACAAGGGACCGTACGACGTCGCGGTCGAGGAGGTGCCGGATCCCACGATCCAGGGCCCGCTCGACGCGAACATCCGCATCACGAGCGCCAACATCTGCGGCTCCGACCTGCACCCCTACGAGGGCCGGGTCGAGTTCGAGTCCGGCATGGTGTTCGGCCACGAGAACATGGGCGTCGTCGAGGCCGTCGGCGCCGGGGTCGACCGCATCAGGGTCGGCGACCGGGTCTCCGTCCCGTTCAACCTCGCCTGCGGCACGTGCCGCAACTGCACCGCGGGCTCCACCTCCGCGTGCCTGCGCGCCAACCCGTCCGGTCAGCCCGGCGCCGGCTTCGGCTACCCCGCGATGGGTCCGTACTGGGGCGGCCAGGCCGAGCTGCTCCGCGTCCCGTGGGCCGACTCCAACCTGCTCGAGCTCCCCGAGGGCACCGAGCACGAGCTCGACTTCACGATGCTGTCCGACATCTTCCCCACCGGATACCACGGCACGGAGCTCGCGAAGGTCGCGCCGGGCAAGACCGTCGCGATCTTCGGCGCCGGACCCGTGGGCCTCATGGCGGCGCACAGCGCCATGATCCGGGGCGCCTCCCAGGTCTTCGTCGTCGACTACCAGGAGGACCGCCTGGCCCTGGCCGAGGAGTTCGGCGCCACCGCGATCGACTTCTCGAAGGTCGACGTGACCGAGGCCATCACCGACCTGACGGACGGCTTCGGCGTCGACAGCGGGGTCGAGGCCGTCGGCTACCAGGCGCACGACCACACCGGCGAGGAGCACCCCGAGATGGTGCTCGACGCCCTGGTCTCCGTCGTGCGGGCCACCGGCGCGATCGGCGTCGTGGGCGTCTACAACCCGTCGGACCCCGAGGGCGCCACCGAGGAGGCGAAGCAGGGCCGGGTCGCGTTCGACTTCGGCACCGCGTTCACCAAGGGCATCAGCATCGGCACCGGTCAGTGCCCGGTGAAGAGGTACAACCGGGAGCTCCGCGACCTCATCATCCGGGGGCGCGCGACGCCCGGCCGCATCGTCTCGCACGAGCTCCCGCTCGACGACGCGGTCGACGCCTTCGACCGGTTCGACAAGCGGGTCGACGGGTACACGAAGGTCGTCCTGCACCCCGCGGCCTGATGCGGCGCCGGGTGCGGCAACGAACCCGCCGCACCCGGCACCACGGCCGTCGCGGCCGCTACCTCGAGATCTGCACCGCTCCCGTCGCCCGCTGGTAGGCGGCGAAGTACTTGTCGCCCATCGCCCGGGCCCCGGCCGCGGTGTAGTGGATGGAGTCCTCGACCCTGCTGTGGCCGGCCGCGCCGGGGACGTACGACACGTTCGACCGCAGCGCCGGCATCCCCTGCTGCGCCGTGTCGATCGCCTGCCGCAGCGGCGAGGCGTTCAGCCACTCGGGCACCATGCCGCCGATGAGGAACGGCACCTCGCCGTAGCGCGCACCCAGCCGGTCGACGAGGTCGAGCAGCATCCCCTGGTACCCGGCGGCGTCCGTGCGCGTCGCGTCGGACTCGCCCTGCGCCCAGACGACCGCGACGAGGCGGTTGTCGGGATCCTGCGCGAGGGCCTGGTCGATCTGCCCGAGCGCGCGCGTGAAGAGGTTCACGCGCGACCTCGTGTCGGCGGGGTTCCAGGCGTAGGAGCCGTCGCCCGTCATGCTCGTCGACGCCATCGCGGCCGGGACGATGAGCACCTTCCGGCCCGGGCGCGCGTCGGCGAGCAGCCGGCGGCCGAGCTGCATCCCGGGTCCGACGGACTGCACGCCGCCCGTGGTCGTCCATGTGGTCACGTGGCTGAGCGAGTCCTTGGCGGGCACGATCTGGCCCGCCCGCGTGCCGCTCCCGGCCAGCTGGTCGAGCCCGGCCACGCTCACGTCGACGGCCGGATCCCAGCCGGTGCCGACGCCCTGCGCGTTGGACTGGCCGAGCACCACGACGACGTCGTAGCCCTCCCCGGTGGACTCCACGGTCCGCGCGGCCGACGTGCGCGACGTCGGCGCGGAGCCCGCGGCGCTTCCGGTGACGGTGACGGTGACCTGCGACCCCGCGTCGCGCGGCGCCGGCACGTAAGTCGCCGCGGTGCGGCCGGGCACCACGACCCCGTTGCGCTTCCAGACGTAGGTCAGCGTCGTGGCGGCGGGCGTCCACGCGGCCGTCTCGGCCGTGAGCGTGGACCCGACGGACGCGGTCCCCGTGATCGCGGGAGCGGGCGCCGCGGCGAACGGCTCGTCGCCGGGCGCGGGAACGGGCTGCGCGGGCGGCACGTCGAACGCGTCGACGACCACCGCGGTGGGCTCGCTCGTGCGGCTCGCGCCCTGGTAGCCCGTGCGCGTCCCGGTGACGGTCACGGTGATCCGGGTGCCCGCGTCCGCCCGGCGCACGGCGTAGGCGGCGTCGGTCGCGCCGAGCACGGCCACGCCGTCGCGGGCCCAGCTGTAGGAGTACGCGGTCGCCTCGGGCGTCCAGGCGGGCGTCTGCGCGCGGAGCGCTCCCCCGGCGACGGCCGTCCCCTGGATCTCCGGAGCGGGGGTCGCCTCGAACGGCAGCGCCGGCGCGGGCGGCGGCGGCGGGACGGGCGTCGCGAGCACCGGGGTCCCGGGGCTCGTCCGCGTCTCGGTGACGTAGCCCGCCTTGGTGCCCGTCACGGCGACGGCGATGCTCGTGCCGACGTCGCCCGCGACGACCCGGTACGCCGGTCCGGTCTGGTCCGGGATGGGGACGCCGTCGCGGAGCCACTGGTACGCGAACGACGGCCACGGCGCCCAGGTGCCGGCCTTGACGGTGAGCGTGTAGTCGACGAGGCCGATGCCCGTCATCGACGGGTCCGGAGCGGCCTCGAAGGCCACGTCGGGGACGGGCTCCGGCTCGGGCTCCGGTGCGGGCGGCGGCGGCGCGACCTCCGGCAGCGGCACGAGGAGGCCCGCGCTGTCGAGGGACTGCGTGACGTATCCGGCCTTCGTCCCGGTGACGGTCACGGCGATCGTCGTCCCCTGGTCGCCCTCCTGCACGCGGTAGGTGACGGCGGTCTGGTCGGGGATGGCGACGCCGTCGCGGGTCCACCGGTAGGAGAACGCCGGCCACGGCGTCCAGACGCCGGCGCGGGCGGACAGCGTGAAGCCGACCTGGGCGGTCCCGGCGATGGTGGGCGTCGACGCGACGGGGTACGGCACGTCGGCGGGCGGCGGGGTGGGCTCCGGCGCGGGCGCGGTGGGTGCCGGGGTCGGCGTGCTCGCGGCGGGCACCGGCAGCTCCGTGCTGGTGAGGGAGCGCGTCGCGTACCCGGCCTTCGTGCCGGTGACGGCGACGCTGATGCGGGATCCCGCGTCCGCCGCCTGCACGCGGTAGGTCACGCCCGTCTGTCCGGCGATGGGCGCGCCGTCGCGGAGCCAGGAGTACGAGAAGGCGGGCCAGGGCGACCACGTGCCCGCGCGCGCGGACAGCGTGTAGCCGACCCGGGCGGTCCCGGCGATCGTCGGCGTCGCGGCGGCGGCGAACGGCAGCGCCGCCGGGGCGGTCGGCACGGGGGTGGGCGCGACCGTCGGCGTCGGCGTCGGGCCCGCGCTCGGCTCGGGCGTCGGGCCGGCGGTCGGGGCCGGGGTGGGCGTCGCCGTCGGCGTCGCGGTCGGCGTCGGCGCAGGCGTCGCCGTCGGCGTCGGCGCCGGCTTCGACGGCACCGCCATCGGCTCGCCCGTCAGGGAGGTCGTCGCGTACCCGGCCTTCGTGCCGGTCACGGTGACGGCGATCGCCGTCCCCGCGTCGGCGTCCGTCACCCGGTAGGTCACGCCCGTCTGCCCGCCGATGGGCATGCCGTCCCGGGTCCAGGAGTAGGAGAACGCCGGCCAGGGCGTCCACGTGCCGGCGCGGGCGGTCAGCGTGAAGCCGACCTGAGGGGTGCCCGCGACGGTCGGTCGCGGAGCGGCGGTGAAGGCCGCGACGACGGGCACGGGGACGGCCGCGGTGGGGGCGCTCGTCTGCGTGATGGGCTCGTGGCCGGACCGGCTGCCGGTGACGGCGACCGTGACGACCGCCCCCGCATCGGCCGCGCGGACCGTGTAGGCCGTGCTCGTCTGGCCGGTCACCGGCACGCCGTCGACGAGCCAGGCGTACCGGATCGTGGTCGCCGCGGGGGTCCAGCGGGCGGTGGTCGCCGTGAGGCGCTGCCCCACGACGGCCGTGCCGGCGATGACGGGAGCGGGCGTCGCGGTGAACGGCGCGAGCGCGGCGGTGGCCTGCAGGATCCGCATCATCGACGCGGCGCTGGGCGTGCCGGCGCCCTCGTCGGGCGCCACGACGACGCGCGTCGGGCCGGTCGCGGCCGCGGACGCCTCGGCGGCCGGCTGGACGGCGACCAGCAGCGACACCCCGAGGCTGAGCCCCGTGACGGCGGCGACGAGACGTGCGCGCGCGGACGACGTGCGCGTCGGCCGGGCGTAGGCGCGACGGACGGCAGAGTGGTGCTCCCCCAATGTGATCCCCCCAGATCGTCGAGGCCGGATTCGCCTCGTGTGGAAATGGTTGCACACGCACGGGGTGCGGAGTGACGCCTGTCCAGCCTGCCCCGCACCCCAGCCGCGCCCCGGCCCCCCGCGGGCCCCGCACCGCACAGCTCGCGCCCGGCACCGGCCCCTACCCTGGCCGTGACCTGCCCCGCCGCCGGATCCGCCCAGATCCGCCCCCGCCCCGGAAGGCCCCATGACGAACGCCCCGCATCCCGACGCCGCCCGCCCCGCCGAGACCGGGGCCCGGCCCGCCCGGCCGTCCGACGCCTCCGGCACGGGAGGATCCGCCGCGCGCACCGGCATCGCCGCGCTCTTCCGCGGCACGCGCGAGCGCTCCGACCGCCCGTCGCGCATCGGCCGCGCCTTCGCGGTGATCGCCGTCATCGAGGCCGTGACCTGGACGGGCCTCCTGGTCGGCATGTTCCTCAAGTACGTCACCGAGACCACGGAGCTCGGCGTGTACGTGTTCGGCCGCCTCCACGGGGCCGCGTTCGTGCTCTACGTGATCGTCACGCTCGTCGCCGCGGCGCGCCTGCGCTGGGGCTGGAAGCCCGCGCTCGTGGCCGGCCTCGCCGCGATCCCGCCCCTGGCCACGCTCCCCGTGGAGGTCGGGCTGCGTCGCCGCGGCTACCTCCGGCACCCCGCCGCAGGCGCCGACGACGCGGTGCGCACGACCGCCGGGACGGCCGCGGGCGGGGCCTGACCGCCGCGACGCCCGCGGATCAGATGCCGGTGTAGCGCCCCGGCCGGTGGTTGAGGGCGAGCACCAGGTTGAGCAGGACGGCGCCGAGGGCCGAGAGCACCACGCCGAGTACGGACACGACCGTGAGGCCGAGCAGGATCACGATCACGTCGAGGATCATCTGCGCGTAGCCGGCCCGGAACCCGAGTCGCTCCTGCACGATCAGCGCGACGATGTTGAAGCCGCCGAGGCTGGATCCGTGGCGGAACACCACCAGCAGCCCGATCCCGACGAGCAGGTTCCCGGCCAGCACCCCGTACACGGGCTGCAGCTGGAGTCCCGTGACCATGAGCGGGTGCAGCGTCGAGAACAGCGACACCAGCGCGACCGAGACCGCCGTCCGGATCGTGAACCGCCACCCCTTCTTCCACACCGCGAGCGCGAAGAACGGCGCGTTCACCACGAAGAACAGCACCCCGAACGGCAGCACCCCCGTGTAGCTCAGCAGCAGCGCGAGGCCGGCGGTCCCGCCGGTGACCGCGCCGCTGTCCCGGAGGAGGAACAGCCCGAACGAGGCCACGAAGGTGCCGGTAAGGAGCCCGAGCACGTCCTCGAGGACGGAGTGCGGGATGCCCGCGGTGGTCGCCTCGCCGGGGGCGACGACGGGCGGGGCGGGCAGGGGCTCGGACGCGGAAGCGGTCATGGCGGTCTCCGGGGTGAGGGGACGGGGTGCGCGCGGGCGGTCGTGCCGCGTTCCGCGCACTGACCAGCATGGCGGATCCGCGGTGCGCCGCCGACCGGGGCGGCGGCGCACCGCGCCCGTCGCGCGTCCCCGGAGCCCGCCGTCAGTCGGCGAAGATCGCGCCCACGGGCTCGCGCTTCTCCGCCTGGAAGCGGTCCTCGGCGCGGCCGAGCGCCCAGTAGGCGGAGAGGGACAGGGCGCGGCGGTCGAGGCCCCAGCCGTCCTGGAGCAGCGCGCGCAGCTCCTTCATCGCGCCGCGCTCCCCGTGGGCGAACACCTCCACCTCGCCGTCGGGCCGAGGCAGGGCGCGCACCGCGTCGACGAGGAGCGCGCCCGGCACGGTGTCGGGGACGCGCGACCGGTGGATCCAGCGGAGCTCCAGCCCCGCCGGTCCCGCGAGCGCCAGCTCGTCGTCGGGTCCGTCGACCTCGACGAGCGCGACGCCGCGGGCGTCGGCGGGCATCGCGGCGAGCGCCGCGGCGACGGCGGGCAGGGCGGAGTCGTCGCCGACGAGCAGCCGGACGACGCGGGGGTCCTCGGCCGGCCGGTACATGCCGCCGGGTCCGCTCGCCTGGATCAGGTCCCCGGGCGTCGCGGACGCGGCCCACGGTCCCGCGAGCCCCTCGTCGCCGTGCACGACGAAGTCGATCGCGCAGGTGCCGGCGACCGGATCCGCGTGGCGCAGCGTGTAGGTCCGGACCGCGGGCAGCGCCTCGGGCGGCAGCGTCTCCCGGAGCGCCGGCAGGTCGAACGGCGGGACGGCGCCCGACCCGGGCTGCGGCAGCATGAGCTTCACGTACGCGTCGGTGGCGGCGAGGCGGTCGGGCGCCGCCTGCGCGAGGAGCGACCGCGTCCCCTCCCCGCCGAGGTGCACCCGCACGAGGTGCGGGCTCAGCCGCTCGGTGCGGATCACCTCGAGGACGTGCGCGGCGCGCGGCGCGCGGGCGGGCCGGTCGGAGGGGGCGGGCGGGGGAACGGAGGCGGGCGCATCGGTCATCGAGGACGATCCTCCGCCCCGGCAGGCCCGCCCGCAACGCGCGCGGCCGATGCCCGGCGGAGCCGCACCCGGCGCATGGCTCGCTGCCAGCCGCGATGCGCGCCTACACTGACCGCGTGGTCGACATCGTCGTCACGGGGCTAAGCGCCAACTCCGTGCCGTACATCGAGGCCCTCGAGCAGCAGCGTGCCCTGCACGCTGCCGTCGTCGCGGGCCGGGCGCAGGACACCGTCATCCTCCTCGAGCACCCCTCGGTGTACACCGCGGGGAGGCGCACGGAGCCCGGGGACAGGCCGCGCGACGGCACGCCCGTGGTCGACGTCGACCGCGGGGGCCGCATCACCTGGCACGGCCCGGGGCAGCTCGTCGGCTACCCGGTGGTCCGGCTGCCCGAGCCCCTCGACGTCGTCGCCCACGTGCGCCGCCTCGAGGACGTCCTCATCGCGCTCCTCGCCGACCTCGGCATCGCCTCCTCCCGCGTCGAGGGCCGCTCGGGCGTCTGGATCCCGGGCGCCGGCCCCGGCGGGCGCGACGAGAAGATCGCCGCCGTCGGCGTGCGCGTCGCCGAGCGCGTCACCATGCACGGCTTCGCCCTCGGCTGCAGCAACGCCCTGGACGCCTACGACCGCATCGTGCCGTGCGGCATCCGGAACGCGGGGGTCACCACGATCAGCCGCGTGCTCGGCCGCACGGTCACGCCCGCCGACGTCGTCCCCCTCCTCCGCCCGCACCTCGTCCGCGTCCTCGCACCGAACGGATCCCCCATGCCCGACACCGTCGTCCCCTCCCCCGTCCCCGCCGAGGCCCGCGCATGAGCGCCGCGCCGGACGGCCGCCGCATGCTGCGCCTCGAGGTGCGCAACGCCGAGACGCCCATCGAGCGGAAGCCCGACTGGATCAAGACGCGGGCCCGCATGGGGCCCGAGTACCAGGCGCTGCAGCAGCTCGTGAAGGCGGAGGACCTGCACACCGTCTGCCAGGAGGCGGCGTGCCCCAACATCTACGAGTGCTGGGAGGACCGGGAGGCCACGTTCCTCATCGGCGGGTCCCAGTGCACGCGTCGATGCGACTTCTGCCAGATCGACACCGGCAAGCCCGCGGACTACGACACCGACGAGCCCCGCCGCGTCGCCGACTCGGTCCGCCGCATGGGGCTCCGGTACGCGACCGTCACGGGCGTCGCGCGCGACGACCTCCCCGACGAGGGCGCGTGGCTGCACGCGGAGACGGTGCGGCGGATCCACGCCGACAACCCGGGCACGGGCGTCGAGATCCTCGCGACCGACTTCTCCGGGAACCCGGACCTGCTGGCGGAGGTGTTCTCCTCGCGTCCCGAGGTCTTCGCCCACAACGTGGAGACGGTGCCGCGCATCTTCAAGCGGATCCGCCCAGCGTTCCGCTACGAGCGCTCGCTCGACGTGATCACGCAGGCGCGGGACGCCGGCCTCATCACCAAGTCGAACCTGATCCTCGGCATGGGCGAGACGCGCGAGGAGGTCTCGGAGGCGCTGGCGGACCTGCACGACGCCGGCTGCGACATCATCACGGTCACGCAGTACCTGCGCCCGACGCCCCGGCACCTGCCGGTCGCGCGCTGGGTCAAGCCGGACGAGTTCGTCGAGATCAAGGGCGAGGCGGAGGCGATCGGCTTCCTCGGCGTCCTCGCGGGTCCGCTCGTGCGGTCCTCCTACCGCGCCGGGCGCCTGTGGGCCCAGTCGATGAGCGCCAAGGGACGCGCCCTGCCGGCGGGGCTCGACCACCTCGCGGACCCGTCCCGCGGCTTCGCGCAGGCCGTCGGCTGACCGGTCGGCGTCCCGCGGGCCCGCGGACCTGTCGGCTCGCTGACGAACCGGCCCCTCCCGGGCCCGCGGCCAGGTCCGCGGCCTATCGTCGGGAGCACCGCGCACACCCCACAGCAAGGAGCTCGACATGGCCGCCACCTCCCCGACCGCAGGATCCGCCTTCGGAGACGCCGCCGACGGCGTGTGGCAGGCGATGGAGTCGCTCCGGGCCCGCTTCGACGCGCGGGGCTCCGGCAGCGCCGGCGCCGACCACGGCCACCCGCACGGGCAGCACGACGTCCGCCGCGCGGTGCTCGCGCTCCTCGCCGAGGAGCCCATGCACGGGTACCGCATCATCCACGAGATCACCGAGCGCAGCGGCGGCACCTGGACCCCGAACGCCGGGGCGGTCTACCCGACCCTCCAGCTCCTCGCCGACGAGGGCCTGATCGCCGCCGAGACGACCGACGGACGCAAGACCTACGCCCTCACGGAGACGGGCCGGTCCACGGTCGCGCGCGACGGCATCACGGCGCCCTGGGCCTCCGCGTCCGACGCGCACGGGCACGACGCGCACGACCGCCACGACCGCTCGGCCCTCCCGAAGGCCGGCCTGTCGCTCGCGCAGGCCGCGGCGCAGGTCCAGCGCACGGGCAGCCCGGCGCAGGTCGCCGAGGCCGTCTCCGAGCTCGACGCGGTCCGCCGCCGCCTCTACGCGATCCTCGCCCAGGAGTGACCGCGGCCACGGCCGGCGCCGTCCCCGGGACCCCTCCCGAGGCCGACGCCCCGGAGACGCGCGCCCGCTACCGCCGCATCCTCCGCTTCGCCGCATGGAACCTCGCGGTCACGTGGTGGTACGAGCTGTTCCTCCCCCGGGTGGGGCTCCGGCGCATCGCCGACCGCACGCGCACCCGGCGCATGAAGCGGTTCGCCCGCCGCTTCCGCGTGCTCGCCGTCGAGCTCGGCGGGCTCATGATCAAGGTGGGGCAGTTCATGTCGTCGCGCCTCGACGTCCTGCCGCCCGAGATCACGGCGGAGCTCGAGGACCTGCAGGACGAGGTGCCCGCCGTGCCGTTCCCCGAGATCCGCGCCCTGGCCGAGCGCGAGCTCGGCATGCCGCTCGCCGAGGCCTTCGCGTGGGTGGACGAGACCCCCGTCGCCGCCGCGTCGCTCGGGCAGGCCCACCGCGCCCTCCTCGGTCCGCTCGACTCCGCGGACACGGGCCTCACGGGCGCCGTCATCAAGGTCCAGCGGCCGGGCATCGACGACATCGTGCGCATCGACCTCGCCGCGCTCCGGCGCATCGGCGGCTGGCTCACGCACGTCCGGCTGGTCTCCGACCGGGTGGACGCGCCCGCGCTCGTCGAGGAGTTCGCCGAGACGAGCCTCGAGGAGATCGACTACCTGCACGAGGCCCGCAGCTCCGCCCGGTTCCAGGAGATGTTCGCCGCGGACGAGCGCGTCGCCGTCCCCGAGATCGTCTGGGAGCGCAGCACCCGGCGCGTGCTCACGCTCGAGGACGTCACGGCCATCAAGATCACCGACCACGAGGGGCTCCTCGCCGCCGGGATCGACCCGGTGGACGTCGCGCCGGTGTTCGCCGCGGTCATGTTCGACCAGCTGTTCGCCGACGGCTTCTTCCACGCGGACCCCCACCCCGGCAACGTCTTCGTCACCCCGGTGGCCGACGGCTCCGTGGAGCAGGGCTGGACCTTGACCTTCATCGACTTCGGGATGATGGGCGAGGTGCCGCCCAGCACCCGTCGCGGCCTCCGCAAGATGCTGATCGCCGCGGCCTCGCGCGACGGCAAGGGCCTCGTCGACGCCGCCCGCGACATCGGCGTCCTCCTCCCCTCCGCCGACACCACGCAGCTCGAGCTGGCCATGACGCGCCTGTTCGCCCGCTTCGGCGGCCTCGGCTTCGCGGAGCTGCGCGAGGTCGACCCCCGCGAGTTCCGCGCCTTCGCGAACGAGTTCCAGGACGTCGTCCGCACGCTCCCGTTCCAGCTGCCGGACGACTTCCTGCTCATCATCCGCGCGATGTCCCTCACGTCGGGCGTCTGCAGCGCGCTGGACCCCGCGTTCAACCTGTGGGACTCCGTCGAGCCGTACGCGCAGCGCCTCATCCGCGAGGAGCGCGGCAACGTCGTGCGCGACCTCGGCACGCGCGTGTCGGAGACCGCGGGCACCCTCGCCCGTCTCCCCGGACGCCTGGACGCCCTCCTCACGCGCATCGACGACGGCGCCCTCCCCATCAGCGACCCGACGCTCGAGCGCCGCGTCGGCGCCCTGGAGCGCACGCTGCGCCGCGCGATCTCGGCCCTCGTCTTCGGCGCGCTCCTCGCGGGCGGCGTGCTCCTGCGCCCGGACGACGAGGTGCTCGGCACGGTCCTCCTCGTGGTGTCCGTGCTCCCGCTCGCGCAGGCGCTCCTCCCGGGCCGGCGCGGCGTCTGACCATCACGGCGTCCGACCGGCACGGCGTCCGACCGACACGGCGTCCGACCGACGTCGCCCCCGGCCGGCGCCTGTCCGTTCGGTGTCGGTCATGACGCCATGTGACGCCGCGCCCGCGACCCTCCCGGATCGCCCGCCTACGGTGAGGCCACCGACCCGACGGCACGAGGAGACACCATGACCGACACGACCATCCAGGCGCAGATCGACGAGTTCGACCGTGGCTTCGCCGAGCAGATCGGGCCGGACCTGTCGGCCGTGTTCGCCGCCGAGCAGCGGTCCCTGCGCGACGAGGGCGTCCCCGCGGGGGCCGTCTCCCCCGGCGACCGCCTGCCCGGGGCGACCCTGCTCGATCCCGACGGCGCGGAGGTCGACCTGGCCGCCGTCCTCGGCGTCGGTCCCGCCGTCGTGGTGCTCTACCGCGGCGCGTGGTGCCCGTACTGCAACCTCACGCTCCGCCAGTACCAGGCCGAGCTGCTGCCGGCGCTCCGGGAGCGCGGCGCGGCGCTCGTCGCCGTCAGCCCGCAGACGCCCGAGGGCAGCGCGCAGGCGGTCGCCGGTGCGGGCCTCGACTTCCCGACGCTGTCGGACCCGTCCAACGCCTTCGTGCGCGCGCTCGGCCTCGTCACGGAGCCGTCCGCCGAGGCGCGTGCCGCACACGCGCAGCTGGGCTTCGACGTGGCCGACAGCAACGCGGACGGCACGGGCGACATCCCGTTCCCCACGGTGATCGTCGTCGACGCCGACCGGACGGTGTCCTTCGCGGACGTCCACGTGGACTACACGACGCGCACGGAGGTCGCCGACATCGTCGCCGCGGTGGACGCGCTCACGAACCGGTAGCGGTACCGGGGAACGCAGCCCCGGAACGGCAGCCTCGGGCAACGCAGAAGGCCCGGTCTCGAGGAGACCGGGCCTTCATCTTGTTGCGGGGGCAGGATTTGAACCTACGACCTCTGGGTTATGAGCCCAGCGAGCTACCGAACTGCTCCACCCCGCGCTACGAGGAATACATTACCAGACCTCCGAGGTGCTCATGACCACTCGGCCCACGCCGACGGGTCGAGCCCTCCCCCACGACGAGGACGGCCCCGGCAGCACCCGCATCGCGGGGCCGCCGGGGCCGTCTCGTGAGCTGCCGGGCTACTGCTCGGCGCCGCCCAGCTCGATGGCCCGTGCCAGCGCCTCGGTGAGCCGCTGGTCGGCCTGCGCCGCCGCGACGAGGTCGTTGGCCGCGTACGCCGCCTCGCGGTCCTGCAGCGCCTGGCCGGCCGCGGCCAGCGCCGCCTGCACGTCCTGCGCCGGAGCGGCGGGCGTCGTCGGGGCCGGCGTGGGCGTCGGGGTCGAGCCCGTGTCGCCGTCGGTCGACCCGTCGTCGGTCCCGGTGCCGTCGTCGGTGACGGGCGTGGTGGGCACGCCCTCGTCACCGGCGGTGGCACCCGAGTCGCCCTCGAAGATGCTGTCGAGGGCCGCGTCCAGCGTGTCCTCGAACGCGATCTTGTCGCCGAACGCCACCAGCACCTTGCGGAGCAGCGGGTAGCTCGTGTCGCCCGTGGAGCGGACGTACACGGGCTGCACGTACAGCAGGCCGCCGCCGACCGGGAGGGTCAGCAGGTTGCCGCGCACCACGGAGGTGCGGCCGCCGCGCTCCAGCAGGTTGAGCTGGTTCGCCACGTTCGTGTCGGAGTTGAAGTTGTTCTGGATCTGCGTGGGCGCCGGGATGGTGTCGTCGTTCGGCAGCGTCAGCAGTCGCAGCTTCCCGTAGTCCGGCGCCTTCTCGCCCGCCGTGCTGCCCGCGTCCGAGTCGACCCCGAGGTAGCCCGTGAGCACGCTCCGGGCGGTGTCCTGCGTGGCCGGCGGGATGAAGGTCGTGTACAGCGAGAACTTCGGCTCGTCCTGGCCCGGCATCTGCATGGTCAGGTAGTACGGCGGCTGGAGGCTCGCCGACGTGCCCGGGTCCGTGGTCGCGGTCGGGTCGTTCGGCGTGGTCCAGAGGTCCTGGTTCGAGTAGATCGAGCCCGGGTCGGTCACGTGGTACTTGCCGAGGACCGCGCGCTGCACCTTGAACATGTCGGCCGGGAAGCGCAGGTGGCTCATGAGCTCGCCCGAGATGTCCGAGATCGGCTGGAGGGTCGAGGGGAACACCTTCTGCCAGGTCTTGAGGATCGGGTCCTCGGTGTCCCACGCGTAGAGCGTGACCTTGCCGTCGTACGCGTCGACCGTCGCCTTCACCGAGTTGCGGATGTAGTTGATCCGGTCCGTCGGGACGAGCGGCTGCGTCTGCTGCGAGTCCGCGATCAGGCGGCTCATGTCCTGGCGCTCCGAGTACGGGTACTGGTCGCTCGTGGTGTAGCCGTCCACGATCCAGACGACGCGGCCGTCGACCACGCTGGGGTAGGGGTCCTTGTCGATGGTCAGGTACGGCGCCACCTTGCCGACGCGCTGCGCCGGGTCGCGGTCGTACAGGATCTGCGACTGGTCGTTGACCTGGCTCGCGAGGAAGATCTGCTCCGACTGGAACTTGAGCGCGTAGATGAGGCGCTTGAACACGTTGTCGACCTTCGGGCCGCCGTTCCCCTGGAACGTCGTGTACGTCTCGTCCGCGCCGTCCTCGCCGGACGGGTAGTCGAGCTCGACCTTGTCGCCGGACTCGGGGCCGCCGACGATGGAGTAGTCGGGCGAGTTCTCGCCGAAGTACACGCGCGGCTCGAAGTCGCCGAGGTCGCCCGAGGCCGGGATGCCGGACTCGAGGAAGACCGGCTGGCCGTCGCTCGTGCGCTGGGTGCCGTACGCGGCGACCAGCGAGTAGCCGTGCGTGTACACGAGGTGCTGGTTGACCCACGAGGTGCCGGTGTTGGTGGGGCTCAGCTCGCGCACCGCGACCACCGTGTCCTGCACGCGGCCGTCGATGTCGTACCGGTCGACGTCGAGGTTGTCGCCGAACTGGTAGTACTGCCGGAACTGCTGCAGCTGGCTGAACGCGTCGCCCACGACCGCGGGGTCGAGGATGCGGATGTTGGCCGTGGTCGCGGCGTCCTCGCGGAGCGCGCCGGGCGTGGTGTCCGTCGTGGCGTCGTAGGGGATCTCCTCGATGTCCGCGAGGCCGTACGCCGCGCGGGTCGCCTCGATGTTGCGCTCGAGGAACGGCGCCTCGTAGGCCCGCTCGTTCGGCTCCACCTGGAAGCGCTGGACGACGGCCGGGTAGGCCGTGCCGATGAGGATGCTGCTGACGATGAGGCCGGCGGTGCCGATGATCGGCAGGCGCCAGCGGCCGATGACCGCCGTGACGATGAACAGCAGCGCGACGACGGCGGCGATGCCGGCGAGGATCGCGCGACCCGGGATGACCGCGTTCACGTCGGAGTACGCGGCGCCCGTGATGAGCTGCCCGTTCGCCTGGTTGACGACGGAGGAGTACTGGTCGAGCCAGATGCTCACGCCCTGCAGCAGGAAGTAGACGCCCGCCGTGATGGCGATCTGGATGCGTGAGCTCTTCGAGATGCGCACCTCGCGGCCCGTGAACCGCACGGCGCCGTAGAGGTAGCTGGTGGCGAGCACGCCGAGCATCGAGATGATGACGACGGCCGAGGCGAAGCCGACGACCGCGTGGTAGAAGGGCAGCTCGAACATGTAGAACGACACGTCGAGGCCGAACTGCGGGTCGGTCGTGCCGGCGGGCGTGCGGTTCAGCCACAGCAGCGTGCGCTGCCAGCCGCTCGACGCCGAGACGCCGGCGAAGAGGCCGAAGACGGCCGGGATCGCGAACATCGCGAGGCGGCGCAGCGGCTCGACGACCTGCTGGTAGCGGTCGAGCTGCGAGTTGAGCTTCGCGTAGACCGGCCGGGAGCGGTACGCCACCTGGATGCTGACGAACACCGGGACCGCCATGGCGAGGAACCCGACGAGGAACAGCGCGATGCCCGCGCCCCACTGCGTGAGCAGCACTCCCAGGTAGCCCAGCTGGTCGTACCAGAGGACGTCGGCGTAGAAGCCGGCGAAGATGAAGAACGCGATCACGAGGGCGGCGATGATGGCCGCGGTGATGGCGAGAGGGGCTCGGCTCCGTCTGGAGGGCCGGGCGGATGTGCTTGTCACGTGTGTGCCTCAGAGTCGGGGACAGCGGAGCCCTCATCCTAGGCGGGGCCCTTGCCAGGAACCTGCGAGCGATCAGGGGTCCCGATCTGGTAAGGGGGCCCTCTCGATCGGGGCCGCTCCGGACCCGCTCCCGGCCGGCCCGGCCGTCGTCAGCAGGTGGGCAACGCGTCCAGGTCGCCGCCCGAGGAGACGGCGTCGAGCGCGGCCAGCGAGTCGTCGAGCGTCGCGACGGAGAAGACGCGCAGCCCGTCCGGGACGTGCCCGCGGACCTCGTCGCAGTTCTCCGCCGGGGCGAGGAAGTACTCGGCCCCCGCGCGCTCCGCGCCGAAGAGCTTCTGCCGGATGCCGCCGATGGGCCCGACGGTGCCCGCCGCGTCGATCGTGCCCGTACCCGCGAAGGCCCTCCCGCCGGTGAGCGAGCCCTCCTCGAGCTTGTCCATGATCCCGAGCGCGAACATCATCCCCGCGCTCGGCCCCCCGACGTCGTCGAGCTGGATGTCGACCTCGAACGGGAACTCGTACGCCGTGGAGGTGACGATCCCGATGACCGGACGGCCGTCGCGCTCCGCGGGCGTCACCTCGACGGTGCTGTCCTGGCCGTCGCGCGTGATCCCGAAGGACAGCGCCGTGGTCGTGCCCGCCGCGGCGACGCGGGCCTGCAGGTCGGCGAGGTCGACCACGTCGGCTCCGTCGACGGTGCGGATGGCGTCGCCCGTCCGCAGGGGGCCCGCCGCCGGGGAGCCGTCGAGGATGCTCTGCACCTGCAGGGTCCGCGGCACGTCGATGCCGAGCTCCGTGAGGGCCGCCGCGACCGCGTCCTGCTGCGAGTCCGTCATCTGGACCTGGTTCTGGGCATCGCGCTCCTCGGCCGTCTGGTCGGCGGGGAACACCGCCTCCATCGGCACGACGCTGCGGCTCGGGTCGAGCCACGCGGAGACCACCTGGAACCAGTCGGGGCGCTGGGCGGGGTTGCCGACGACGCTCACGGTGAGCATGTCGAGGCGCCCGTCGGTCGGGTAGGTGGTGCGGTCCGGGATGGAGATGAGGGGACGCTCCGTGCCCTCGTGGTCGCTCGTGCCGAGCGTGTCGAACACGGGGCCCGGCTGCTCGATGACGTACGGCGAGGGCAGCAGGCCGAGCGCGAGGGCGAGCACGGCGCCGGCGCCGGCGAGCACGCGGCCGACCCGGCGGCGGCGCGGGGGCCGGGGTGCGCGCGGGGCGTGCTGGGCGAACAGGCTCATCCGGGATCCTCGCGGTCGGGGCGCGCGACGGGCCGGGATGCGGCCGCGCGTCGGGGTTCTGCGGCGGCTCACGGCCGCTGTTCGCGGCGGGCGGAAGCCGCGACGGCTCAGCCTAGGCGAATCCGGATGGGTTTCCCGTGGGCGCGGGCTAGCGTGGTCGCACGGGTCGCGACCCCGCGATCCGTCCCCCTCCGACCCCCCGGGAGACCCTCCATGGCCGACGAGCCCACCCCGAATCCCGAGGACGAGTTCCGCCGCATGCTCGGACGGTTCCTCGGCGCCGACGGGCAGATCGACCCCGAGAAGCTCGCGGGCGCCGCGGGCCTGCCGCAGGACCCGGAGATGGTGCGCCAGCTCCTCGCGCAGCTGCAGGGCGCGCTCAGCAGCACCGGCGACGGCGTCGACTGGAAGGTCGCCCGCGAGGGCGCCCGGCAGCTCGCCGCCGCGGAGCAGACCCAGGTCACCGCGGCCGCGTCCGCCCCCCTCGACCAGGCGTTCCAGGTCGCGGCCCTCTGGCTCGACGAGGTCACGTACGTGAGCCAGCTCACGGTCGCGCCGCGCCTCATCACCCGCGCGCAGTGGACCGAGCTCACCATGCCCGTGTGGACGCAGCTGGCCGAGCCGGTCGCCCTCAGCATCGCCGACTCCCTCACCGACGTCCTGCAGCAGAACGCGCCCGAGGAGATGCAGGGCATGGTCGCCGGCGCCGGGCGCATGATGCGGAACCTCGGCGGCACGCTCTTCGCCATGCAGCTCGGCCAGGTGGTCGGGCAGCTGTCCACCGAGGTCGTCTCCGGCGGCGACGTCGGCATCCCGCTCCTCGACGACCAGCAGGCCGCGCTCCTCCCCCAGAACGTCGCGTCGTTCGGATCCGGGCTCGACGTGTCCGAGGACCAGGTGCAGATCTACCTGGCGGTGCGCGAGCTCGCCCACGCGCGCCTGTTCCGCCACGCCCGCTGGCTCCGCCTGCAGCTCATCTCCTCCATCACCGAGTTCGCGAAGGGGGTGCACATCGACACCGAGCGGCTCGAGTCGCTCGCGGAGGGCTTCGACCCGTCGAACCCGGAGGAGCTCCGGCAGGCGATGGTCGACGGGTCCCTCATCCCGCCGAAGACGGACGCCCAGCTCGCCGCCCTCGCCCGGCTCGAGACCATGCTCGCCCTCATCGAGGGCTGGGTGGACGTGGTCACGGCCGCCGCCACCGTCCGGCTCCCCCGCGCGTCGGCCATCGCGGAGACGGTCCGCCGTCGCCGCGCGACCGGCGGCCCCGCCGAGTCCGCCTTCGCCACGCTCGTCGGCCTCGAGCTGCGCCCCCGCCGGCTACGCGAGGCGGCCGCCATGTGGCAGGCCGTGTCCGACGGGGTGGGCGCCGAGCAGCGCGACGCGCTGTGGTCGCACCCGGACGTGCTGCCCACCTCCGAGGACATCGACTCCCCGCAGGCGCTCGTCCAGCGCCTCACCCAGGGCGACCCGGAGCCCGACGAGGTCGACCAGGCCCTCGAGGACCTGCTGAGCGGATCCGACGCCGGACGCCCCGTGGAGGACGGCCAGGGCCGCGCCACCGAGCCGGGCACCACGCCCGACGGCGGACCGGACGACGGCACCGACGGGACGGACCCCCGCCCCGTCTGACGCGGCGCGCACGCCATGCCGGGGCCGGCACCGCACGCGCGGTGCCGGCCCCTCGCGCGTGCCCGCCTGTGGACGCGCCCGGCGCGCGTCCCGGCCGTCGGGCACTCTCCGCGCCCATGGCCATCCGACTCGATCCCCGTCTCCCGCTCGTCTGGCGCACGCCGGACTCCCTCCAGATCGGCGTCGACCGCCCGCCCGTGGTGCTCACGGCCGTGTCCCGGCTCGACGAGCGCCTCCTCGACGCCCTCCGGCACGGCATCAGCCGCGGCGGGCTCGACATGATCGCCGCGACCGAGGGCGCGACGCCGGCGCAGGTGACGCAGCTCCTCGACCTGGTGCGGCCGGCGCTCGCGCCCCCGCGCGACCCCGGCGTCGCCGCTCCCGATCCGGACGGCGGATCCGCCGACGGACAGCCCCGACGCGGACCGGTCGCGGTGGTCGGCGCCGGCCCGACCGCGCAGCTCGTGGCGGACGCCCTCCTCCGCGCGGGGCACCACGTGCGGCGCCAGCACCCCGCGGCCGAGGCGGACCCGCGCACCGCGCTGGCCGTCGTCGTCGCCCACTTCGCCATCGCCCCGG
Organism: Clavibacter sp. GW821-FHT01D01; assembly: GCF_059422605.1. NCBI lineage: Bacteria > Bacillati > Actinomycetota > Actinomycetes > Micrococcales > Microbacteriaceae > Clavibacter > Clavibacter sp. GW821-FHT01D01. The sequence continues at coordinate 66,401 of NZ_JBWKXC010000003.1, forward strand.
CCGTGTACGGCCGCTGGTCCCGGGAGGACGTCCCGCACCTGCCCGTCGTGCTCGGGGACCGGCACGCGACGGTCGGCCCGCTCGTCGAGCCCGGGCGGACGGTCTGCTGCTACTGCCTCGACCTCGCGCGCCGGGACGCGGACCCGGCATGGCCCGCCATGGCGACGCAGCTGCTCGGACGCGACAGCGGTTCGGACACGGGGCTCGTCCCCGCGGAGCTCGCCGCCCTCGCGGCGCGGCCCGTCGACCTCCTGCTCACCGGCGGCGGGAACGCGCTCGACGGCCACCAGGCGGTGCTCGACGTGCGCACGGGCCGCATCACGCGCCGCGCCGCGCGCCTCCACCCGCGATGCGGGTGTCGAGCTCTGCCAGGAACCGCGACGGCTCCCGCTGACCCGACCGCTGCGGTCCGCTCCGGCTCCAGGACAGTCGGAGGCCGGAGCGCGCGCGCGTGATGCCGACGTAGAGGAGGCGCCGCTCCTCGTCCACCGCCTCGAGCGTCTGCGCGTAGCTGATCGGGACCAGCCCCTCGCTGAGTCCCATCAGGTAGACGTGCTCCCACTCGAGGCCCTTGGCGGAGTGCAGCGTGGCGAGCGTCACCGCGGAGACGGTCGGCTCGTGCTGGCCGGCCTGGCGCTCGAGCAGCTCGTCCGTGAACGCGCGGAAGGTGCTGCCCGCGGGCATGCGCTCGGCGAGGCCCATGATCGCGTCGAGGGACTCCCAGCGGTCGCGCACGGCGCCCTGCTGCTCGGGCGGCTGCTGGCTCCAGCCGAGGCCGCGGAGCACGTCGCTCACCGACTTGAACAGCGGCTCGCCGGAGATGGAGACGGACGCGCCGCGGAGCGCGAGCAGCGCCTGCTTCACCTCGGCGCGGTCGAAGAACCGCTGCGACCCCCGCACCTGGTAGCTGACGCCCGCGTCCCCGAGCGCCTGCTCGAGCACGGCGGCCTGGCCGTTCATGCGGTACAGGACGGCGATGTCCTCGGGGGCGATGCCGGACTGGATCTGCTGGGCGATGGCGCCCGCGACGGCCCGCGCCTCGGCGCCGTCGGATGGGAAGGCGCTCACCTGCGGCGCCGTGAAGCCCTCCCTCCGGCCCGATGCGGCGCCGGTTCCGCGGCCCCTCGCGGTCGCGGGGCCCCTGCCGTCGCCGTCGGGATCCGCGTCCGCCGAGACGAGCGTGAGGGCTCCCGGCCGCCCGCGCATCAGCCGGTTCGCGGCCTCCGTGATGCCCGACGTCGACCGGTAGTTGCGTTCGAGCCGCACCACGGCCGCCTCGGGGAACCGGGACGCGAAGTCGAGCAGGTAGGCGCTCCTGGCGCCCGCGAACGAGTAGATGGTCTGGCTGGCGTCGCCGACGACGCACAGGTCGCGCCGGTCGCCCATCCAGAGGTCGAGCAGGGTCTGCTGCAGCGGCGAGACGTCCTGGTACTCGTCGACCACGAAGAACCGGTACTGCTCGCGCACCTGCTGCGCCACCCACGGCTCCGCCTCGATCATGCCCGCGGTGGCGAGCAGCACGTCCTCGAAGTCGAGCTGACGGCGCTGGTCCTTGATGTCCTCGTACGCCTGCAGGAGCGCGACGGCCTGGTCGGCGTCGAGCTGCGGCGGCAGCGTCCGGGTGGTGCGCGCGGCGAGGCCGTACTGCTCGAGCGAGGTCATCGACACCTTGCGCCACTCGACCTCGGCGGCCATGTCGCGGAGGGCCGCCGTGTCGAGGCGGAGGCGCAGCGACTCGGCGGCGTGGCCGAGCATCCGGCCCTTGCTCTCGATGAGCCGGGGCATGGTGCCGCCCACCACCTGCGGCCAGAAGAAGTTGAGCTGCTTGAGCGCGGCCGCGTGGAAGGTGCGGGCGGCGACGGGTCCCGCGCCGAGCTCGCGGAGGCGCCCGCGGAGCTCGGCCGCGGCCCGCGACGTGAAGGTCAGGGCCATGACGCGCTCGGGCGGGTAGACGCCCGCCTGGATCCCGTACGCGATGCGGTGCGTGATGGCGCGCGTCTTCCCGGTCCCGGCGCCGGCGAGCACCACGACGGGCCCGAGGAGCGCCTGCGCGGCGAGACGCTGCTGGTCGTCGAGCGCGTCGAGGAGGGACTCCGCGGTGGGGGCCTCCTCCGCCGGCTCGGCCACGGGAGCCGCGGAGGCCGGTCCGCGACCGGATCCGGCGGGGTCGGGCGAGGAGGGGGCGGGCGAGGCGGGGGCGAGACGGTCGATCACGGTCGGCGGGTCACCACTCCCGCTCGCCGTCCTCGAGGGGGCCGCCGTACCACTCCTCGATGATGGCGCGGGCGATGGACGACGGGCCGGGCAGCGCGATCTCGCCGAGCGACGCCCGGAGCTCCTCCCGGCTGAACCAGCGCAGGTCGATGATCTCGACCCCGTCGGGCGTCGCCGGCCCGCTCGTCGCCGAGACCCGCGCGAGGAAGCCGACCATCACCGACGCGGGGAACGGCCAGGGCTGGCTGCCGAGGTACCGCGGGTCCTCGACGGTGACGCCGGACTCCTCCAGGACCTCGCGCTTCACGGCCGCCTCGAACGACTCGCCCGGCTCCACGAAGCCCGCGAGCAGCGAGTAGCGGTCGCCGCCCCACATCGCGTTGGCGCCCAGGAGGAGGCGGTCGTCGGCGTCGACGACGCCCATGATGACCGCGGCGTCGGTGCGCGGGAACACCTGCGAGCCGTCGGAGGGCGCGCGACGCACCCAGCCGCCCTGCTCGACGACGGTCGGCTCGCCCGTCTTCGGGGAGAACGGGTGCGATGCGTGCCAGTTGGCGGTCGCCAGGGCGCCGGTGAACAGGGCCGCGTCGCGGTCGTCCAGCTGGACGGCCGTGGCGCGGAGGTCGAGCCAGCGCTCCGCGGCGGGCTCGAGCTCGGCGGCGGCGGCGTCGGTGAGGACGGCGGCGACGACCGGCGTGCCGACCGGCTCGCCGGCGTGCGCGATCGTCGTGCGGCCGAGGTAGATGCGGATCGTCGCCGCGGTCACCCGCTCGACCGGCAGGAGGTCGAGGGCCGCGCGGTCGTCGGCGACGGTGCCGAGCGCACGCCGGTCGTGCAGGGCGAGGACGCGGGTCGCCGGATCCGCCCACAGCTCGTCGAACAGGGCCGGCGAGTCGCGGGTGAGGCCGTCGCGGTCGACGCCCTCGCGGGAGAGGGGCAGGCGGGAGAGGAAGCTGTCGAGCACGGGTGACCAATCGACTTCGAGGGCGGACGGGCCGAGGGGCGGGACGGCGGTGCCGCGGTGCGCCGACGGTGCGCGGGTGGGGCGGGAAGCGCGTGGCGCGGTGAGGCGGAGGGCTCCCAGCGACCTAACCTGTAGGGCATGGCCAGATCCCACCTCACTCTAGCCGCGTTGGCGACCTCGGCCGTCGCGGGGCTCGACGTGGTCCGCAGCACCCCCTTCACGGCCGGCGGCGCGGGCGACTTCGACTCCGCGCTGCTCTCGACCCGGGACGGCCGCGAGCTGCTCGTGCGCGTGCCCACGACCCAGGCCGCCGAGACCGAGCAGTCCGCCGACCTCGTGGCGCTGCGGGCCCTGAGCATCGGGATCCGCTCCCGCCTGCCGTTCCAGGTGCCCGAGTTCCTGGGTCAGGCGCCCATCAAGCCGACGCGCGGGTTCGTCTACGGGCACGTCCCGGGGCGCGTCATCTCGCTCGACGAGATCCCCGCGGGCGACGGTCTGGCGCGCTCCATCGGCGCCGCCGTCTCCGCGGTCCACAGCCTGCCGACCGGCTTCGTCGCCGACGCGGGCCTCCCCGTGCTCTCGGCCGCGGAGATCCACAGCCAGACCGCGGCGCTCATCGACCGCGCCGCCGCCACCGCCCTCGTGCCGAGCCTCCTGCTGAGCCGGTGGGAGGAGGCCCTCGACGACGCGTCGCTGTGGCAGTTCCAGCCCGCGGTGGTCAACGGATCCGTGCAGGCCGCCTCCTTCCTCGTCGAGGGCGACGCCGTGACGGGGATGATCGGCTGGTCCGACCTGCGCGTCGCGGACCCCGCCCACGACCTGCACTGGGTGCTGGGCGCGCGCGCCGAGCACGTGGCCGAGAGCGTCTTCCGCGCCTACAACGCCGCGCATCACGTGACGGTGGACCGCCAGCTCAAGCAGCGCGCGCTCCTCTACGCGGAGCTCGAGATCGCGCGCTGGCTCCTGCACGGGACCGACACGCGCGACCAGGGCATCATCGACGACGCCGTGAACATGCTCAGCGCGCTCGTGGACACGGTGCGCGCCGACGAGGGGCAGCGCATCGCCCACGAGACGCTGCCGGTGATGGACGTCGACCAGGTCGAGGAGATGCTCGACTCCCGGCCTCAGCCCACCGTCGGCCCCGACGGCGCCCGCGACGCGTCCGGCGTGCGCGCGCCCGACCAGAGCGCCACGAGGTCCTCCTCGGAGTAGAGCCGCTCGGGCTTCAGCGAGACGTCGTCGGCGACGAAGTAGAACTCCGCGTCGATGAGGTCGGGGTCGATGCCGCGCCACTTCGCGAACGCGAGGCGGTACAGCGCGAGCTGCAGCTGCTTGAGCTCGAGGTCGGCGGCGTCCTTCGGGGTGCGCCCGGTCTTCCAGTCGACGACCCGGTAGCGGCCGTCGATGAGGAACACGGCGTCGATCTTGCAGATGACGACCTGGCCGGCGAGCTCCATGTGGATCTCCACCTCGACCTCCTCGGGCCTCCGGGACGCCCACTCGCTCGCCTCGAAGACGGCCCGCAGCCGGTCGAGGTCCTGCTGCTCCACGGGCGGCTCGGTCGGGTCCTGGTCGAGCTCGACGCCGGACGCGTCGATCACGTCCGCGGTGCCCGCGGGCCCGTAGCGCGCCTCGACCCAGCCGTGGAACAGCGTGCCGAGGCGCGTCTGCCGGTAGGGCCGCTCGGGCATGGGCCGGCGCAGCCGCGCGGCGACGGCGGCGGGCGCGCTGACGAAGTCCTTGAAGCGGGACGCGGGGATGCGCGTGGGGAGGTCCACCAGCTCCGCGTCGCGGGCGCGGGCGTCCCGCTCGGCGAGCAGCAGGTCGATGTCCCGGGTCCAGACGGTCTCGCGCGCCGGGTCGGCGTCCGCGACGGCCGCGGCGGCGGCCCGCACCCGCGCCTCGCGGGGGCCGAGCGGCGGGAGCGGCCACGCGATGCGCGCCGACCCGGGCTCGAGCGGGTTCTCCGCCAGCTCCGGTGACTCCGGGAGCGCGTCGGGCGCGATGAGCCCGACCTCCTGGATCTCGCGGAGGAAGGCGCCGGGAGACCGGGGCTTCTGCTGGGTGGACCAGAACGAGCCGGTGAGGAGGAGGTCGGACCGCGTGCGCGTGATCGCCACGTACGCGAGACGCCGCTGCTCGGCCGCGTTCCGCTCCTCGAGCTCCTCGCCGAAGGCCTCCATCGCCTCGGCGAACTCCTTCTGCGTCTCCACGCCGCGCCAGGCGAGCGAGGGCAGCTCGGCCGAGTCGCCGCGGAACTCGAACGGCAGCGCGCCGAACGCGACCCATCCCCTCTTCTCCCGCAGCGTGCCCGGGAGCTCGCCCTCGACCATGCGGGGCACCGCGACGACGTCCCACTCGAGGCCCTTGGAGCCGTGGATGGTGAGGATCTGCACCGTCCCGGGCTCGGGCTCCTCCGTCCGGGGCGCGAGGTTGTCGCGTCGCTCCGCCTCCGCCAGCCAGGCGAGGAACGGGCCGAGCGTGCCCGCGGAGTCGCCCTGGAGGTAGCCGGCCACCTGCTCGGTGAAGGCCTCGAGGCTCGCCCGGCCGAGCGGGTCCGTCTCGTTGGCGGCGACCTCGATGTCGAGCAGCAGCTCCTGCTGGACCACGGTGACGAGGTCGACCAGGTCGAGTCCGACGCGCGAGCGGAGCACCTGCAGCTGGCGGCCGGCGGCGCGCAGGCGCCTGAGGCCCTCCGGGCTGAGGCCCTCGAGCGCGCGGTGGCCCTCGGGCGCGCCGACCACGAAGTCGAGCGCGTCGACGACGGATCCGACCTCGTCCGGCACGACCGAGGCGCGGAGGCCCTGGCGCACCCCGTCCTCGAGGGGCCGCTGCGCGTGGTCGCGCGCCATGAGCCAGGACGCGATGCGGGAGAGCGCGTGGACGTCCTTCGTCCCGATGCGCCAGCGGGCGCCCGTGAGCAGGCGCACGAGCTCGCTGCCCGCGGTGGGGTCGTGCAGCACGCGGAGCACGCAGACGAGGTCGACGACGGCGGGCTGGTCGAGCAGGCCGCCGAGCCCCAGGACGCGGAAGGGGACGCCGCGGTCCGCGAGCGCGGTGGTGAAGGGCTCGACGCCCTTCAGGGACCGGCAGAGCATCGCGGCGGAGCGGGGGCGGCCGTCCGATCCCGGCTGCCGCAGCCGGTCCGCGAACCACGCGGCGACGCTCGCCGCCTCGTCGGACACGGTCTCCTCGTACGCGACGTCGAGGCGCCCGTCCCCCGCGTCGGGCCGGGGCTCGAGGCGCGCGACGGGGATGCGGGAGGCCGCGGTGAGCGGCTCGACGATGCGGTTCGCCGCGCCGAGGACCGCGCCCGGGTTCCGCCAGCTGGTGGAGAGCGCGTAGACCGGCACGTCGGCCGCCGCGACGCCCTCGGGCGCGAAGTCGGCGCCGAAGCGGGCGAGGTTCGCCGCGCTCGCGCCGCGCCACCCGTAGATGGACTGGTGCGGGTCCCCCACCGCCATCACCGGCGTGCCGCCGAACAGCGTGGAGAGGAGCCGGGTCTGGACGACGGAGGTGTCCTGGTACTCGTCGAGCAGCACCACGCGGAACCGCGTCCGGTGCTCCTGGACGACCTGCGGCACCCGCTCGCAGATGGCGAGCGCGAAGGCCACCTGGTCGCTGTACTCCACGAGCCCGCGGCGGGTCTTCTCCTCCTGGAACGCGATGGCGAGGTCGACGAGCGGCGGCAGCGCGCCGACCGCGGCGACGGCCTCGGCGGCCGGCGCCCTGCGGATGCGCGCGGAGCCGAACGGCAGCTCCTCGAGGCCGACGAACGACCGCGCGAGCCGCACGACCTCCGCCGGGTCCGCCACGTTCTCGCTCATGGCCCGGCTGAGGGAGATGACGGCCTGGGTGATGGGATCCACGCCCCGCCCGAGCTCCAGGAGCCGCGGGTCCGTGCTCTCGACCACGAGGCGGCGCGCCAGCTGCCAGGCCGACGCCTCCGTGAGCACGACCGACTCCGCCTCACGGCCGATGAGGGTCGCGCTGTCGCGGAAGATGCCGTTCGCGAAGGCGTTGTAGGTCTGCACGGTGGGCGTCGCGAAGGCGTCCGCCGGGGCGGCGGCGAGCCCCGCCTGCTGCAGCTGCTCGATGCGGGCGCGGATGCGGACCCCGAGCTCCCCCGCGGCCTTCCGCGTGAAGGTGAGCCCGAGGATCTCCTCGACCCCCACGTGGCCGTTCGCGAGGAGCCAGACGACCCGGCTCGCCATGGTCTCGGTCTTCCCGCTGCCGGCGCCCGCGACGACGAGCCCGGGCTCGAGCGGCGACTCGATGACGCGCCGCTGCTGCTCGGTGGGGCTCGGCAGGCCGAGCGTCTCCGCGATCGCGTGGGCGCTCACCGGTCGACGCGCGAGGTCCCCGCGGGCGTCCGCGAGGCCGTCCGCGCCCGCTCCGACAACGCCGCTCATGCCGACACCGCCCGCACGAGGTGGATGCGGTACCGCCGGGCCGACCCCGGATCCCGCTCCCCCAGGTCCGGCGTCCCCTCGAAGGACGCCCCCGCCATGCCCTCGGCCGCGTGGACGATGCGCTCCCGGAACCCGTCGAGCTCCTCGCGGGTCAGCGGCTCCTGCGGCAGCTCGCGGTAGGGCAGGCCGCGGACGCCGCCCGAGACGTAGAGGAGCTTGGCGCCGCCGGAGGGCGCGTCCGCGGGCACCTGCTCGAGCGAGCGCTCGACGAAGGCGAGCTGGTAGGAGCCGAGCTGCGCGTGCGCGGGGATCTCGGCCCGCGACGGGTGGTGCCGGCCGGTCTTGAGGTCGACGATGACCACCCGTCCCTCCTTCGTGAGCTCGATCCGGTCGATCATGCCGCGGAGGCGGGCGACGCCCACCTCGAGCTCGAACGACCCCTCGGCCGCGAGCATCCGCCCGCCGTCGGCCGCGAAGTCGCGGAGGTAGCCGCTGACGCCCGCGATGAGCTCGCCGGCCTGGCGCCGCTCGCGCTCGCCCACCCACGGCGACTCGAAGGGCAGCTCCCCCCAGCGCTCGTCGAGCCGGACCTCGAGGGCCGCGGGGCGGAGGTCGGCGTCCGGGTCGAGGCTCGCCTCCTCCATGACGGCGTGCACGATGGTGCCGATGCCCATGGCGGTGCTGGTCGACCCGCCGGACGCCTGGTCGACGAACCAGTTCAGCGGGGACCGCTCGAACGCCTCCAGGCGCGACGGGGACACGGCGACGCGCGCCTCGGGATCGGAGAGGTCGACGACCGGCTCCGTGGTGGACGGGGCGCGCAGGCCGTACCACTCGGCCGGATCCGCCCCGGTCGCCCCCTCGGCGGCGAGGCGCGCGAGGGCCGACGCGGCGGCGAGGCCCCGCTCCCGCGTGGCGTCGGCCGGCCGCCGCGCGGTGCGGTCGCCGGAGACGACGCTCCCGTCGTCGAGGAGCACGGCGTCGCGGTGCACGACGGCGAGCTCCCGGCGCAGCGCGCCGACGAGCCCGCGGAGGGACAGGGGGTGGTCGGGGCGGATCCGCAGCGCGGCCGGCGCGTCCTGCGCGACGCGTCCGGCGTCGGCGCCGGCCTCCGCCTCGGCGAGTCCCGGGGCGGGCGGCACGAGGCGCAGGAACGGGGACGGCGCCTCCTCGTCATTGGCCGTGGCGCTCAGGACGACCGCGCGCGACGCCCGCGAGACGGCGAGCGCGAGCATCCGCAGCTCGTCGCCGAGGACCTCGGCGCGCTCGTCCACGTTTGCCCGGTCGAGGCCGCGGGCGACCGCGGAGAGGCGCTGGGGGTGCAGCAGGGATCCGCGCAGCCGCAGGTTCGGCCAGACGCCCTCCTGCAGGGCGGCGACGGCGACGACCTCGTAGCCGGCGCCGACGACCGCCGACGGGGTGGCCACGAGCACGGTGTCGGCGAGCGGCTGGGGCGAGAGCGTGTCCTCCGGCACCTCCGCGCCGAGCAGCTCCTCGACGAAGTCGGAGGCGGGCCGGCCCGGGTTCCGCTCCACGAAGCGGCGCGCCGCCGTGAACAGCGCGACGACGCCGTCGAGGTCGCGGTTCGCCTGGTCCGCGACGATGCCGGTCTGCAGCGCCTGCTCGAACCACGGCTTCGCGAGGCCGGAGCCCTCCCAGAGGTGCCAGAGCAGCTCCTCGATGGTGCCGTCGGCGGCCGCGAGCTCCCGCGCGCCCTGGAGCGTGCGCGCGAGCCCGGCGAGGCGCCGGGCGGGTGCGAGGTCCAGCGTCTCGAGGCGGCCGGGCGCCGCGAGCGCCTCGACGAGCAGCTCGTCGCTCGACCGGTGCCCGTCCCCCGCGAGCTCCTCCTGGCGGAGCGCGAGGCGCAGGCGGCGGAGCGCGACCCCGTCGAGTCCGCCGAGGGGGCCGGTGGCGAGGGCCGACGCGACCCCGGGGGTGAGTGCCACGCGCCCGAGGGCGACGTCGACGGCGCCGATGAGCGCGAGGGCGGCGAGGTCGTCGCGCAGGGCACGACCGGCGACCGCGGTGCGCGTGGGCACCTCGGCGGTCGCGAGGCTGCGGGCGACCTGCGGCACGAGGGATCCGGACCGCACCAGCACGACCATGCGCGCCCACGGCACCCCGCCGAGCAGGTGCTCCTCGCGCAGGCGACGGGCGAGGCGCGCCAGCTCGATCGCGCGTGTCGGCGCCTCGATGACCTGGATCGGGTCCGGCCCGTCCACCCGTCCCGGCGCCGAGGCCGCCTGCCGCTGTCGTCCGGCGCCCGCCGCGCCGATGCGCGCCGTGACGGCCGAGGTGAGCGCGCGGAGCGCGGGCGGCTGCCGGTGCACGCGGTCGAGGACCAGGGTGCGGAGGTCGGGCAGGCCGAGGACGCTGGACAGCCGTCCCAGCGCCGCGGACTCGGCGCCGCGGAAGGTGGCGGCCGCGACGTCGGGGTCGCCGAACGCGACCACGTCGGCGCCGCGGGCCGCGAGCGCGCGCAGCAGGGAGAGCGTGGCCACCGTCGCCTCGTGGAGGTCGTCGACGACCACCAGCCGGATCCCCGTGAGCGCCTCCCCGCGCGACACCACGAGCACGGCCTCCGCGAGCAGCTCCGCGCTGTCGAGGTGGTCCCCCCGGAACGCGTCGACCACGTCCTCGTACTCGCGCGCGAAGTCGGCCGCCGCGATCCACTCGGGGACGCCGTGCACCCGTCCGAGCCCCGCGAGGGCGTCCGGGCGGACGCCCTCCTCCGTCGCCCGCATCAGCAGCTCGCGCAGCTCGGTGCGGAACGCGCGCAGCCGACGCACCTCGACGCCCAGCGGATCGGGCCACGCGGGCCCGGTGCCCAGCTCCTCGTGCCCGGCGAGGAGGTCCGCGATGATCTGGTCCTGCTCGGCGCCCGTGAGCAGCCGCGGCGGCTCGGTGCCCGTGTCGGCGGCGCGGCGGGCGAGCACCTCGAAGGCGACCGACGTGGCGGTGCGCGCGAGGGGCCCGAGCGTGGGCACGCCCACCCGGAGGGCGAGCTCGTCGCGGAGGCGGGTGGCGGCGGCGCGGGACGGCGCGAGCACGAGGACCTCGGCGGGGTCGAGCCCCTGCGCGAGGATGCGCTCGGCCACCAGTTCGCGCAGCACGGTCGTGCGGCCCGATCCGGGCGCGCCGATGACCGCGGCGCTCGTGCCGACGGGCAGCTCCAGCACGGCGCGCTGCGACGGGTCGAGCTCGACGGCGGGTTCCGCGCCGCCGGCGACGGAGGCGGACGGCTGGCGGAATCCCCGGATGGTCACGCGCCCACGCTACCGGCGGCCTCCGACGTCGGCGGCCCCGCGGCCGCCGCCCGCGACCGCCCGCGGGTCCGGCCCGCCGAGCACCCGGGCACCCGCCCGCGGACCCCGTCGACCGCCGCCCGTCCGCCCTCAGTGAACGCCGCGGGCCCGCGCGGGCGGGTGCCCTAACCTCGGAGGAGCACCGTCGCATCCGACGCATCGAAAGGCACCCCCGTGGAAATCCGTATCGGCCTCGTCAACACCGCCCGCGAGCTCTCCTTCAGCACCAAGCAGACGCCCGAGGAGGTCCAGGAGACCGTCACCGCGGCCGTCCGCGACGCCGCGCCCTTCATCTCGTTCACCGACGAGAAGGGCGCCACCCACCTCGCCGTCACCGCGCACCTCGCCTACGTGGAGCTCGGCAGCGCCGACGCCCCGCGCATCGGCTTCGTCCGCTAGCCCGCCGCCCGTGGAGCTCCTGTTCGTCGCGCTCGCCGGGGCCGCCCTCGGCCTCGTGGCGCGCTACGCGCTCCCCCACCGCGCCGCGCACGGTGCCCTGCTCGTGCCCGCGATCGGCACCGCCTCGGCGATGGCGACGTGGGTGGCGCTCACGTGGGCCGGTCTCCCCTGGGACCAGGGGGTCATCTGGATCGCGACGCTCGTCGTCGCGGCCGTGGTCGCCGCGGGGGCGGACCTGCTGATCGGCCGTCGCCGCACGGCCGCGGACGCCCGCGACCTCGCCGCGATCGGCGGCTGAGCGCACGCACCCGTACGACGCGCCGCCCGGCCCCGCGAGGACCGGGCGGCGTCGTGTCGGCGCCGCACGGTCGCGTCGGCGGGAGGGACCAGCCGCCGGCTGGACGGCACCGGATCGCGCGGGACCGACCGGGATGGAGCGCGCCGCCCCCGGATCAGGCCGTGAGGCCGTCAGGCCGTCAGGCCGAGGGCGTCCATGCGCCGCGTGTGGGCCGTGATGATGCCGGCGAACACGGGCTCGAGGTGCACGCGCGCGTCGTCCGGGTCGGCGAGCGACGCGCGCATCGCGGTGCCCGCGACGAGGAGCGTGTCGCCGACGAGCCGGCGCCCCCACATCGCGAGTCGCGACGCGAGGCGCGGGTCGCGGCGGATCCCGGCGCGGACGGCGTCGACGATCCCCTGCTGCCCGACGCCCGAGGACAGCAGGACGACGACCCGCTGGCGCTGGTCCGAGGGCAGCGACGAGGCGAGCCGTACGAAGAAGTCGTCGAGCAGCCCCGTGGTGATGTAGGCGGAGAGCAGCGTCTCGTACCAGTCGGCGCCCGAGACGGTGGCGGTGAACCGGTCGAACGCCGCGCGGTGCGGCTCCATGACGATGCTGGGGTCGCCGTCCAGCCGCTTGATCTCCGCGGCGAGCGCCTGGTGCTTGCCGAGCGCGATGCCCGCGGCGGTGGACACGGCCTCCTTGCCCGCCAGGTCGGGTGCCTCGGCGACGGCGCGCGACAGGGTCTCGAAGACCGTCAGCTGCAGGTAGGCGACACCGCCGAGGAAGCGCAGGGTGTCGGGCGAGAAGTCGTCCACGCTCACGGTCGGCGACGCGGACCGGCGCTTCGACTCGCCGCGGGACCGGACCCGGGGCGCCTCGATCGTCGTCGACCGGCGTCCGAACATCTTGAGCACGTGGCCAGCGTATAGGGAGCGGGAGGCGGTGTCGGGGCCCCCGCCCGCTAAACTCGCCCGTGGTCCCTCAACGGAAGGGCCCCATCGCGCCCGCAGAGCAGCAGTCCGGGCGTGGACCGCACCGCTAGACAGGGCACAACGTGACTTTCACCGAACTGAACATCGACGAGGACATGGTCCAGGCGCTCGCCGACCACGGGATCCTCGAACCCTTCCCCATCCAGGAGCAGACCATCCCCCTGGCGCTCTCCGGCCAGGACATCATCGGCCAGGCCAAGACAGGCACCGGCAAGACCTTCGGCTTCGGCCTCCCGCTCATCCAGCGGCTCGGCCTCGCGCCGGAGCCGGGCGTCAAGGCCCTCGTGGTCGTCCCGACGCGCGAGCTCGCGGTCCAGGTCACCGAGGACCTCCAGATCGCCACCGCCAACCGCGCCACGACCGTCGTCTCCATCTACGGCGGCAAGGCGTACGAGGGCCAGATCGAGCAGCTGAAGGCGGGCGCGCAGATCGTCGTCGGCACGCCGGGCCGCCTCCTCGACCTCGTGGGCCAGCGCCTGCTCTCGCTCAAGGACGTGCGCGAGATGGTGCTCGACGAGGCCGACAAGATGCTCGACCTCGGGTTCCTCTCCGACATCGAGAAGCTGTTCGCGCAGACCCCCGCGGTGCGGCACACGATGCTGTTCTCGGCCACCATGCCCGGCCCGATCGTGGCGCTCGCCCGCCGCTTCATGACGAAGCCCATCCACATCCGCGCGACGGACCCGGACGAGGGCCTCATGCAGGCCAACATCCGCCACCTCGTCTACCGCGCGCACAACATGGACAAGGACGAGGTCATCGGCCGCATCCTCCAGGCCGAGGGCCGCGGCAAGACCGTGATCTTCACCCGCACCAAGCGCGCCGCCGCGCGTCTCGTCGAGGAGCTCAACGACCGCGGCTTCAACGCCGCCGCCGTGCACGGCGACCTCAACCAGGAGCAGCGCGAGCGGGCCATGGCCGCCTTCAAGGCCGGCAAGAAGGACATCCTCATCGCCACCGACGTCGCCGCGCGCGGCATCGACGTGCTCGACGTCACCCACGTGATCAACCACACCATCCCCGAGGACGACAAGGCGTACCTGCACCGCGTCGGCCGCACGGGCCGCGCGGGCAAGACGGGCATCGCGGTGACGTTCGTCGACTGGGACGACCTGCACAAGTGGGCGCTCATCAACCGCGCCCTCGAGTTCGGCCAGCCGGAGCCGACCGAGACGTACTCGTCGTCGCCGCACCTGTTCACCGACCTCGACATCCCCGCCGGGTCCAAGGGCCGCCTCCGCGCGACCCCCACGGTCAACCCGGACGGCACGCCGCGCGAGCGCCCGGGCAGCCGCGGATCCGACTCGGGTCGCGATGGCGGACGCGGCGGCAGCCGTGACGGCGGAGGTCGTGACGGCGGACGGGGCGGCGGCCGCTCCGGCGGCGGCGACCGAGACCGGTCGCGCAGCCGCAGCACGTCGACCGCGACGGCGACCTCTCCCGCCGAGGCGACCGCCGCCATCGGCAGCGAGCAGTCGAGTACCGCCGGCGGCCACGACGCGCCGCACGCCGACGGCCAGACCCGTCCGCGCTCGCGCAACCGCCGCCGTCGCTCGGGCGGCGACCGCCCGACCGCGACGTCCTAGCGCCGCACCGCACGACGAGAGGGGCCGCATCCACCGGATGCGGCCCCTCGTCTCCTGTGGAGTCGTGTCACCTGGGGAGACGCAGTCTCACCCGGAACTTCCCCTCCAGGGCTTCCTGGAGGTCGTACATGAGCTGGAGACCCTCCACGTCGTACCAGCGTCGCCGCTCCTCCGATCCGAACAGCCCGGTCTCCCAGTCCATGTGCGCGTTGAAGAACGCCGCCCATGCGATCAAGCGATCCTTGAGCTCCTGGGAGATCAGGGTGTCCCAATCCAACGGAGGGCCGGGCCACATGATGTCGTCGAGCGGCCACTTCTGAGAATAATCGACTGCGAGGATGAGGTCCTTGAGCGGCCGCCCCTCAGCCACAGTCGTCCACCAGATGGGTCGGAAAAGAGGTGATGATCTTCTTGTTGTTGGCGGAGACGATCACCGTCGGATTGTAAGTATCCACGACGTTGCCTTCCTCGTTCTTGATGAGAATGGGTGCGGAATAACAGAGCTTCCCATCACCCTCGTCCTTCGGGAAACCGGGACCGGGCGCTGTGACCATGGATCCGGTGGCGAAGACCATGAAGTCGTCCCAATACGCCCCACCACCGGCTCCGTCGACGACTGTCTGCCATTGAGCTTGATGCCCCGTCCGGATGTGAACGTAGCCGGACTTGTCGTCTCCACAGAAGAGATCGACATGACCGATGCCGGTCTCCCACGAGGCCACGCTCACATCACCGAAGCCGGCGTTGCACGCTCCGATCGTGATCGGGTCCAGAAGCGACGTCTCGACGCCCGCGGCGGGAGTCGAGGGCGCGGGGATCTCGTAGGTGGCGGTGGCCGCGCTCGCTGGCGAGGCCAGCGCCAGCGGTGCGGTCACGAGGCCTGCAGCGGCCACGGCGAGGGCTGTCACCCGCGTCCGATGGCGCGTGGCTGTCGTCATGTTCCGTTCTCCTCTTCGAACCGTCTGCACGATCACGTGCGGATGTGGCCCCGAGCCAGGCCTCCCGGGGTGCGCAGAAGCTACCTGCGCAGCCGATCGACGGAGCGCACGTTCCACAGCACCCGGCGGGACCCTCCCGCGCGGCGCCTCGCCACCCAGGAGGCGGCCGCTCGACGGACCGGGACGTTCAGGCCGCGGTGGCGGAAGGCGGGATGACCGGCGCCCACCCCGTGGCGCGCTCGACGATGCGCGCGAGCACGGCGGGCTCGGTCGTGTTCTCGGCGAGCCGGTTCGGCTTGCCGTCGCCGTGGTAGTCGCTGGATCCCGTCACCTCGAGCCCGAACCGCTCGGCCAGCTCCGTGAGGCGCACGCGCGACGCGGGCGGGTTGTCGCGGTGCCGCACCTCGAGGCCGAACAGGCCGGCGGTGACGAGCGACGTCATGCGCGAGTCCGACAGCACGCGCTCGGGCCCGCGGGCACCGGGATGCGCGAGGACCGCGAGGCCGCCCGCCGCGGTGATCAGCTCGACGCCGAGGATCGGGTCGGGCGCGTAGTGCGGCCGGTAGTAGCCGCCCTGCCAGTGGAGGATGCTCTCGAAGGCCGCCGAGCGGGTGGCCACGTGGCCGCGGGCCACGAGCGCGTCGGCGATGTGGGGGCGGCCGATGGTGCTGCCGGGCGTGGTCTGGGCGAGCACGTCGTCCCAGGTGAGCGCGTAGTCGCGGCCGATGCGGCCGACCATCGCCTCCGCCCGGGTCATCCGCTCGCCGCGCACCCGGGCGGTCATCGCCGCGAGGTCGGCGTCCTCGGGGTCGAACAGGTAGGCGAGGACGTGGACGCTCGCGTACTCCAGCTGCGTGCTCATCTCCATGCCGGGGACGAGGGTGATGCCGTGCGCGCGGGCCGCGGCGGAGGCGTCCGCCCAGCCCGCGGTGGAGTCGTGGTCGGTGAGCGCCACGGCGGAGAGCCCCTGCGACGCGGCCTGCGCGACCAGCTCGGCGGGCGCCTCGGTGCCGTCGGAGACGGAGCTGTGCGTGTGCAGGTCGATGGGACCCCGCTGCTGCTCCGGCATCCCTCCATCCTACGCGGCGGCCCTCGCACGGCCCGTCGGCCGGGACCGCGGCGGGCGCTCTCCCAGAGAGCCGCCATAGTGTCGTCTACGTCATGGGTCGGATCGTCGGAGCAGCAGTCATCCTCGTCACCGCCGCAGGACTCCTCCTCGTCACGTGGCCCCAGCTCCTCGGGCTGGAGCAGACGTACCTGGTGGCCCACGCCGTCGCCATCCGCGGGGCACTCGTCGCGGCCGCGGCCGCGGTCCTCGTCGTGACCCTGGTCCTCTGCCTCGCGATCCGCCCCGGGCGGCGCCTGCTCGGGAGCATCGCCCTGCTGCTGGTGGTCTTCATCGGCGCGAACTCCGCCGTCCTGGCGACGCGCGGGCTCGGCGACACGGCCTTCGCCGAGCCGCAGGAGTCCGACGTCACGGTGCTGTCCTGGAACACGCTCGGCGGCGCCACCGGCGCGCGCGCCGTCGCCGACCTCGCCATCGAGTCGGGCGCCGACGTCATCACGCTCCCCGAGACGCGCGAGGAGACCGGCGCCGAGATCGCCGTGCTCATGCGCGAGGCCGGCCGGCCGATGTGGGTGCGCACCACCGCCTTCGACGACGTGGCCGCGGCCCGATCCACCACCATCCTCATCAGCGCGGCCTACGGCGACTACCGGGTCGACGAGTCGCGCGGCACCACGAGCGTCCTGCCCACGGTCATCATGGAGCCGGTCGACGGGAACGGGCCCGTCATCATGGCGGTGCACCCGGTCTCCCCCATCCCCGAGCAGATGGACAACTGGCGGGCCGACCTCGCCTGGCTCGGACAGCGCTGCGACGAGGGCAACGTGATCATCGCGGGCGACTTCAACGCCACGCTCGACCACATGAGCCGGTACGGCGGCACGCCGACGGAGCGCGACCAGGTGACCGACCTCGGCCAGTGCGTCGACGCGGCGCGCGCCTCGGGGAACGCGGCGGTCGGCACCTGGCCGACCGACGTCCCCGCGCTCCTCGGCACCCCCATCGACCACGTCATGGCGACGCCGGGGTGGGAGGTCACGGGCTTCCGCGTGGTCGAGGACCGCGACGGGGCGGGCAGCGACCACCGTCCGATCGTCGCGCAGCTCACGCCCCTGCGTTGAGCAGGCCCTGCGCCCCTCCTGGTGCGCCGCGCAGGTGGGATGATCGAGGGATGGCCGAGAACACCGACACCACGTCCGAGACCACGCGCGAGTCCGCCGCCGCCGAGATCGCCGCCGACCCGGCCGCGCCGCTGGCGACGACCGAGACCGCGGCCCCCGCGGTCACCGCCCCCGCCGCCTCGGACGCCGGCGGATCCGGCGCCGCGCCCGTTCCCCGCGCCACGTCCAACCGCAGCACCACCCCCGCGAGCACCGCGTTCAGCGACTTCGTGTCGACGGGCTGGGCCGACCGCGAGGAGGTCGACCCGCCCGCGCGCGAGCAGGCGGCCTACGCGGCCGAGCGCCGTCGCCGCCTGTCCGCGCTCCACACGGGCACGCGCCTCGTGATCCCCGCGGGCCGCCTGAAGCAGCGCAGCAACGACACCGAATTCCCCTTCCGGGCCCACTCCGCGTTCGCGCACCTCACCGGGTGGGGCTCCGACAGCGAGCCCGGTGCCGTCCTCGTGCTCGAGCCCGTGGCCCCGGGGTCCGCCGCCGACGGCACGGGCCACGAGGCCACCCTCTACTTCCGCGAGCGCGCCGGACGCGACAGCGACGAGTTCTACGCCAACGCCGAGATCGGCGAGTTCTGGATCGGACCGCGGCCGTCGCTCCGGCAGGTCGCCGCCGACCTCGGCATCGCCACCGCGCCCCTCGCCCGGGTCGACGCGGCCATCGACGCCGGCGGCCCCGTCCGCGTGATCCGCGAGGCGGACGCCGTGATCGCCGCCCGCGTCGACGATGCCCGGGCCGCGGGCAGCTTCGCCGACGACGCGTCCGACGCGGACGCCGTCCTCGCACGGGACGCGTCGGAGCTCCGCCTCGTGAAGGACGAGTACGAGATCCGGCAGATGCGGGAAGCCGTCGACACCACCGGCCGCGGCTTCTCCGACGTCGTCGCCGACATGCCCGCCGTCACCGCGCACGCGCGCGGCGAGCGCGTCGTCGAGGGCGTCTTCAACGCCCGGGCCCGGGCTGACGGCAACACGGTGGGCTACGACACCATCGCCGCCTCCGGACCGCACGCCTGCATCCTGCACTGGACCCGCAACGACGGCCCCGTCGTCCCGGGCGACCTCATCCTCATCGACGCGGGCGTCGAGCTCGACAGCTACTACACGGCCGACATCACCCGCACCCTCCCTGTCTCCGGCACCTTCACCGACGTGCAGCGCGAGGTCTACGAGGCGGTCCGCGAGGCGGCCGACGCGGCGCTCGCGATCGTGCGCCCCGGCATCCGCTTCCGCGAGGTGCACGCCGAGGCGATGAAGGTGATCGCCCGTCGCGTGGCCGACTGGGGCATGCTGCCCGTCACCGCGGAGGAGGCGCTCGAGGCCGACAACCAGCACCACCGCCGGTACATGGTCCACGGCACGAGCCACCACCTGGGCCTCGACGTGCACGACTGCGCGCAGGCACGGCGCGACATGTACATCGACGGGATCGTGGAGGCCGGCATGGTCTTCACGATCGAGCCCGGCCTGTACTTCCAGCCCGACGACCTCACGGTGCCGGAGCGCTTCCGCGGCATCGGGGTGCGCATCGAGGACGACGTCCTCGTGACGCGCGACGGAGCAGAGAACCTGTCCGCCGGCATCCCGCGCACGGCGGACGAGGTCGAGGCGTGGATGGCCGGGCGCTCCTAGCCGCCGAGCCGGGCGGGGTGTCGCCGGACGGGGCGCGCGGGGATCAGACCCCCTGCGCGCCCTGCTCGCCCACCGGCCGGTCGGTCGAGGTCGGCGGCGCGGTCGGCTCCGGGGCCTCCGGTCCGCCCGCCTCGGGCAGGCGCTCCCCGTACGGACCCGCGGGACGCGAGGCCGGTGCCGCCGCGGGCGGCGGGGTGGTGACCACGGGCTCGCCGTAGACCGACGTGCCGACTCCCCCGATGCCGAGCACGTCGCGGGCGCGGTGCATCGAGTCGGGCTCGACGACCACCGAGTAGCTCGTGGCGGTGACCTGCATGACGGAGGTGAAGTCGCGGCGGCGGCGCGTGATGCTGTAGCTGACGATGCCGAAGATCGCGCCGAAGCCGACGCCGATGATGACCGCGCCGATGACCGACGAGATGTTCGGCACCGGCGAGAACAGGAACGTCACGAGCCCCAGGAACAGGCCCAGCCATGCGCCGCTGGCCGCTCCCGCGGCCGCGGCGCGGGCGGACGTCAGCTTGCCGGTGACGCGCTCCACGCTCGTCAGCTCGTTGCCCACGATGCTCACCTGCGTGACGGGGAAGTCGGCCTCGGCGAGCGTGACGACGGCCTTCTGCGCCTCGTCGTACGTCTCGTACGTCGCCACGGGCTCGCCCTTCGGGAGCCGGGGCATGCGGGCACGGGAGCTGCGTCCGAGGAGGGGTGAGGTCACTGATCCAGTGTCCCACCCGGTGCCGGGCGGCGGCTGGGCGAGCGACTAGATTGGCTCTGTGAGCGCCTCCCGAGTCTTCGTCGCCCGGCTCGCCGGGTGCAGCGTGTTCGACCCCGCAGGCGACCGCGTCGGGCGCGTGCGCGACGTGCTGGTCGTCTACCGCAAGGACGATCCGCCGCGCGTCGTGGGCCTCATCGTCGAGATCCCGGGCAAGCGCCGCGTGTTCCTCTCCATCGGGCGGGTCACGAGCATCGGCTCGGGCCAGATCATCACGACGGGACTCATCAACCTGCGCCGCTTCGAGCAGCGCGGCGGCGAGGTGCGCGTCATCGCGGAGATCCTCGGGCGCCGCGTGAGCATGCGCGACGGGTCCGGGAACGCCGTCATCGAGGACGTCGCCATCGAGGAGTCGGGCCAGGCCGAGTGGGAGGTGTCGCAGCTCTTCTGCCGCCGACCGCGCACCAGCCCCTCCCCCTTCGCCAAGGGCGCCACCATCTTCGCGACGTGGAGCGACGTCGCCGAGCTGCAGGACGACGGCGTCGCGCAGTCCGCCTCGCAGTTCCTCGCCGCGTACTCCGACCTGCTGCCCGCCGACCTCGCCAACACCCTGCTCGACCTGCCGCAGGCGCGCCGCCTCGAGGTCGCCGAGGAGCTGCCCGACGCCCGGCTCGCCGACGTGCTCGAGGAGATGCCCGAGTCCGAGCAGGTGCAGATCATGGCCACGCTCGACGACGACCGCGCCGCCGACGTGCTCGACCAGATGCAGCCGGACGACGCGGCCGACCTCATCGCGCAGCTCTCAGAGGAGCGCGGCGAGGCGCTGCTGGAGCTGATGCAGCCGGAGGAGGCGGACGACGTCCGCATGCTCCTCAGCTACGCGCCGGACACCGCGGGCGGCCTCATGACCACCGACCCGGTCATCGTGTCGGGCGACGCGACCGTCGCGGAGGGCCTCGCGCTCATCCGCCGGCACGAGCTGGCGCCCACCCTGGGCGCGGCCGTGTGCGTCACCCTCCCGCCGTACGAGCCGCCCACCGGCCGCTTCCTCGGCATGGTGCACTTCCAGCGCATGCTGCGCTACCCGCCGCACGAGCGCCTCGGCACGCTGCTCGACCAGGGCCTGGAGCCCGTCCGCGCCGACACCAGCGCGGCCGAGGTCTCCCGCATCATGGCGAGCTACAACCTCGTGTCGGTGCCCGTGGTGGACGAGAACCACCGCCTCGTCGGCGTGGTCACGATCGACGACGTGCTCGACCACCTGCTCCCGGACGACTGGCGCAGCGCCGACGCCGAGCGGGAGACCCGCAAGCGCGCCACCGCCCGCTTCCACGGCACGGCCACGGCCGCCATCCCCACCGCAGGACCCGTACGAGGACGGAGGATCCCCCGTGGCACGGCAGAGTAACCGCGACGTCCGCCTGGACGCCCCCAAGGGCCTCCGTACCACCGTCCTCCCGATGCGCAACCGCGCGAGCCGCGACCGGTTCGGCCGCTTCACCGAGTCCATCGCGCGGGGCATGGGCACGCCGTGGTTCCTGGTGGGCCTCACGCTGTTCTGCGTCGCGTGGATCGTCTACAACACGTACGGACCCGAGTCCGCCCGCTTCGACTCCGCGGCGCTCGGCTTCACGGCCCTCACGCTGATCCTCTCGCTGCAGGCCTCGTACGCCGCGCCGCTCATCCTCCTCGCGCAGAACCGCCAGGACGACCGCGACCGCGTGCAGATCGAGCAGGACCGGCAGCGCGCCGAGCGCAACGTCGCCGATGTCGAGTACCTCGCCCGCGAGGTGGTCTCCCTCCGCCTGCAGATGAAGGACGTGGCGTCGAAGGACTTCATCCGCGCCGAGCTCCGGCAGCTCCTCGAGGAGCTCGACCGCCGTGACGACCCCGAGGCGGAGGACGCCGAGGCCGAGGGCCGCCGCAGGACGCATGGCCGCTGAGGCCGCCGGCACGGGGCCGCTCACCGCGGACGCGGTGCGGCAGGCGCTCGCGCGCGTCGTGGACCCGGAGATCCGCCGCCCCATCACGGAGCTCGACATGGTCTCCGACGTGCGCGTCGAGGACGGGGGCGTGGCGCACGTCGACATCGCCCTGACGATCGTCGGCTGCCCGGCGGCGACCTCCATCGAGCGCGACGTGCGCGAGACCGTCGCGGCCGTCCCGGGCGTCATGCGCCTAGAGCTCACCGTCGGGGTGATGAGCCCCGAGCGGCGTCGAGCGCTCACCGAGCGGCTCCGCGGCCCGGCCGCCCAGCGCGGCATCCCCTTCGGTCCGGACAGCCTCACGCGCGTCTACGCCGTGACGAGCGGCAAGGGCGGCGTCGGCAAGTCGACGCTCACGGCCAACCTGGCGGTCGCGCTCGCGGCGAGGGGGCTCGCCGTCGGCCTCGTCGACGCCGACGTGCACGGATTCTCCATCCCGGGCATCCTCGGGCTCGTCGACCGGGACGGACGCACGGCCCAGCCCACCCGCGTCGGCGACATGATCCTGCCGCCCGTCGCGCACGGCGTGAAGGTCATCTCCATCGGCATGTTCCTCGACCCGGACGCCACGGGCGGCACCGCGGTGTCCTGGCGCGGCCCGATGCTGCACCGCACCATCCAGCAGTTCCTCACGGACGTCTTCTTCGGCGACCTCGACGTGCTGCTGCTCGACCTGCCGCCCGGCACCGGGGACGTCGCCATCACGGTGGGGCAGCTCCTCCCGCATGCCGAGGTGCTCGTGGTCACCACGCCGCAACCGGCCGCGGCCGACGTCGCCGAGCGGAGCGGGCTCGTCGCCCGGCAGACCGGGCAGCGCGTCGCGGGCGTCGTCGAGAACATGGCCGGGCTCGCGCAGCCCGACGGGTCGGTGCTCGAGCTCTTCGGCGCGGGCGGCGGCGAGGAGGTCGCGCGGCGCCTGTCGGCGGGGCAGGACGAGCCCGTCCCCCTCCTCGCGAGCGTCCCCCTCAGCGTCGCGCTCCGGCAGGGAGGCGACGCCGGCGCGCCCCTCGTCCTGGCCGCGCCCGGCGACCCCGCCGCGGTCCAGATCCAGCGCGTCGCGGATCACCTGGCCACTCGCGGCCGCGGCCTCGCGGGACGGCGGCTCGGGCTCTCCGTGTCCTAGGCGGCACGCGCAGGGGTGCCGCGGCGGCCCCGTGACGCACGAGGAGGACGGCAGCCCAGGGGCTGTCGTCCTCCTCGTCGGTGCTGCGCGTGCTGCCTAGACGTGGCTGCGGTGCGTGCGGGTCGGCACGGCGCGATAGCCGTCGCGCGCGGTGATGACGACGGTGCCGGCGACGGCGGAGACGGAGAGGGCGGCGACAGCGATGAGGAAGACGGTCATGGTGGTGCTCCTGCGGGAAGGCGGATGGCGGCGCATTCCGCCGCACCTCCAGGAGACCACCGCTCATCGTTCAGGACAAGCTCATAGTCCTTGCCTGGTCGTGTAGCTTGCCTACATGGACATCCGCCGCCTCGAGCTCCTCCGGGAGCTCGCCGACCGGGGCAGCGTCGGGGCCGTCGCGCGCGCCGCCGGGCGCACCCCGTCCGCGGTCTCCCAGCAGCTCAAGGTGCTCGAGCGGGAGGCCGGGGTGCCGCTCACCGAGCGGTCCGGGCGCGGCATCGTCCTCACCGACGCGGGCCGCGCGCTCGCCCGCACGGCCACCGACATCGCCGTCGCGGTCGCGCGCGCCGAGGCGCTCTGGGAGGACTTCCGGCACCAGCCCGCGGGCGAGGTCACGCTGGCGATGTTCCCCACCGCGGGGCAGATGCTGCTGCCCGGCCTCCTCGACCGCGTCGCGGTGATCGCCGACCTCACCGTGCGCGCCAGCGACCGCGACCCGGCCTCCCGGGCCTTCGCCGACCTCACGGCCGACTTCGACGTCGTCATCGCGCACTCGCTCGCGGGGGCGGGCACCTGGCGCGGGCTCGGCCTCGTCATCGTCCCGCTCATGGTGGAGCCGCTCGACGTCGCCATGCCGTCGGGCCACCGGCTGGCCGGCCGCGCATCCGTGAGCCCCGCCGACCTCGGCGGCGAGCCGTGGATCGGGGTGCCGCAGGGACTCCCCTTCGACCGGATCCTCCTCGACATCGAGCAGGCTCTCGGCGCCCCCGCCCGGGTCGTCCAGCGCGTCAACGACACGCGCATCACCGAGTCCCTCGTCGCCGCGGGGCACGGGATCGCGCTGCTGCCCCGCTACACGGCGGGTCAGCACGACGGCGTGGTGGTGAAGCGGCTCACCGGCGTCGTGTCCCGGCGCCACGTGCACGTGCTGCTGCGGCCCGACCGCGCCGAGCGGCCGTCGGTGCGGGCCGTCGTGGACGCGCTCCGCGAGGAGGCGCGCACCGTGGACGCGCGCTTCAGCGCGAACGGCTGAGCGCCGTGCGGCGTGGACGCGGATGGCCCGAGCAGCCGATCAGGCCGCGCCGGGCATCCGGCGTCGGGAATCGGGCGTCAGCGTCGGACGACGGGCGTCAGGTCGCCTCGGCGTCGAAGGGCGCGGGCTGGGCGGAGGCGGCGGCGGCCTCGCGTTCCAGGCGCTGACGGCGGGCGATCGTGGTCTCGACGGGCACGCGCGGCTTCGTGACGACCGGCTCGTCCTCGAACAGCGCCTCCTTGATGATGCGGCGCGGGTCGTACTGGCGCGGGTCGAGCTTCTTCCAGTCGACCTCGTCGAACTCCGGGCCGAGCTCGTCGCGCATGCGCTCCCGGGCGCCGGTGGCCATGCGGCGGGCCGCCTTCACCAGATCCGCGAGCTTCTGGGTGTAGATCGGCAGCCGCTCGGGGCCGAGCAGGAACACGGCGATGATGCCGATGAGCATCAGCTTCTCGAACGTCAGGCCGAACATGATCACAGGCTAGCCGGTAGATGCCCGATCTCCACCCGCCCGCAGGCTCCCGTCAGCCTGCGCGGCGCATCGGGGCGCCACCGGACACGCCCCGGTCGGGCGTCCGTCCGCGGGCCGATACCCTGGGGACCCGGAAGAGGGAGGTGCCGCGTGTCCGACCAGGAGACCGGCTGGAAGTTCGCCGAGGACGTCGTCGTGGAGGACGAGCACATCGCCCTGGCCCGCCAGCACTCCCGCGAGCTCGGCATCGAGGCCGTCTCCCCCGCCGTCGGCGCCCAGCTCTCCCTCCTCGCCGCCGCGACCCGCGCCACCAGCGTCATCGAGATCGGCACGGGCGCCGGGGTCTCCGGCCTCTGCATCTTCCGCGGGGCGCCGCGCGCCGTGCTCACGAGCATCGACGTGGAGTTCGACCACCAGCAGGCAGCGCGCGAGATCCTGGCCGACGCCGAGGTCCCGGCGAACCGCGTCCGCCTCATCACGGGTCGCGCGCTCGACGTGCTGCCCCGCATGAGCGACGCGAGCTACGACCTGGTGCTCGTGGACGCGGATCCCGCCCAGGTCATCGAGTACGTCGAGCACGGCCTCCGCCTCGCCCGTACCGGCGGTCTCGTCCTCGTGCCGCACGCGCTCTGGCGCGGGCGCGTGCAGAACCCGGCCGCGCGCGACGCGCAGACCGCCGCGTTCCGCACGCTCGTGCAGGAGACGGCCGGCTCGGGTGCGGTCGTCGCGTCCCTGTCCCCCGCGGGCGACGGCCTGCTGCAGATCGCCAAGACCGGCCGCTGAGACCGGCGCCGGCACCGGCCGCGCGGCGCGGCGCGGCGCGGCGCGGCGCGGCGCGGACCACGATGGCACCGGAACGCGACAGCGCCCGCCCCGTCGTCGACGGGGCGGGCGCTGCCGCGTGATGTGCGTTCCGACTAGCTCGCGCTGGTGACCGCGGCGAGGGCGTCGTGAAGCTCCTTCGCTTCGGCGTCGTTGACGGAGACGACGAGTCGTCCGCCTCCCTCCAAGGGCACGCGCACGATGATGAGCCTGCCCTCCTTCACGGCCTCCATCGGTCCGTCGCCGGTCCTGGGCTTCATGGCTGCCATTCGGCTCCCCTTTCGTGGATGTGCGTCCATTATCCCGCATCGACACGGCCCTCGATGTACGCGCGGCGCCGTGCTACGGCCGCGGCGCCCCCGTCCGGGCGTGGAGGGGGCGCGCGCGGGCCGCGGGGCGCGGCGAGGAGGACGTCGTCACGGCGGCGTCCAATCGCCCGCGGTGGCGCGCCACAGGAGGTCGATCCAGAGCCACTGCCCGACGACCATCGCCGCCACGACGGCGACCCGCCAGGTCCGGGATCGCGGGACGGCGAGCGCGCCGGCCAGCGGGATCATCGGCAGCAGGAGCCGGAAGAGGCTCGACTGCGGGAAGAAGACGGCGAGGAGGTAGAGGCCGTACGACGCGATCCAGATGCGGAGGTCGGGACCGAGCGCGCGCACGGAGGGCAGCGTCAGCATGAGCGCGAACGCCGCGACGACGAGGAGGACGGCGATCGTCCCCAGGGGGCCGCCGATCCAGAAGCCGCCGGCGTCGAACCACGCCTCGAACGGGACCAGGTGTCGGTACCCGACGTAGGCCGCCCGCCAGGACAGCTCGGTGTCGGTGTACGCCGTGACCGATCCGGTGCGGATCGCGGCGATGACGGGCCACGCGGCACCCGCGACGAAGGCCGAGATCCCCGCGAGCACGAGGCGGGCGCGCTCGGCGCGCGGGAACGGGTCACGCCGGGCCGACGCGAGCCGCAGGACGCCGTGCAGCAGCAGCGCGAACGCGAAGGCCAGCCCGAGCGGCCGGGTGAACGCCATGACCACGACGACGGGGGCGAGGAGGGCGTAGCGCCGGTCGACGAGCAGGAGCAGGGCCGTGAGGAGGAGGAGCGTCTGCAGGCTCTCCGCGTACGCCACCTGGAACAGCGGCGAGACCGGCGCCACGCAGACGATGACGACCGCCGTCATGACGGACGACGGGGAGAGGAAGCGCGACAGCAGCCGGTGCAGCACCAGGACGGCGCCGGCGCCCGCCACGACCGACACGGCGACGGCCGCGACCGCGAACGACGCCCCGGTCACCTGCTGCACGGCGCCCACGACCGCCGGGTACACGGGCATGAAGGCCCACGCGTTCGCCTGGACGTGCCCGGCGGCGTCCACGGGGAGGACCGACGGATAGCCGGAGGTCAGGATGTCGCGGTACCAGCCCGCGTCCCAGAACGTCGCGAACCGCAGGTACGTCGGGGACGCGTCGGCCCACGGGCTCCGGATCTGGCCGCGGGCCGACAGCACCATGAGCAGCGTGGTGAGCGCGCGGCTGGCGACGTAGATCCCGAGGACCGCGGCCCACCACGGCAGGAGCGGGGCCCGGCGCGCCGCGGGGAGGTCGTCGACCCGTGCGCGCCACGCGGGCCGGGTCAGCGCGCCGTCAGCCACGCCCGGAGGCCGCGCTCGCACGACGTGATCTGCGCGACGTCGACGCGCTCGTCGTCCGCGTGCGCGAGGAGCGGGTCCCCGGGGCCGTAGTTCACGGCCGGCACGCCGAGGGCGCTGAAGCGGGCGACGTCGGTCCAGCCGTACTTGGGACGCGCCTCGCCGCCGACCGCGGCGAGGAACGGCTGCGCGATGGCCGCGTCGAGGCCGGGGCGCGCGCCCTCCGCGAGGTCGACGACCGTGATCTCGAAGCCGGGGAAGAGGCCGGTCACGTGCTCGACGGCCTCGGCGCCCGAGCGGCTCGGGGCGAAGCGGTAGTTGACGTGCACCATCGCCTCGTCGGGGATGACGTTGCCGGCGATGCCGCCGGAGACGCCGACCGCGTTCAGCCCCTCCCGGTAGACCAGCCCGTCGACCTCGACCTCGCGCGCCTCGTACGCGGCCAGCATGGCGAGCACCGGCGCGATGCGGTGGATCGCGTTCTCGCCCACCCAGGAGCGGGCCGAGTGCGAGCGCTTGCCGAACGCGCGGACCTCCACGCGGAGGTTCCCGTTGCAGCCGCCCTCGATCTCGGAGCGCGTCGGCTCGCCGAGGATGGCGAAGTCGCCCTCCAGCAGCTCCGGGCGCGTGCGGGCGAGCCGGCCGAGGCCGTTGAGGCTGTCGGAGACCTCCTCGTGGTCGTACCAGATCCACGTGATGTCGTAGGCGGGGTCGTCGAGCTCGGCCGCGAGCACCAGCTGCACCGCGACGCCGGCCTTCATGTCGACGGTCCCGCGCCCCCACAGGTACTCCACGCCGTCCTCGTGCTCCGTGCGCGTGGGGAGGTTGCCATTGAGCGGCACGGTGTCGATGTGCCCCGCGATGACGACGCGGCGGTCGCGGCCGAGGTGCGTGCGCGCGATGACCGCGTCGCCGTCCCGCTCCACGTCGAGGTGGGCGCAGCCGGCGAGGGCGCGCTCGATGGCGTCCGCGAGGGGGCCCTCGTCCCCGGAGACGGACTCCATGTCGCAGATACGGCGGGTGACCTCCACGCTCCCCGCGGTCAGGTCGAGCTCGGGCACGGCATGGGTGTCGGTCGGCATGCCGAACATCCTAGGTCGGGGGCGGTGCGCCCCACCGGGGAGCACCCGGCCGGGCGCCGCCCGATCGGTACGCTGGCCGCATGGCCTCCCCCGCTCCGTCCTCGTCCGCCGCGCCTGCCGCCGGGTCCGCCCCTGCCTCCGGATCCGCGTGGGGCTACGGCCTCGCCACGGTCGCCTCCGACGGCACCGTCCTCGACACCTGGTTCCCCGCGCCGGAGCTCGGCGCGCTCCCCGCCGGACGCGACCGCTGGATCGCGCCGGCATGGGTGGAGGAGCTCGCGGTGGCCGATCCTCGTCGCGGCGTGACGGTCGACATCGTGACCGTCGAGATCGACCTGCAGGCGCCCCCGGCATCGACGCCCGACGCCTACCTCCGCCTCCACCTGCTCAGCCACCTGCTCGTGCGGCCCAACGGGCTGTCCCTCGAGGGGATCTTCGGCCACCTGCCCATCGTCGTCTGGACGAACGCCGGCCCCGTGCACCCCGACGACTTCGACCGCCTCCGGCCGTCCCTCCAGCGCGCGGGCATCGCCGCCCACGGCGTGGACAAGTTCCCGCGGCTGCTCGACTACGTCACCCCGGACCGCGTCCGCATCGCCGACGCGTCCCGCGTGCGCCTCGGCGCGCACCTCGCGCCGGGCACCACCGTCATGCACGAGGGGTTCGTCAACTTCAACGCCGGCACGCTGGGCTCCTCGATGGTCGAGGGGCGGATCTCGCAGGGCGTCGTCGTCGGCGACGGCTCGGACGTCGGCGGCGGCGCGTCCATCATGGGCACGCTCTCCGGCGGCGGCACCGACCGCGTGACGATCGGCGAGCGGGCGCTCCTCGGGGCGAACTCGGGCGTGGGAATCTCCATCGGCGACGACAGCGTCGTCGAGGCCGGCCTCTACGTGACGGCCGGCACCAAGGTCCTCCTGGTCGGCGCGGCACCCGGTGCCGACGGCAGCACGCCGCAGGTGAAGGCCGTGGAGCTGTCGGGTCGGCCGGGGCTCCTGTTCCGCCGCAACTCGCTCACCGGGGCCGTCGAGGCGGTCCCGCGGCGCGGCGGCGGCGCGATCCTCAACGAGGCGCTGCACGCCTAGCTCCCGTCCGCGTCGCGCGGCGTCCGGACTCGGGCGTCAGCGCCGCAGGACCCGCCGGCGCGGGGCGGGAGCGTCCGCGGGCGGGTCGATGCGCAGCACGTCGACCACGACCGCCGTCACGTTGTCGCGTCCGCCGTTCTCGAGCGCGTGCACGACGAGGTCCCGCACGGCCGTGGCCGCGTCGTCCGCGCGCAGCAGGTGGCCGCGGATCTCCGCGTCCGACAGCTCCTTCGTCAGCCCGTCGGAGCACACGAGAAGGCGGAGCCGCGCCGTGACCGGCAGCAGCCAGTAGTCCGCCTCGGCCGCGTCGCCGACGCCCACCGCACGGGTGATGATGTTGCCGTCCGGGTGCCGGTCCGCCTGGGCGCGCGTGAGGCGGCCGGCGTCCACCATCTCCTGCACGACCGAGTGGTCGACGGTGACCTGCTCGAGCACGTCGCCGCGCAGCTGGTACACGCGGGAGTCCCCGACGTTGAACACGGCCCAGTACGGACGCTCCGACACCAGCGTGAGGCAGGCGCCCGTGACGGTCGTGCCGGCGTGCAGCTCCAGGTCCCCGGTCTCCTCGCGGATGTCGTCCACGGCGCGATCGAGCGCGGGCTCCACGCCCTCGGGATCCGCGAATCCGGACTCGGCGCGCCCCTGCTCCTCGGCCAGGCGGCGGATGACGGCATCGCTCGCGACGTCGCCGGCCGCGTGCCCGCCCATGCCGTCGGCGACGACGAAGTAGGGCACGGCGGCGAGCAGGCTGTCCTCGTTGTGGTCGCGGCGGAGCCCGCGATCGGTCGCGGACGCCCAGCCGAGGACGAGGGCGCGGCCGTCCGGCAGGGCGAGCGAGGTCTCCGCGACGTCCTCTCCGATGGCGGTCATCGGGCGGACAGGATCTCGAGGACGACGCCGTCGCCCAGGTCGATGCGCGTGCCGGGGACGACCACGAGGGACTCGCCGGGCCGGAGCACCAGCCGCTCGGCGCCCGGTGCCAGCACCGCGGTCCCGTTGGTGGAGTCGAGGTCGGTCACGACGACCACGCCCGAGTCCTGCCGCAGCGCGACGTGGGTGCCCGAGATCTCGCCGAGCGGCGAGGGCACGGCCACGAGGCGCGGCTCCGGGCCGCGCACGACGCGCGGCGGCCGCGGGCGTCGGCCGACGATGACCGGCGCGTCGAGCGGGATCCTGTCGCCGGTGAATCCGCCCCCGGGTCCGCCGTCGTGCCCGTCGTCCCCGCCCATCGGCGGCCGGCCCTCGCGCACGACGCGGAACGCGTGCACGCTGCGCGTCGCGTCGTCCTCGTCGTCCTCCGGGAGGGTGCGGATCGCGACCGTCGGGATGCCGGCGGAGCGGGCACGGGCGGCCGCGTCGGAACGGCTCCCGGAGGTGCCGGTTGCGTCGGCGGACGCGGCTCCCGGCCCGGTGGCAGCGGCCGAGGCGGGATGCGGGTCCGGCGCGCCGGGATCCGGGGTGTCGAGGACGGTCGCACCCAGCGCCGGATCCGTCGGGACGGGACCGGCGGTGCCTGCCGGTGGGGCGGCGGGGGGTGCCGGTACGGCGGCGACTGCCGCGGCGGGCCCGTCCGCGGCGCGTCCGTGCGCCGCGGCGCCCGGCAGGTCGAGGCGCCAGGCCACGGCGTCCGCGGCGACGGCACCCGCGACCACCGGGAGCCCGCCGGGCGCGTCCGCGGCGGCGTGATCCGCGGAGGCGCCGGCGCGGTAGGCGCGGACGCGGTCGAGGGTGGCCAGGTAGAACGGCTGCGCCTGGCGCGCGTCGACGCGGCGCGGCTCCGCCGGGAGGCCGTCGGCGTCGCCGGCCTCCACGTCGACGACCGCGTCGCCGCGGAGGACCGCTTGGAGGCGCACCCCGGCGGCATCGCCGCCCTCGTGCACGAGCACGGCGAAGGAGGGCACCTCGTCCGGGCCGCGGAGCGGCAGCGCCGCGACGATCGACTCCGCCTGCACGGACGGGCTCGCGAGGATCCGCCAGACGTCCTCCACGACCCGCGCGGGAGCTCCCGCGGGCAGCACGACGACGGCGCGGGGGGTGACGACCGCGAGGCCCGGGGAGCCCGCGCGGGCGGGAGCGGATCGGTGGGAGCCCTCGCTCACGTCATCGGCTCCATCGAGGATCGGCGCCCGGTCGGGCGGTCGGCGACGGGCCTCGGGCGGCCGGACGCGCTGCACACGATGCTACCGCGCGCGCGTGCCCCGGCCGAGGGGTGCGCGGCCACCGGATCACGCCGCCTCCGGGACCGCTCGGAGGGGCATCTGCACCGCTCGGGGCGCGGGCGGCCGCGGATCCGGTTGCCCGGCCCCCTCCGGACTGCCATGCTCGGACGATGAGCACCCCGCAGCGCCCCTCCGCCCGGGGGCTCCCCGTGGACGCCATCTCCCGCTCCATCGTCGACCAGCTCCGCGAGGACGGCCGGCGCTCGTACGCGGAGATCGGCAAGGCGGTCGGGTTGAGCGAGGCCGCCGTCCGCCAGCGCGTGCAGAAGCTGACGGACGCCGGCGTCATCCGCATCGTCGCCCTCACCGACCCGCAGCAGCTCGGCCTCACCCGCCAGGCCATGATCGGCGTCACCGTGAGCGGCGACGTGCGCATCGTGGCGGACGCCCTCGCCGCCATCCCCGCGGTCGACTACGTCGTCATGACCGCCGGCACCTTCGACCTCCTGGCCGAGGTGGTCTGCGAGGACGACGAGGAGCTCGTGGAGCTCCTCAACGCGCGCATCCGGGGCCTGGAGGGCGTCGTGAGCACCGAGACGTTCGTGTACCTCAAGGTGCACACGCAGGACGGCCACGGGCGGTCGCGGTGACCCCGGCGCCGCGCTCCGGCTCCTCCCGCGTCCCGTCGCCGGCCGGCACTCCCCCGACCCGCGGGCGCGCCGCGTGATCGACGCCTCCCGCCGTACCGTCGCCGCATGACCCCCTCCTCCCCTGCCGCGCTGCGGCCCGCGCGGGCGACGCGCGCCACGTCCACGCCTCGCGCGCCAGCATCCTCCGGCGCGCCCGCGGACGCCGAGCCGCTCCTCCCGCCCGCCGTCCCGGCCCTGCCGCCGGGGGGCGCGCTCCTCCGGATGCCCTCCCCCGTCGGCCGGCTCGAGATCGTGGCCGAGGGGGACCGCGTCGCATCGCTGTCCATCGCGACGGCGGACCGGCTGCCGCTCGACCACCTCGACGACCGGCCGAGCGCCGTCCTCGAGGAGGCGGCCCGCCAGCTGCGGGACTACTTCGCCGGGCGGCGCCCGGTGCTCGACGTGCCCCTGGCGCTCCGCGGCACCCCGTTCCAGGTCGCCGTCTGGCGGGCCCTCGCGCGCGTCCCCCACGGCGGCGTCACCACCTACGGCGCTCTCGCCGCGGCGGCCGGCACGCCCGGCGGAGCGCGCGCTGTGGGCGGCGCGGTCGGCGCCAACCGGCTGTGCCTGCTCATCCCCTGCCACCGCGTGCTCGGAGCCGACGGTCGCGTGACCGGCTTCAGCGCCGGCGACGGGGTCGAGACGAAGGTGCGGCTGCTCGCGCTCGAGGGATCGGTGCTCGCCTCGTGACCGCGGCCTCGCTCGTCACCGGGGACGACGGCCTCGCCCGGTGCGCCTGGTCCGCGGCCGACCCCGAGTACCGCAGGTACCACGACGAGGAGTGGGGCCGCCCGCTCCACGGCGACCGGCCGCTCTTCGAGAAGCTGTGCCTCGAGGGATTCCAGGCGGGTCTGTCGTGGATCACGATCCTCCGCAAGCGGCCGCGGTTCCGCGAGGTCTTCCACGGGTTCGACATCGACTTGGTCGCGGCCATGGAGGAGCACGACGTGGAGCGGCTCATGGGCGACGCCGGCATCATCCGCAACCGCGCCAAGATCGTGGCGGCGCGCGGGAACGCGCGTGCGGTGCGCGCCCTCCTCGACGCCCGCGGCGACGGTGCCCTCGACCGCCTGGTGTGGGCGCACGCGGAGGATCCCGCGACCCGCTCCCGGCCGGCGACCGCGGCGGACATCCCGGCCGTCACCCCCGGGTCGACGGACCTCAGCCGGGAGCTCAAGGCGGTCGGTCTCCGCTTCGTGGGCCCCACGACGGTCTACGCGCTCATGCAGTCCTCCGGGCTGGTCGACGACCACGTCGTCGGCTGCCACCGGGCCGACTGACCCCGAGGCCCCCGAGCCCCGCGTGGCCCGCGGGGCCGGCGGCGCCCATCGGCCGGACGCCCCGGTCGGCGCACCTCCGGTCGGCGCGCCTCCGGTCAGTGCGGAGCGGCCACCAGCACGAGCTCGCCGTCGGCTCCGCGGGACAGCTCGAGGCCGCTCGCCGCCGCCCAGTCCAGGAGCTCCGCGACGGACGCGAGGTCCCGCCCGCCGAGGATGAGCGCCCGCACGAGCTCGCCCTTGGCCTTCTTGTTGAAGTGGTTGAGGGCCCGTACCGTGCCGTCCGCCCCGCGCGCGACGACGCGCACCACGGCGGAGTCCTCGTGCCCCGGTCGCGGGCCGAGGGCCGCGTAGCCGTCGGAGCGGAGGTCGAGGACGAGGCCCGGGACGCCCTCGAGGACCCGGCGGACCGAGGCGGCCCAGTGGGCCTTCAGGCGGAGGCCGGGCAGGCGGCTGTCGTGCGAGAGCCGGTAGGCGGGGATGGGGTCGGTGGCGCGCACGGGACCGAGGAGGGCCGAGTGGACGGCCACATGCCGGCCCGCGAACTCCAGCTCCGCCGGATCCAGCGCGTCGGCGCGGATGGGGTCGTACAGCACTCCCGTGTAGCGCAGCAGCGCCGGCATGGTGGGCGACGCCTCCACGACCCGGTCGCGCTGCACCTCTACCGCCTGGCGCGGCCCGAGCTTCAGGACGCGCGCGGCGGCGTCCGCGTCCTGGGCGAGCTCGGCCAGGGCGCGCACGACGGTGCGACGCTCCGCGGTCAGCTCGGGGAAGGCGAGCCGGTCGAGGTCGAGGCGCGTCCCGGCCTCGCCGCCGTCGCGCTTCGTCTCGGACGGGGGCAGCAGGACGAGCACGGGACCTCCGGGGATGAGGCGGCCGCGGGCGGCCGGGGACGGGGATGCAGACGAGACGGGACGTGGACGGGACGTGGACTCAGAAGGGGGAGGCTGCCGATCGAGCACAGCAGCGCGTACCGCACGCCGCACCCCGGCTGCGGGCCGCGCCGCGGAGTGACGCACCCCGCTGACCGCTCGGGCCCCGGACGCACGAAGGCGGACGGCCCCCGAGGGGACCGCCCGCCGTCGGACGGAGGTGGTGCTACGCGACCAGTGCTGCCTGTCGCGCGACCACGGTGACGTTGTCGTTCTCGACCGAGAGGAAGCCCTCGTCGGCGTCGGCCGTGATCACGGCACCGCCGTCCTGCGTGATGCGGACGTTGCCGGTCGCGAGGATCGCCAGGAGCGGCTCGTGACCGGCGAGGATGCCGATCTCGCCCTCGCTCGTGCGCGCGACGACCATGGAGGCCTGGCCGGACCAGACCTGCTGGTCCGCCGAGACCACGGTGACCGTGAGATCAGCGCGGGCCATGTCAGCCGTTCTCCTTCTGGATCTCGGACCAGCGGCGGTCGACGTCGTCGAGGTCGCCCACGTTGAAGAACGCCTGCTCGGCGACGTGGTCGTACTCGCCGTCGGCGATCTTCGAGAAGGACTCGATGGTGTTCTTCAGCGGCACCGTGGAGCCCTCGACGCCCGTGAACTTCTTCGCCATGTAGGTGTTCTGCGAGAGGAACTGCTGGATGCGGCGGGCACGGCTGACCGTGACCTTGTCCTCCTCGGAGAGCTCGTCGACACCGAGGATCGCGATGATCTCCTGGAGCTCCTTGTTCTTCTGCAGGATCGCCTTGACGCGGGTGGCCGTGTCGTAGTGAGCCTGGCCCAGGTACCGCGGGTCGAGGATGCGGCTGGTGGACGTCAGCGGATCGACGGCCGGGTAGAGACCGCGCGACGCGATCTCGCGGCTGAGCTCCGTGGTCGCGTCGAGGTGCGCGAACGTGGTGGCCGGGGCCGGGTCGGTGTAGTCGTCCGCGGGGACGTAGATGGCCTGCAGCGAGGTGATGCTGTGGCCGCGGGTCGACGTGATGCGCTCCTGGAGCACGCCCATCTCGTCCGCGAGGTTCGGCTGGTAGCCGACCGCGGACGGCATGCGGCCGAGCAGCGTGGAGACCTCGGAGCCGGCCTGCGTGAAGCGGAAGATGTTGTCGATGAAGAGCAGCACGTCCTGGTTCTGCACGTCGCGGAAGTACTCCGCCATCGTGAGCGCGGACAGGGCCACGCGGAGGCGCGTTCCCGGCGGCTCGTCCATCTGGCCGAAGACCAAGGCGGTCTTGTCGAAGACGCCGGCCTCCTCCATCTCCATGATGAGGTCGTTGCCCTCGCGGGTGCGCTCGCCGACGCCCGCGAAGACGGACACTCCACCGTGGTCCTGCGCGACGCGCTGGATCATCTCCTGGATGAGGACGGTCTTGCCGACGCCCGCGCCGCCGAACAGGCCGATCTTGCCGCCCTGCACGTACGGGGTGAGGAGGTCGATGACCTTGATGCCGGTCTCGAACAGCTGGGTCTTCGACTCCAGCTGGTCGAACATCGGGGGCTTGCGGTGGATGGGCCAGCGCTCGGTGATCTCGATCTTCTCGCCGCCGACGTTGTTGAGCACGTCGCCGGTGACGTTGAACACCTTGCCCTTGGTGATGTCGCCGACGGGGACCGAGATGGCCTCGCCGGTGTCGCGCACCTCCTGGCCGCGGACGAGGCCGTCCGTGGGCTTGAGGGCGATGGCGCGGACCAGGTCGTCGCCGAGGTGCTGGGCGACCTCGAGCGTGATCTCCGTGGAGTCCTCGCCGATGGTGATCGTGGTCTTCAGGGCGTTGTAGACCGGGGGGATCGAGTCGTGCGGGAACTCGATGTCCACGACCGGGCCGGTGACGCGTGCGATGCGTCCGACGCCGGCCACCCTGTCGGTGTCGACCGGCGCAGTGGCGGTGTCAGTCATTGATGTCTCTCTTCTTCATTCGTGGAGCGTGAGGTGTTACTTGCTGGAGGCGAGCGCGTCCGCGCCGCCGACGATCTCGGAGATCTGCTGGGTGATCTCCGTCTGACGCGCGTTGTTGCGCAGCCGCGTGTACGTGGTCACGAGCTTGTCGGCGTTGTCGCTCGCCGACTTCATGGCCTTCTGGCGGGCGGCGTGCTCGGAGGCGGCCGACTGCAGCATGGCGTTGAAGATGCGGCTCTCGATGTAGACGGGCAGCAGCGCGTCGAGCACGTCGCCCACCTCGGGCTCGAACTCGTAGAGCGGAAGGACGGCGCCCTGGTCGGGCGCCTCCACCCCCTCGACGACCTCGAGCGGCAGCAGCCGGACGACCTCGGGCTTCTGCGTGGCGATCGACACGAAGCGGTTGAACACGATGTGGATCTCGTCCACGCCGCCCTCGGACGCCGGTGCGACGAACTTCTCCACGAGCGCGTCGCCGATGGACTTGGCCGTCTCGAACTCGGGCTTCTCCGTGCTGCCGGTCCAGATGCGCTCCGAGTCCCGCTTGCGGAACTTGAAGTACCCGACGGCCTTGCGGCCGACGAGGTAGTACACGATCTCCTTGCCCTGCGAGCGGAGGAGCTCGGCGAGCTGCTCCGACTCCTTCAGGACGCTGGAGCTGAACGCGCCGGCGAGGCCGCGGTCGGAGGCGAAGATGACGATCGCCGCCCGCTCCACCTTCTCGGGCTCGGTCGTGAGGATGTGGTCGACGTTGGAGAACGTCGCCACCGCCGAGACCGCGCGCGTGACGGCACGCGAGTACGGCGCGGACGCCGCCATCCGCTGCTGCGCCTTCTGGATGCGCGACGCGGAGATCAGCTCCATCGCGCGGGTGATCTTCTTCGTCGTCTGCGCGGACTTGATCTTCTGCGTGTAGACCCGGAGTTGCGCTCCCATGAGTCTCCCTATCGGTCTCGGTCGGTGGCGGATCGGTGGGGCGAGCGCGTCAGCGCTTGCCCTTGACGATCTGCTCCTGGTTGACGTCCTCGGCCTTGGCGGGCTCGAACCTCTCGGATCCCACGGAGGCGAGCGGCTTGCCCTCGCCCGTCTGGAACTCGAGCTTGAATTGGTCCACGGCCTTGTCGAGGGCGTCGGTGATGTCGTCGGTGAGGACGTTCTTCTCCTTCAGCTGCGACAGGACCTCCGTGTTGCGGTGGAGGTGGTCGAGCAGCTCCCGCTCGAAGCGGAGGATGTCCTCGACGGGGACCTCGTCGAGCTTGCCCTTCGTGCCCGCCCAGATCGAGACGACCTGCTCCTCGATGGGGAACGGCGAGTACTGGGGCTGCTTGAGCAGCTCGGTGAGGCGCGCGCCGCGGGCGAGCTGACGACGGCTGGCCGCGTCGAGGTCGGACGCGAAGATCGCGAACGCCTCGAGGGAGCGGTACTGCGCGAGCTCGAGCTTGAGCGTGCCGGAGACCTTCTTGATGCTCTTCACCTGGGCGTCGCCGCCGACGCGGGACACCGAGATGCCGACGTCCACCGCGGGACGCTGGTTCGCGTTGAACAGGTCCGACTGGAGGAAGATCTGGCCGTCGGTGATGGAGATCACGTTGGTCGGGATGTACGCCGAGACGTCGTTCGCCTTCGTCTCGATGATGGGCAGGCCCGTCATGGAGCCGGCGCCCAGCTCGTCCGAGAGCTTGGCGCAGCGCTCGAGCAGGCGGGAGTGCAGGTAGAAGACGTCGCCGGGGTACGCCTCGCGTCCCGGCGGGCGGCGCAGGAGGAGCGAGACGGCGCGGTAGGCCTCGGCCTGCTTGGACAGGTCGTCGAAGATGATGAGGACGTGCTTGCCGCCGTACATCCAGTGCTGGCCGATGGCCGAGCCGGTGTAGGGCGCCAGGTACTTGAAGCCGGCGGGGTCGGACGCGGGGGACGCGACGATGGTCGTGTACTCCATGGCACCGGCCTCCTCGAGGGCACCGCGCACCGAGGCGATGGTGGAGCCCTTCTGGCCGATGGCGACGTAGATGCAGCGCACCTGCTTGTTCGTGTCGCCGGACTCCCAGTTGGCCTTCTGGTTGATGATCGTGTCGATCGCGATGGCCGTCTTGCCGGTCTGGCGGTCGCCGATGATGAGCTGGCGCTGGCCGCGGCCGATCGGGATCATGGCGTCGATGGCCTTGATGCCGGTCTGCATCGGCTCGTGCACGCTCTTGCGCTGCATGACGCCGGGCGCCTGGAGCTCGAGCGCGCGACGGCCCTCGGAGGCGATCTCGCCCTGGCCGTCGATGGGGTTGCCCAGCGGGTCCACGACGCGGCCGAGGTAGCCGTCGCCGACGGGGACGGAGAGCACCTCGCCGGTGCGGCGCACCTCCATGCCCTCCTCGATGCCGGCGAACTCGCCGAGCACGATGACGCCGATCTCGCTCTCCTCCAGGTTCTGGGCGAGGCCCAGGGTCCCGTCGGCGAACGTGATGAGCTCGTTGGCCATGACGCCGGGCAGGCCCTGCACGTGGGCGATTCCGTCGCCCGCGTCGAGCACGTAGCCGACCTCGGTGGTCGAGGCCTTGCCGGGCTCGTAGGACTGCACGAAGTCCTTGAGCGCGTCCCGGATCTCGTCGGGGCTGATCGAAAGTTCTGCCATCTTCTTTCCCTTTGCATTCACGAGGGCCGACGGCCCCCGAGGTGACGCCCGCCGGTCAGGCGAACTGGAGTCTCAAATCGTTGATCCTGGTGGCGACGCTGCCGTCGATGACGTCGTCGCCGATCTGGACGCGGAGGCCGCCGACGAGGTCGCGGTCCACGACCTGGTTCAGCTCGACCCGCCGGGAGTACCGGCGGCTCAGTGCCTGCGCGAGCCGCTCCGACTGCTCGGGCGACAGGGGCGACGCGACGCGGACCGTGGCGATGGTGAAGCCCGCCTGGTCGGCCACGACGGTGGCGGCGAAGCGCACGAGCTCTCCCATGCGGCGGCCGCGGGGCTGCTGCACGAGCTGCTCGACGATGACGATCGCCTGCTCCGACGCCCGGCCGTCGAGGAGACGGTGCACGAGCGTCGACTTCGCCACGGGGTCGCCCAGCTTGTCGCCGAGGGCGAGCTCCAGGGCGTCGTCCGTGGAGACGGCGCGGCCGAACGTGAACAGCTCCGCCTCGATGGGCGTGCCCTCGGGCGCCGAGATGGCCGCAGCACGGATGCCGAGCTCCTCGATGCCCGCGAGCAGCTCGCCGTTCGAGGACCAGCGGCCGTCGACGACCGCGCGGAGGACGCGGAGCGCCGGCTCCTGCACGGTGGCGCCGAAGACCCGGTCGACGATGCTGTGCTTGACCTCCGGCGCGATGCCGGTGTCCGCCAGCGCGGAGAGCAGGTGCGTGGATCCGCCGATGGCACGGCCGGCCCCGAGGAGCTGACCGGCCGTCGACAGGTCGACGCCCCCGAGCTCCGCGAGGACGCGGCGGGCCGAGTCCAGCGATGCGCGCGATGCACTGCCCATCAGCTGGCGGATCCCGTCCTGCCGGCGGTCTCGCTGGCCTCCAGGTCGGCGAGGAACCGGTCGACGAGCGCGGTGGAGCGCTGGTCGTCCGTGAGGCTCTGGCCGATGACGCCCGACGCGAGGTCGATCGCGAGCGACCCGACCTCGGACCGGAGCGAGACGACCGCCTGCTGGCGCTCGGCCTCGATCTGCTGCTGCGCGCTGGCGGTGATCCGGGCGGCGTCGGCCTGGGCCTGCTCCTTGATCTCCGCGGCGATCGCCGTGGCGTCGACCCGGGCCTGGTCGCGGATGCGACCGGCCTCGGCGCGTGCCTCGGCGAGCTGGGCGGTCAGCTCCGCCTTGGCGGCGTCCGCCTCGGCCTGGGCGCGCTCGGCCTTCTCGATGCCGCCGGCGATGGCCTCGGTGCGGCCGTCGAGCATGGCGTAGACGCGCGGCAGCGCGTACTTCCAGATGACGAGCAGGAGGACGACGAACACGACCGCCGACCACACGATGTCGTAGACCGCGGGAAGGAGGATGCTCGGCGCTTCTTCACCTGCCGCCATCACGTTGTGGGGCGTGAGCATGTGCGTGTCCCCTAGTTGGTGAAGATGAAGTAGGTCGCGAGGCCGATGAGCGCGAGCGCCTCGGAGAACGCGATGCCGAGGAACATCGTGGTGCGGAGGCTGCCGGCCATCTCGGGCTGGCGGGCCATGGCCTCGACGGTCTTGCCCGCGACGATGCCGACGCCGATGCCGGGGCCGATCGCTGCGAGGCCGTAGCCGACGGTCGCGATGTTGCCGTTGATCTCGGCGAGAATGATGGGGTCCACTGGGGTTTCCTTCCGGTTGGGTGATCTCGTGGGTGGACGAGATCGCTTAGTGCTCCTCCGCCACGGCCATCTGGATGTAGACGGCGGTGAGGAGGGCGAAGATGTAGGCCTGCAGGACGGCGACGAGCAGCTCGAAGAGCGTGAACGCGAATCCGAGGACGAGGGTGCCGGCGCCCAGGATCTTGAGCGCGCCCTGCGCCTCGAAGAGGAAGAACCACGTCGCGGAGAAGCAGAGCACCAGCAGGAGGTGCCCCACGAGCATGTTCATCAGGAGTCGGAGCGTGAGCGCGACCGGCCGGATGATGAACGTCGAGAGGAACTCGATGGGCGTGAGGAGGAGGTAGACCGCCTTCGGCGCACCGGCGGGGAACAGGGTGTTCTTGAAGAACATCACGCCCCGGTCCTTGATGCCGGCGTAGATGAAGGTGACGTACGCGACGACCGCGAGGAGCATCGGCAGGCCGATGACCGCGGTGCCCGCGATGTTCAGGAACGGGATGACGCCCGTCAGGTTCATGCCGAGGACCAGGAAGAAGATGGTCATGAGGATCGGGAGGAAGCGCCGGCCGTCCTTCTTGCCGAGGATGTCCTCCGCGATGTTGACGCGGACGAAGTCCACGCCCATCTCCATGAGGTTCTGACCGCGGCCGGGGACGAGCGACAGCTTCCGCGTGCCGACGACGAACAGGACCACCAGGACCACCATCACCAGGAGCCTGATGAGCATGATGCGGTTGAGGTCGAAGCCCGTGCCCTCGAAGAAGGCGATCGGCGGGAAGAACTCCGACAGCGTGGGAGCGTGGAACCCCTCACCCGAGTCTTCAGCGGCGAGGGTGATGATGCTGGGTGCAGCGGTGGCTAACAGCGCTATCTCCTGTTTCGGGGCGTGGAGCGCGAGCTCTCGCGGCGACGAACGGATGGGGTGAGAAGACGCCGGCGTGAGGTGGTTCTGGGCACGGCCCGACGGGAATCGTCACGAGAGAGACTATCAACAATGAGGGTGCCCTGACTAATCGCGTCCGCGGCGCGGAGCGGTCGGGCAGGACGCCTAGCGCCCGGGCAGGTGGGCGTCGCTGACGTAGCCCACGCGCGCCTTGGTGATGACGATCATGTCCACCACGAGCGCGCCCACGACGCCCACGATGACGGTCACGAACAGCACCACCAGGTTGATCCAGGGCTGCTCCTTGAGCGCGAGCGTGATGGCCAGGAACACGACGAACTTCAGCAGCCACGCGCCGAGCACGACGGAGAAGAACAGCGTCGGGTAGATCGGCGAGGACTGGAACCGGTTCGCGAACAGGATGCTGCCCGCCGTCAGGCCGAGGAACACGAGCGCCATGGCGCTGCCGATGACGGCGCTGAGGAGCCCGCGGCCGCCGTCGACCGCGAAGCCGACGACGCCGCCCACCACCGCGATGGCGAGGGCGAGCACGGCGCCGGCCACCAGGATGCGGGAGAAGACGTCCTTCTTGGCGGCGGGGCGCTCCGCGGGGACGGGGGCGGGGGCGCTGTCGGTCATGGTGTCTCCTTGCTGTCGCCCGGGTGCGGGCCGTCGGTGGGTCGGGTCGCGATGGCCCCGGTGGCGAGGTCGGCGTGCTCGCGCTCGACCGTCGCGAGCTCGGCCTCGGTGAGGCGCGCGAGGGGGCGGTCGGGGGCGGCCTCGTCGAGGGGGTCGAACGCGGCGGCGTCGTCGGAGTCCGCGTCGGCGGGGACCAGCTGCGCCGCGGCCTCGAGGCGCTTGCGCCGGCTGAGGGGGGCGAGCGTCACGACGGCGCAGGCGACCATGCCGACGGCGATGAAGCCGACGCCCCACGCGTACGGCTGCACGACGAACATGAGGAGGCAGCCGGCCGAGACGACGCCGGTCCACGCGTAGAAGATGAGGGTCGCGTGCAGGCGCGAGTGGCCCATGTCGAGCAGGCGGTGGTGCAGGTGCTTGCGGTCGGCGCTGAACGGCGACTTCCCCGCCTTGAGGCGCCGGAACACCGCGAGGGCGAAGTCGAGCAGCGGCACGATGAGGATCGCGAACGGCAGGAGGATCGGGAGGAACGCCGGCAGGAGCTGCGACCGGCCGAACGTCTCCGGGTTCGGGTCGATCTCGCCCGTGACGGCGATGGCGCTCGTGGCCATGAGGAGCCCGACCAGCAGCGCGCCGGCGTCGCCCATGAACAGCTTGGCGGGGTGCCAGTTGAAGGGGAGGAAGCCCAGGCACGCGCCGATGAGGATGGCGCTGATGAGCGACGCGAGGTTGAAGCGCTCCGTCTGGCCGGTCGCGGTGTCCGAGAGCAGGAAGCTGTAGAGGAAGAAGGCGCCGTTGGCGATGATCGCGACGCCGGCGACGAGGCCGTCCAGGCCGTCGATGAAGTTGACGGCGTTCATGACGAGGACGATGGCGAAGATCGTCAGCATGATCGACATCTGCGAGGAGCCGACGGTGAGGCCGCCGATGGGCAGCGAGGAGATCGCGACGCCCTGCCAGGCGAGGAGGCCCGCCGCGAGGATCTGCCCGGCCAGCTTGATCATCCAGTCGAGGTCGTAGACGTCGTCGAGGACGCCGATGACGACGATCATGAGCGCGGCGCCGAGGATCGCGATGACGGGGCCCGGCCGGTCGAAGACCAGCCCGAACCAGGAGACCTGCGACGCGACGGCGAAGGCCACCAGGATGCCCGCGAACATGGCCACGCCCCCCAGGCGCGGCGTCGGGCGGGTGTGCACATCGCGCGCGCGGATGGCGGGGTACAGCTTGTAGCGGTAGCCGAGCTTCATGACGACCATCGACAGGACGAGCGTGATGACCGCCGAGACGACCGCCATGGCCGCGTAGTAGGTCACCGGGGGTGCGCGGGCGGATCCGCGGGGGGCTCGGCGGAGGCGGGCGGCTCCTCGGATGCCGGCTGCGCGTCGGACGCCCGCTGCGCGTCGGGCTCGACGAACGCCGGGTAGGTCGGGCCCGCCTGCGGGTCCGCGGGGGCGGCCGGCTCGGGGACGCGGTCGCCGCGCTCGGCGCCGCTCGCCGTGCCGCGAGGCTCCTCGGGCGCGTCGGGGACGAGGGGCGACTCGGCCGCCGTGGCCGCGTCGCCGTCCGTCGCCGAAGCGTCCGTCGACGAGCCGACCGTCGGCGCACCCGTCGGCGCCTCGGATGCGGGCGCCTCGTCGACGGGCTCGGACGGCGCCTGCACGACGGGCTCGAGCTCGTCGCCGATGAGCTGCTGGATCTGCGCGCGCGTGACGGCGCCCTCCCGGACGATGCGGACGCGGCCGCCGGCCGCGGTGACGCGCGACGCGTCGACGATGGTCGAGGCCGCTCCCCCGGCGGCGCCGCCGTCGAGGAAGATCGAGACGCTCTCGCCGAGCTGGGCGACGGCCTCCTCGGCGCTGGCGGCGGCGGGCTCGCCCGTGCGGTTCGCGGACGACACCGCGAGGGGGCCGGTCTCCGCGAGCAGCTCCAGGGCGTACGGGTTGGCGGGCATGCGCAGGGCGACGGTGCCGCGCGTCTCGCCGAGGTCCCAGACGAGGGACGGCTGGGCCACGAGGATCACCGTGAGGCCGCCCGGCCAGAACTCGTCGACGAGGCGGCGGACGACGTCGGGGACGAAGTCGGCGAGGGCGTCGAGCGTGGACTGCCCGGGGATGAGGACGGGCGGCGGTGCGTCGCGGCCGCGGCCCTTCGCGTCGAGGAGCCGCTGCACGGCCTCGGGGTTGAAGGCGTCGGCGGCGATCCCGTACACGGTGTCCGTGGGGATGACGACGACCTCGCCGCGGCCCACCGCCTGTCGGGCGAGTCTCATGCCGGTGAGGAGGTCGGTGTCGACTGAGCAGTCGTAGATGCGCGCCATGTCGTCGCTCATCGTAGCCGAGCCGGTCGCCCGGGCCCTGAGCGGGGCGTCCGCGCCGCGCGCCCGCCCGCATACTGGGGCTCGTGACCACCGCGCCCTCCTCCCCCGACCCCCGCGGGCTGCTGTTCGTCTTCGACATGGACGACGTGCTGTACGACCACGACTGGCGGGGGCCCGCGGACCGCATCACGGAGGTGACGGGCCACGACCTCGCCGAGCTGCGCCGGCGCTGGTACAACGACGACGGGGAATGGGCCGCGGAGGCGGGGCGCTTCGACGCCGACGCGTACCTGGACGCCTTCTGCCGCGCCGTGGGCGTGGAGATGGACGAGGACGAGTGGGTCCGCCGCCGTCGCGCGTCGATGGTGGTGCGCCCGTCGGCGCTGGAGGCCGTGGCCCGCGCGCGGGAGGCCGGGCGCATCACGCTCCTG
The DNA here is from genome assembly GCF_059422605.1 of Clavibacter sp. GW821-FHT01D01. Taxonomy (NCBI): domain Bacteria; kingdom Bacillati; phylum Actinomycetota; class Actinomycetes; order Micrococcales; family Microbacteriaceae; genus Clavibacter; species Clavibacter sp. GW821-FHT01D01. Next base: position 111,057 of record NZ_JBWKXC010000003.1, read on the forward strand.
ACCAACAACAACGCCCTGGCCGCTCGTCATCTGCCGACGCTCGCTCCCGAGCTGGTGCCGCTCTTCGGGCTCGAGCACCTCCGGACGTCGAGCGGGTACGGTGCGCGGAAGCCCGACCCCGCCGTCTTCCGCGGCGTGCTCGCCGCGTACGGCCACCCGGCCGAGCGGACCTTCTTCGCCGACGACCGGATCGACAACGTCGCCGCGGCGCGCGGGCTCGGCATCACCGGGCACCACGTGCGGGGACCCGGGGACCTCCTGCCGGCCGTGGAGGACTTCATCCGGCGCCGGACCGCGGCGTCGACGCGCGGAGCCGTCACGGGCTGAGCGCGATCGCGGTCGCCGCGGCGTCAGCGGACGGCGGTCGTCGCCCGATCGCGCCGCGTGAGGTCCTGGTGCGTGGACGTCGCGCGCCAGCCGTCGGCGTCGAGCAGGGCGCGGATCGCGTCGCCCTGCAGCTCGCCGTGCTCGATCACGAGGGCGCCGCCCGGGTGCAGGAGACGCCGCGCGGTGGTGGAGACGAGCCGCACGACGTCGAGGCCGTCCGTCCCGCCGTAGAGGGCGAGCGCGGGATCGTGCAGCCGCACCTCCGGGTCGCGCGGCACCGCGTCCACGGGGATGTACGGCGGGTTGGAGACGACGACGGACACCGTCCCGTCGAGCTCGGGGAAGGCGTCGGCCAGGTCGCCGAGGACGAGGTCGACGCGAGGTGCGAGCCGGGCGACGTTGCGGGCCGTCCAGGCGTGCGCGGCGGGCGAGACCTCGACGGCGTGCACGCGGGCGTGCGGGACCTCGGTCGCGAGCGCGAGCGCGAGCGCGCCGGACCCCGTGCCGAGGTCGACGGCGACGGGCGCGTCGCCGGGGGCCGCGCCGAGCGCGTCGATCGCCAGTTGGGCGACGTGCTCCGTCTCGGGACGCGGCACGAACACCCCGGGGCCGACCTGGAGCTCGAGGGAGCGGAAGTGGGCGACGCCCGTGATGTGCTGCAGCGGCTCGCGGCGCGCGCGGCGCGCGGTCAGCTCGAGCACGCGCGCGGCGTCCGCGGCGCCGACGGAGGCGCGCGTGATGGCGCGCGACTGCACCTCCCCGCGGGAGAGGCCGAGCACGTGGCCGATCAGGAGCTCCGCGTCCACCGCCGGGTCCTCGACGCCGGCCGCGGCCAGCGCCTGCCCGACGCGCATGCGGAGCTCGTCCACGGTCGAGGGGACGCCCTCCCCGTCAGGCACGCGCGAGCGGGCCGCGCGCCCGGATGCCGAGGGCGGCGGATCCGCGCGACGCGGGGCCCGCCACGCCGGGTCGGGCCGTCACGCGTCCGTCCCGAGCGCGTCGAGGCGCGCCTCCTCGTCGGCCAGGATGCACGACTCCACGACCGGGTCGAGGGCGCCGTCCATCACGGCGTCGAGGTTGTACGCCTTGTATCCCGTGCGGTGGTCCGCGATGCGGTTCTCCGGGAAGTTGTACGTGCGGATCCGCTCGGACCGGTCCATGGTGCGGATCTGGCTGCGGCGCACGGCCGAGGCCTCCGCGTCGATCTCCTCCTGCTGCTTCGCGAGCACGCGGGCGCGCAGCACGCGCATGCCGGCCTCGCGGTTCTGCAGCTGGCTCTTCTCGTTCTGCATCGCGACCACGATGCCCGTGGGCAGGTGGGTGATGCGGACGGCGGAGTCGGTCGTGTTGACCGACTGCCCGCCGGGGCCGGACGAGCGGTACACGTCGATCTTGAGGTCGTTGGGGTCGATGGCGACCTCCTCGACCTCCTCCACCTCGGGGATCACGAGCACGCCCGCGGCCGAGGTGTGGATGCGGCCCTGCGACTCGGTCGCCGGCACGCGCTGGACGCGGTGCACCCCGCCCTCGTACTTGAGGTGCGCCCACACGCCGAGCGCGGGGTCGTCGGAGGTGCCCTTGATGGCGACCTGCACGTCCTTGTAGCCGCCGAGGTCGCTCTGCGTCTGGCTGAGGACCTCGGTCTTCCAGCGGCGCGACTCGGCGTAGTGGAGGTACATGCGGAGGAGGTCGGCGGCGAACAGCGCGGACTCCGCGCCGCCCTCCCCCATCTTGATCTCCATGATCACGTCGCGGGCGTCGTCGGGGTCGCGCGGGATCAGGAGACGCCGGAGCCTCTCCTGCGCCTGGTCGAGCGACTCCTCCAGGCCGGGGATCTCGTCGGCGAACGCGGCGTCCTCCTCGGCCAGCTCGCGCGCGGCGGCAAGGTCGTCGCCGAGCTGGGTCCACTCCGCGTGGGCCGCGACGATCCGGCTGAGCTCCGCGTAGCGGCGGTTGACCTTGCGCGAGCGCGCGGCGTCGGCGTGCAGCTCGGGGTCGCCGAGCTGCTGCTGGAGCTCCTCGTGCTCCTCCAGCAGCTGGACGACGGACTCGAACACGCGTCAGCCCTTCTCGTGCGCGCCGTGCCCGTGGCTCTGGTGGGACACGCCGTTGGCGGTGTTGGGCATGGAGGCCTGGACCTTCATGAGGAACTCGACGTTGGACGTCGTCTCCTTCAGGCGGCTGAGGACGATCTCGAGGGCCTGCTGCTGCTCGAGCCCGGCGAGGGCGCGGCGCAGCTTCCAGGTGACCTTGACCTCGTCGGCGCCCATGAGCATCTCCTCGCGGCGCGTGCCGGAGGCGTTGACGTCGACGGCGGGGAAGATCCGCTTGTCGGCGAGGGCGCGGGAGAGGCGGAGCTCCATGTTGCCGGTGCCCTTGAACTCCTCGAAGATCACCTCGTCCATCTTGGATCCGGTCTCCACGAGCGCCGTGGCGAGGATCGTGAGCGATCCGCCGTGCTCGATGTTGCGCGCGGCCCCGAAGAAGCGCTTCGGCGGGTACAGCGCCGACGAGTCGACGCCGCCCGAGAGGATGCGGCCCGACGCCGGCGCCGCGAGGTTGTAGGCGCGGCCGAGGCGGGTGATCGAGTCGAGCAGGACGACCACGTCGTGGCCGAGCTCGACGAGGCGCTTCGCGCGCTCGATGGCGAGCTCCGCGACCGTGGTGTGGTCCTCCGCGGGACGGTCGAAGGTCGAGGCGATGACCTCGCCCTTCACCGTGCGCTGCATGTCGGTGACCTCCTCGGGACGCTCGTCGACCAGGACGACCATGAGGTGGACCTCGGGGTTGTTCGTGGCGATGGCGTTCGCGATGGCCTGGAGGACCAGCGTCTTGCCGGCCTTGGGCGGGGAGACGATGAGGCCGCGCTGGCCCTTGCCGATCGGCGACACGAGGTCGATGATCCGCGTCGTCAGCTTGGCCGGCTCGGTCTCGAGGCTGAGGCGGTCCTGCGGGTACAGCGGCGTGAGCTTGCCGAACTCGACGCGGTTCGCGGCCTCCTCGGGCGGCAGGCCGTTCACCGAGTCGATCTTCACGATGGCGTTGTACTTCTGGCGGCTCTGGCTGTCGTTCTCGCGTGGCTGGCGGATGGCGCCGACGATGGCGTCGCCCTTGCGCAGCGAGTGCTTCTTGACCTGGCCGAGCGAGACGTACACGTCGTTGGTGCCGGGCAGGTAGCCGGACGTGCGGACGAACGCGTAGTTGTCGAGCACGTCGAGGATGCCGGCGACGGGCAGGAGCACGTCGTCCTCGGTGACCTCGGGCTCGAAGTCGTCGCCGCCCTGGCCGCGCCCGCGCTTGCGGTCGCGGTACCGGCTGCGGCCGCCCCGGTCGTCGTCGCGGCCGAGGTCGGCGCGGGCCTGGTCGGCGCGCACGTCCTGCGTGCGGTCGCCCTGGCCGCGGCCGTTCTGGCGGGTGCGGCCCGTGCGGGCCTCCTCCTGCGCCTCGTCGTCGGCGTCGGGCTCGCGGGGCGCCTGCTCGCGGGGCGCCTGGTCGCGGCCGCCCTGCTGCTGGTCGTCCTGATCGCGGCCGCGGTCGCGGTTGCGGCGGTTGCGGCTGCGGTTGCGGCCGCCCTCGCGGCCCTCGCGGGCCTGGTCGTCGCGTCGGCCGTCCTGGCCGTCGGCGTCACGGTCGTCGCCCTGCCGCTCGGGCGCGGCGGCCTCGGTGGCCGGCGCGGACGCCTCCTGGGCCGGGGCGGCGGTCGCGTCCTGCGCGGCCGTGTCCTGGGCGTCGCGTCCTCCGCGGCGGCGGCCGCGGCCGGAGCGCTGCGCGGGGGCCTGCTCCTCGGTCGGCGCCTCGGCGGCGGGCGCCTCGGCCTCGGCGGGGACGAGCTGGTCGGCCGTCTGGCCGCTGTTCACGTGCTGCGCGGCCTGGCGGGGGGCCTCGGCGGCGGGGTCGACGACGCCGGCGCTCGAGGCGCGGCGCGACCCGCGGCGGCCCGTGGGCGCCTCGGTGCGGATCTGGTCGGTGCGGGTGTCGTCGGTGCGGGGCGCGTCGGCGCGGCCGGTGGTGGCCTGCGCGATGCGCGCCTCGAGGCCCGTGCTCGCGGGCTCGGCGACGGCGGGGGCCTCGACGGGCTCCTCGATGCGCTCCGGCACGATGCGGGCGGTGGTGGCGCGGCGGGATCCGCGGCCGGAGCGCGCGGGCTGCTCGGCGACGGGCTGCTCGGCGACGGGGGCCTCGACGACGGGGGCCTCCGCCGGGGCGGCGTCCGCGGCCGGAGCGGCGTCGGCGACGACGGGCTCCGAGGCGGGGGCCTCCTCGACGGCGGGCGCCGCGTCCGCGGCGGGGGTCGCGTCGCCGGACTCGGCGGGCGCGTCGGAGGCGACGGCCTCCGCGAGGGCGGGGACGGTGAGCCCCCGGGCAGCCTGGATCTCGGAGATCGCGGTCACGAGCTCGCCCTTCCGGAGCTTGGAGCCGCCCGGGATCCCGAGCTCGGAGGCGATGGCCTGGAGCTGGGAGACGCGGAGCGCGCTCAGGTCCGCGACGGTGGCGCGGTTGTCGACATCGGTCATGTGCGTGGGTCCTTTCCCCGATCCGCCGGGACGAAGCCCGTGCGGAGGAGAGCCGATCGCGTGTGTCTCTGCCGAGCGGCGGACGGTCTGATTCCGTCCGGAGCTGCTGTCGGGCACGAAGGCACGGGATCTTGCAGAGACGACAGCGGGTGAGTGGTGAGAACGACCACCGGGACCGGATCTCCGACGCGCATGCGTGGATCCGTCGACCCCGGGGTCGCGACGAGCCTAGCACCCGGCGCGCCGCCCGCGGGGGGAACGGCGCGCCGGGTCGTGCGGATGCGGCTAGGCGGCGGGATCGGCGCCGGCGTCGACGACCTGGACCGTGCAGCCCTTGACGTCCACGGCGAGCATGAGCGCCTGCCAGGGCGAGGAGCTGCGCTCCGCCACGAGCTCGGCGGCCGTGAGCCGCTGGCCCGGGTCGCTGCCGAGGACGAGCAGCGACGGGCCCGCCCCGGAGACGACGGCCGCGTAGCCCCGCTCGCGGAGCAGGTGGATGAGCTCGTTCGTCTCGGGCATCGCCGCGGCGCGGTAGTCCTGGTGCAGGCGGTCCTCGGTGGCGGCGAGCAGGAGCTCGGGGCTCTGGATGAGGGCGGCGATGAGGAGCGCCGAGCGGGAGACGTTGAAGATCGCGTCCTCGTGCGGGACCGACTCCGGCTGGAGGCTGCGCGCGAGCGCGGTGGACATGGTGGCCACCGGGACGAGCACGAGCGGCGAGACGCCGCGGTGCACGGCCAGCTTCTTGTGCTGCGGCCCCGCGCCGTCGACCCACGCGATGGTGAGGCCGCCGAAGAGCGCGGGCGCCACGTTGTCCGGGTGCCCCTCCATCTCGGTGGCGAGGCGGAGCAGCGCGTCGGCGTCGATCTCGACCGTGCCCTGCAGGAGGCCCTGCGCCGCCATGATGCCGGAGACGATGGCGGCGCCGGAGGAGCCGAGGCCGCGGCCGTGCGGGATCCGGTTCTCGGCGACGAGGTCGAGGCCGGGCAGCGGCTGGTCGAACGCGGCGAAGGTGTGCGCGATCGCGGTGACGACGAGGTTGGACGCGTCGGTCGGCACCTCGTCCGCGCCGACGCCGCGGACGTCGACCGTCGCGCCGGGCTCGTCGCGGACGGTGACCGTGAGGTCGTCGTAGAGCGCGAGCGCGAGGCCCAGGGTGTCGAAGCCGGGGCCGAGGTTGGCGCTCGTGGCGGGCACGCGCACCTGCACGCGCCGCCCGACGGCGAGGGGCGAGCCGGTCCGGCCGTCGGTCACGACGCGACCAGGTCGAGCACGCCCGCGATCTCGGCGACGTCGACGCCGACGCTGGTGGGGGCGACGTCGGAGCCGTCGGCCGTGCGGAGCGCCCACTGCGGGTCCTTCAGGCCGTGGCCCGTGACCGTGAGGACGACGGTGGCGCCCTGGGGGATCTGCCCGGCCTCGGCGCGCTCGAGGAGCCCCGCGACGCTGATGGCCGACGCCGGCTCCACGAAGATGCCGACCTCGGCGGACAGGATGCGGTGCGCCTCGAGGATCTTCGCGTCGGAGATCGCGCCGAAGTAGCCGTCCGTGAGCAGCTGCGCCTCGAGGGCGAGCTTCCACGACGCGGGGTTGCCGATGCGGATGGCGCTGGCGATGGTGTCGGGGTCCTTGACGATGGCACCGTCGACGATGGGCGCGCTGCCCGCGGCCTGGAAGCCGAACATGCGCGGGAGGCGCGTGGCGTTGCCCGCCTCGAGGTCCTCGCGGTAGCCGCGCGTGTACGCGGTGTAGTTGCCGGCGTTGCCGACGGGGATGAAGTGGAAGTCCGGCGCGTCGCCCAGGACCTCGACGACCTCGAAGGCACCCGTCTTCTGGCCCTCGATGCGGTCGTTGTTGACGGAGTTGACGAGGTGCACCGGGTAGTTGGCGCTGAGCTCCCGCGCGATGTCGAGGCAGTCGTCGAAGTTGCCGCGCACCTGGAGCAGCTGGGCGTCGTGCGCGACGGCCTGGCTGAGCTTGCCCATCGCGATCTTGCCCTCGGGCACGAGCACGGCGGCGGTGATGCCCGCGTGCGTCGCGTACGCCGCGGCCGACGCGGACGTGTTGCCGGTCGACGCGCAGATGACGGCCTTGGCCCCGTGCTCCACGGCCTTCGAGATCGCCATGGTCATGCCGCGGTCCTTGAACGAGCCCGTGGGGTTCATGCCCTCGTACTTGACCCAGACCTTCGCACCCGTGCGGGCGGACAGGGCGGGCGCGGGGATGAGCGGGGTGCCGCCCTCGCCGAGCGTGATGATCGGGGTGGCGTCCGTGACGTCGAGGCGGTCGGCGTATTCGCGGAGCAGTCCGCGCCATTGGTGGGCCATCAGGCTCCTTCTACTCGGAGGACGCTCGCGACTGCCGTCACCGCGTCGAGGTTCGACACCGCGTCGACGGTGGCCCGGAGGGCCGCGTCGGTGGCGCGGTGCGTGCCGATCACCAGGCTAGCGGTGGGCCGGTCGCCCGCCCCTCCCGCCACGGGAGCCTGGTGCGTGGTCTGCTCCAGCGTCTCGACGGAGACGCCGTGCTCGCTGAACAGGTGCGCGATGCGGGCGAGCACGCCCGGCTCGTCCGCCACCTGGAGCGTGATCTGGTACTGGGTCGTGATCGCGCCCACGGGCAGCGTCTCGAGGTCGGCGTGCGCCGACTCGGCGACGCCCGGCCCGCCGACGACGTGGCGCCGCGCGGCGGAGACGACGTCGCCGAGCACGGCGGACGCCGTCTGCACTCCCCCGGCGCCGGCGCCGTAGAACATGAGGTCGCCAGCGGCCTCGGCCTCCACGAACACGGCGTTGTTCGCGCCGTGCACCGCGGCGAGCGGGTGGTCGCGCGGCACGAGGGCCGGGTAGACGCGGGCGGAGACGCCGTCGCGGCCGGTGGCGGGGTCGGTGAGGCGCTCGCAGATGGCCAGCAGCTTGATCACGTAGCCGGCCTTCCGCGCGGAGTCGAACTGCGCGGACGAGAGGCCGGTGATGCCCTCGCGGTGCACGGCCTCGACGGGCACGCGCGTGTGGAAGGCGAGGCTCGCGAGGATGGCCGCCTTCTGCGCGGCGTCGTAGCCCTCGATGTCGGCCGTGGGGTCGGCCTCCGCGTAGCCGAGCTCCGTCGCCGTCGCGAGGGCCTCCGCGAAGCCGAGCCCGCGGGTGTCCATCTCGTCGAGGATGTAGTTCGTCGTGCCGTTGACGATGCCGAGGATGCGCTCGACCCGGTCGCCGGCGAGGCTGTCGCGCAGCGGCCGGATGATGGGGATGGCGCCCGCGACGGCCGCCTCGTAGTAGAGCTGGGCGCCCACCTGCTCGGCCGCCTCGAAGAGCTCCGGGCCGTGCGTCGCGACGAGTGCCTTGTTGGCGGTCACGACGTCGGCGCCGGAGCGGATCGCCTGGAGGATGTGCGTGCGGGCCGGCTCGATGCCGCCCATCAGCTCGATGACGATGTCGGCGCCGAGGATGAGCGTCTCCGCGTCGGTGGTGAGGAGCTCGCGCGGGACGGACGCGTCGCGGGGCGCGTCGGCGTCGCGCACGGCGATGCCGACGAGCTCCAGCCGCGCGCCGACGCGCTGCGCCAGCTCGTCGCCGTGCTCCCGCATGAGGCGCGCCACCTGGGTGCCGACCGAGCCGCAGCCCAGCAGGGCGACGCGCAGGTTCCGGTACTCGATCATCGTGCTCCGTTCACGTTCGGGGATGCGGCGGCGGTCGTGTCGTCGACGGGCGTGCCCGCGAGGGGCGTGCCCGCGTCGCGCGCGAGGAGGTCGTCCACGGTCTCGCCGCGCACGATCACGCGCGCCCGGCCGTCGCGCACGGCGACGACGGGCGGACGGCCGATCCAGTTGTAGTTGCTCGCGAGCGACCAGCAGTAGGCGCCGGTGGCGGGGACGGCGACGAGGTCGTCGGGGCGCACGTCGCCCGGGAGGTAGTCGGCGAGGACGACGAGGTCGCCGCTCTCGCAGTGCCCGCCGGCGACGCGGACGAGCGCGGGCTCGGCATCCGACGAGCGGCCGGCGAGGCGCACGCCGTAGTCGGCGCCGTAGAGGGCCGGCCGCGCGTTGTCGCTCATCCCGCCGTCGACGCTGACGTAGCGGCGGACGGCCGTCTCGGCCTCCTCCGCGACGCGCGGGTCCTCGACGTCGCCCGTGGCCGACTCCGCCTCCGCGACCTCGCCGTCGACCCCGCCGACCGTCACGAGGACGTCCTTGACGGTGCCGACCGTGTAGAGCGTCGCGGTGGAGGGCCCCACGATGCTGCGGCCGGGCTCGACCGCGATGACCGGCACCGCGATGCCGCGGCGGGCGCATTCGTCGCCCACGATGCGGGTGAGGCGGCGGGCGATCTCGGGGACGGGCACGGGGCGGTCGACGGACGTGTAGGCGATGCCGAAGCCCCCGCCGAGGTTGAGCTCGGCGACCGGGCCGTCGGCGAGGAGCCGCTCGTGGAGGTCGAGGAGCCGGCGCGCGGACTCGACGAAGGCGTCGGTCTCGAAGATCTGGCTGCCGATGTGCGCGTGGAGCCCGGTGAAGGAGAGGGATGCGTGGGAGCGGATGCGCGCCACGACGTCGGGCGCGTCCGCGAGCGTGATCCCGAACTTCTGGTCCTCGCGCGCGGTGGCGAGGTACTCGTGCGTGTGGGCGTGCACCCCGCTGTTCACGCGGAGCCGGACGGCCTGCACCCGGCCGTGCGCGGCGGCGGCCGCCGCGATGCGCTCGACCTCGATGACGCTGTCGACGACGATCTGGCCGATGCCGACAGCGACCGCGCGGTCGATGTCGACGATGGACTTGTTGTTCCCGTGGAAGCCGAGACGGGCGGGGTCGGCCCCGGCCGCCAGCGCCACGGCGAGCTCGCCGCCTGAGCACACGTCGATGTGGAGGCCCTCCTCCGCCATCCAGCGCGCGACCTCGATGCTGAGGAAGGCCTTGCCCGCGTAGTACACGCGCGCGGTCGTGCCCACGGCCCCGGCCTCCCGCGTGAAGGCGGCGAGCGCCTCGGCGGCGCGTCCCCGGACGTCGTCCTCGTCCATCACGTACACGGGTGTGCCGAACCGCTCGGCCAGCTCGGCGGCGCCGACGCCGGCGATGCGGATGGCGCCGTCGTCGTCGCGCACGGTGCCGCGGGACCAGACCGCGGGATCCAGCGCGTTGGCGTCGTCGGGCGGCCGCAGCCAGGACGGAGCCAGGGGGTTCGCGGTCACGTGGGTCACCTCTTCGGGCGCGGGGCGGACGTGCGGGATGGCGAGCGGACCCGGTGTGGTCCCTGAAGCCGAAAGGGGGCGGTGCGAGCCATCCTACCGAGGCGCGCCGGGGCGCCCGGCCCATGTGACGGCCGCTCCGACGGCCCGCCGCGACGGGCTAGCGGCAGGTGCCGGTGACCCCGACCGAGTCCCGCGTGAGCTTCAGCGAGGTGGACCGCACCGTGACGGAGGCGCGCCCGTCGGCGATGGTCACGTCCTGCACGTCGACGCCCGCCGGGAGGTACTGGGCGACGCACACCGGGTAGGTGATGTCGCGGATGCCCTGGATCGTCTGCGCGAGGTCGACCTCGAACGAGCCCGCCTGCACGGTCACCTCGGCGGGCGTGATGACCACGGTCGAGGGATCCCGCAGCACGGGCGTGGCGGCGACCGTGTAGCCGAGGGTGAGGCCGAGGACCCGCGTCGACCCGCGGTAGCCGAGCGTGCCGTCGCCGAAGAGCAGGTCGGGCGGCGTGCCCGCCGTGCGCTGCAGCAGCGCGCTGGCCGGCGCCTGGTCCATCGACACGGTCGCGACCACCTCCCCGACGGTGCGCTCCTGGTCGGTGGGCACGTCGGTGGCGACGATGCGGGCCTGGAACGGCGTCCCGTCGGCCTGCAGGTTCGGCCCCTCCAGCACCACGCGGTCGAGGGTGCCGCGGATGAGCTGCGGGATCACCCAGTCGCCCTCGATGGAGACGTTCACGCGGCCGGTGACCTGCCCGGGCAGCTGCTCGGCGATCCGCTGCTCCGCCTGGTCCTCGGCGACGCCCCGGACGGTCTGGTCGACGATGCGCAGGCCGAACGCGAGCCCCACGCCGATGACCGCGAGGACGATGAGCCAGATGACCACCGTGCCGCCGCGCGGCCCGCGCCGCCGGCGCCGGGCCTCGCGGGGATCGCTGCGCTCGGGCGCCCCGAACACCTCCGTGCCCTGGAACCGTCCCGCCATGCCCCGCTCCCCTACATGCGCTCGGGGGCGGAGACGCCCACGAGGTCGAGGCCGTTCGCGACGACCTGCCGGACCGCGTCGTTCAGCCACAGGCGCGTGCGGTGCAGGTCGGTGACCTCCTCGTCGCCCCGCGGGACGACGCGGCAGTTGTCGTACCAGCGGTGGTAGGAGCCGGCGAGCTCCTCGACGTACCGGGCGACGCGGTGCGGCTCGCGGAGCTCGGCCGCCTGGGCCACGATGCGGGGGAACTCCTGGAGGAGCCCCAGCAGCGCGGACTCCGTGGGATGCGTCAGCAGCTCGGGCGCGAAGGCGCTCCGGTCGACGCCCGACGCGGCGGCGTTCCGGTCGACCGCGCAGGTGCGCGCGTGGGCGTACTGCACGTAGAAGACGGGGTTGTCGTTGGTGCGCTTGCCGAGGACGGCGAGGTCGATGTCGAGGTTCTGGTCGGCGGAGGAGCGCACGAGCGAGTAGCGGCCCGCGTCCACGCCCACCGCGTCCACCAGGTCGTCGAGCGTGACGATGGTGCCGGCGCGCTTGCTCATCTTCACCGGCTCGCCGTCGCGCAGCAGGTTGACCATCTGGCCGATGAGGATCTGCAGGTTCACGCCCGGCGTGTCGCCGAAGGCCTCGACCATGGCCATCAGCCGGCCGACGTAGCCGTGGTGGTCGGCGCCCAGCATGATGATGTTCTGCTCGAAGCCGCGCTCGCGCTTGTCGAGGTAGTACCCGAGGTCGCCGGAGATGTAGGCGGGCTCGCCCGTGGAGCGGATCACGACGCGGTCCCGGTCGTCGCCGAACGTGGTGGTGCGGAGCCAGACGGCGCCGTCCTCCTCGAAGACGTGCCCGAGCTCCGTGAGGCGGGCGACGGCGCGGTCGACCGCGCCGGACTCGTGCAGCGAGTCCTCGTGGAAGAACACGTCGAAGTCGACGCCGAAGTCGTGGAGCTTCTGCTTGATCTCGCCGAACATCAGCTCGGTGCCGGCGCTGCGGAACACCTCCTGCTGGGCCTCGCGCGGCAGCGCGTCGATGTCGCCGTCGTAGCCCTCGACCACGCGCGCGGCGATCTCGCCGATGTAGGCGCCGCCGTACCCGTCCTCCGGGGTCTCCTCCCCGAGGTGGCTGGCGAGGAGGCTCCGCGCGAAGCGGTCGATCTGGGAGCCGTGGTCGTTGAAGTAGTACTCCCGCGTGACGTCCGCGCCCTCGGCCTGGAGGATCCGGGCGAGGCTGTCGCCGACGGCCGCCCAGCGCACGCCGCCGAGGTGGATGGGGCCGGTCGGGTTCGCGGAGACGAACTCGAGGTTGATGCGGATTCCGTCGAGCGTCGTGCCGCGGCCGTACGCCTCGCCGGACTCGACGATCGTCCGCGCGAGGGCTCCGGCGGCGGCGGCCTCGAGGGTGATGTTGATGAAGCCGGGCCCGGCGACGTCGACCGCGGCGACCTGCGGAAGGGCGCCGAGCTCCTCGGCGATCTCCGCGGCGATGGCGCGCGGGCTCTCCCCGAGCGGCTTGGCGATGCGCATGGCGATGTTCGTGGCCCAGTCGCCGTGGTCGCGGTTGCGCGGGCGCTCCAGCACGACCATGTCGGGGCTGAGGGTGAGGGCGTCCCCGCCGGGTCGTCGTCCTGCCGTCCGAGCCACGATGTCGAACAGGGCGCCGGTCAGGTCGGGGGTCGTCATGGGGAACGATCCTACCGGCGGGCGGGATGCCGTCCGGCCGCTGGGCCGCGCCTCCGCCCGCCCGTCCCGCGGCCCGCCCGCGTCCCGTCGCACCACCCGTCCGCGACCCGCCGCGCGGCCCCGTGGTCGCGTCCCGTGCGCCCCGGGGAGGATCCCAGCGGGGTCACCCCCGGCCTCGGTAGGGTGTCGATCCCGCCTCCCCGCACGTGGCCCGTCGCCGCGCGCCGACCGTCGCATCCGCGGCGCGTCAGGATCCGAAGGAGCACCACCATGCCCGTCCGCCTCCCCGCGCCCGCCCGGAGCCGCGTCGCGCGGCCCGCTCCCCTCGTCGTCGCCGGCCTCGCGGTGACGCTCCTCCTCGCCGGCTGCTCGAACCCGCAGCCGCTGCAGCCGTCCACGCCCGACCCCTCGGCGAGCGCGGGCGGCGGCCAGGGGACGGGCGGCGGATCCGGCACGGGGGCGAGCGCGTCCCCCACTCCCGCCCCGCCGAAGGGCACGCCCGTCACCACGACGTGCGACGAGCTGCTGCCCGACCTCGCGTCGTTCGGATCCGGCTTCGCCTCCGAGCCGCTCCCGGCCGACGCCTCCGCCGACGGGCTGCGCGCCGACGTGCTCGCCATGCAGGGCATCGCGTGCGGCTTCGCGTCGGCGGACGGCACGACGGTCGAGATCGACGTGGCCCAGCCCGTCGCCGCGGAGCTGCAGTCGCGGCGCGATGCGGCGATCCTCCAGGCCGACCCCATCGCGGGCTACCCCTCGGGCGTCGAGGCCTACTTCGAGCTGCAGGAGGCGGCGGGCGTCGCCACCATCTACTCGTCGGAGCACATGGTCGTCATGCGCTCCGCCGCGTTCTTCGAGCCCGGCGACCACGCGGAGCTCGGCAACGCGGTGCTGACGACCGTCGGCGGCTGATCCCGCGCCGGATCCCGCGCGACTCGTCGGACGCGCCGGACCCGGGGGACGGATCAGCCGAGGCGGACGGGCGCCGCGAGGTCGTCGACGGGCAGCTCGTCGACCGTCGCGAGCACCTCCATCCGGGAGATGGTCACGAGGCTCCGCGTGTTGGTGAGGAACGCGGTGTCGGACGCGTCGCGTCCCGTCGAGATGCGCAGCAGGCTCTGCCGGGGCGCGAGGCCGGTCGCGTCCACCACGTGCCAGGCGCCGTCGACCCAGGCCTCGGCGACGGCGTGGAAGTCCATGGGGCTGAGGCCCGGGGCGTAGACGGCGGCGAGGCGCGCGGGCACGTCGAGCGCCCGGAGCATCGCGATGACCAGGTGCGCGTAGTCGCGGCAGACCCCGCGGCGCGCGAGGAGGGTGCGGACCGCGCCGTCCGTGGGGAGGCTGGACCCGGGCGCGTAGCGCAGCGACCCGGCGACGAAGGCCCGCACCGCGGCGAGGAGCGGCAGCCCCTCGAGGCCGCGGAACTCGCCGCGCGCGGTGGGGAACAGGGTGTCGGACTCGCAGTAGCGGCTCGGTCGCCGGTAGACCCAGAGGTCGACGTCGTCGAGGGGCGCGGGGTCCCGCCGCCCGGTCACGGTCGCGCGGTACTCCATCGTCAGGACGCCCGCCCCGCTCGTGAGCACGTGCAGGCGCGTGTCGTGCCGATCGACGACCTCGGTCGCCACGACCGGGACCCCGTCGAGGGCGAAGGACAGGGACTCCGACGCGATGTCGGCTCCGCGGGCGACGGCGACCGCGAACGCCATCTCGCTCTCGCCGGAGACCTGCAGCTCGAGCATGGAGGAGACGTCGCGGCGCATGCGTCCATCGTGGCATCGGATGCGCCGCACCGCCCACGCGGGCCCCGCCGTCTTCGGGACGGGTCCGGCCTTCGGCTCGTCGGCGGGTGCGGCGGGGTCAGGCCGCGGCGACGCCGGTCGCCTCGAGCGGCTCGCGGAGCGCGCACGCGTCGGCGAGCGCGCCGAGGAGGGCGGGCAGCTGGTCGCGGTCGGCGCCCGCGTCCTCCGGGTGCCACTGGACGCCCGTGACGGGGGCGGACTCGTGCTCGACCGCCTCCGGCACGCCGTCCGGCGCGACGGCCACGACGCGCAGCCCGGCACCGGGACGGTCGACGGCCTGGTGGTGGGCGCTTCGGACGACGAGGTCGGTGGATCCGAGGGCGTCGGCGAGGCGGCTCCCGGCGGCGATGCGCACGTCGTGGTCGCGCATGACGGCCGTGATGTCCGTGGCCTCGTTGCGGTGCCCGCCCACGCCCTCGATGTGCTGCTGCAGGGTGCCGCCGAGCGCGACGTTGACGATCTGGGCACCGCGGCAGATGCCCAGCAGCGGGGTGCCCTCGGCGACGGCCCGGCGGACCAGCGCGATCTGCCCGGCGTCCGCGACCTCGCGGTGGGGGGAGCGGCCCTCGTACTCGGCGGGTCCGCCGTAGAAGCGCGGGGCGACGTCCTCGCCGCCCATGATCACCACGGCATCGGCCTCGCGGGTGCGGGCGAGCAGCGACTCGACGCCCTCGTCCTCCGCGGCGATGTTCTCGACCAGCCAGCCCGCGGCGTCGGCCACCTCGGCGACCCGCGCGTTGAGGCCCTGCACGAGCGCGTTGTAGGCGGCGGCCTCGGGACGGGATCGGGTCACCTGCACGACGGCGAGGCGGCGGAGGGGGGCGGGCATGGATCCAGTGTGCGGCCTCACCGGCGCCGCCGCACGTCGCGCGTCATCTGCCGCAACACGCGTCGTCGAGCGGCGCCCGGCGGGGTCAGGGCCAGACGAGCGTGTGCGTCCACGAGCCGTCGGCGGCCGCGCGGTACATGATCCGCAGCTGGCCGTGGTCCTCGGTCGCCTGCCAGAACTCGACCGTCGTCGGCTGGAGGACGTAGGCCTGCCACGACTCCGCGACCAGCTCGGGATCCGCGTCCACGGCCTCCCGTGCGCGGGCCACGCGGGCGTCGCGCTCCCGGGCGTCGGGCATCGGCTCGCTCTGGTCGCCCGCGATGACCTCGGCGCGCGACGCGGGATGCCGGGCGAGGAAGTCGCGCTCGCTGACCTCGCGGTCGCCGTGGAAGACGGGACCCGTCGCGCGGACCTGCCGCCCCCGCTCCCGCCAGTACGCGACGAGCGCGGCACGCGGGTTCGCCTCGAGGTCGCGGCCCTTGGGGCTCTCGGCGAGGGAGGAGAACCACAGCGCGCCGGGCTCGTCGTCGACGGTGGGCGTCACGTCCTTCAGCAGGAGCGTGCGCGCGCTCGGGCGGCCGTCCGCGTCGGCGGTGGCGAGCACGACCGCGTTCGGCTCGGCCGCGTCGTGCGCGACGGCATCGCGGATCCACGCGATGACCAGGTCGATCGGGTCGTCCGGCAGGCGGGCCGGGTCGAGCTCGGGGAAGTCGTGCGGCTTCGGCTTCGCGCCCCTGAGGAGGTCGCGGACCGGGGTGGAGTCGTCGTCGTCTGCCATGGGCCGAGCCTAGGCCGCCAGGCTCCGCGCGCCCGGGAGGGGCGGCACGAGGACACGCGGGCGGCGCCCTCGGGCGACAGCGCACCGGCGCGGGGGCACATGATGCCCCATGCGGGGGCGCCTTCGACACGCTCCGGCGATCGGATTGGTCGATCCCCCACTGCTTTTTTCCAGTACCGGCGGACGTGGTCGACGGCGGTCGCTGCGGCTACCTTCGTCATCAGGCCCGCTCCCCCAGTTGGGCCCAGCACCACGCGGCGGGAACCCGGGACCCGTCCCGGGCCCGCCGCGTGTGTTCTCCGCCGTCCTCCGCCCCCCGCCCCACGCGGGCGTGCGTCGAGTCGAGACGGGCATCCGCCGGACCGCGACCGGATCCGGCTGCAGCCGACCGCCGTCCATGGACGCTCGACGCCGACGGGAGCGACGGACGCGACGCCGTCGGCACGGAGTCCACCGGCACGATGTCGGCTGTCACGATGTCGGCTGTCACGATGTCGGCTGTCACGACGACGGCCGGCGCGCGCTCCCCCGCGGACAGGGCCCGGACGCACGAGAGGCCGGCCCCGCGGACGGGACCGGCCTCTCACCGCACCAACACGGGATATGGGAAGGTGTGCCCCCAGGAGGATTCGAACCTCCGCCCCTGCCTCCGGAGGGCAGTGCTCTATCCCCTGAGCTATGGGGGCCAGGGTGCGCCGTGGCGCGGATCCAGGGTAGCACCGGCGGCGAGCCCCGCCGTGCCGCCCGTCCCGCGCCGCATTCCCTCCGCCGAGGAGACTCCCCGCTCCAGCACAGGCGCGGCACGCCAGGATGGTCCCAGGACGACCGCCGCGCCGCCCGGGCACGGCGGCCTCCCCATCCCCACGAGGAGATCACCCGTGAAGCTGTCCCGCATCGCCGCCGCCGCCACCGGCTTCCTGCGCACGTCCAAGGGCCAGGACGTCGGCCGCACCGCCATCGACAAGGTGTCCGGGTTCGCCGACAAGGCCACCGGCAGCAAGCACGCCGACAAGATCCAGAAGGCCCGCGAGGCCGCGGACAAGCAGCTCCGGAACCTCGGTCCCGACGGCGGCCGCGGCCAGGGCCCGACGCCGCCCGCGAACCCGCCCCGCCGCTGAGCGCCGGGAGCGTCGAGCTCACCCTGGACGCGGCGTCCGACGCCGCGGTCCGGGCGGCGTGGCGTGCGCTCGCGGACGCCGGCCTCCCGAGCCTCGCCGACCACGCCGGCCCGACGAACCGCCCGCACGTGACGCTGCTCGCGGCCGAGGGACTGGGCGGATCCGCGGACGACGCGCTCCGGGCGATCGGTGCGACGGGTCCGCTGCCGACAGTCCGGCTCGGCGGCCTGGTCGTCTTCGGGGTGCCCCCGCGCGGTCTCGTGCTCGCGCGGCAGGTCGTCGTCGACCGCGCCCTGCTGGACCTCCACGCCCGGATCCACGCCGCGGTCGACGCGGCGCCCCCCGGATCGGACGAGGACGAGGACCCGGATGACCGCGCCGCGGCCGAGGTCGTCCCCCACACCCGTCCCGGAGCCTGGACCCCGCACGTCTCCCTGGCGCTGCGCCTCACGGCCGAGCAGCTGGCGGAGGCGGTGACGGCGCTCGGGCGCATCGAGCCGGATGGCTCGCCGGCCGCGGGGCTCCGCCGCTGGGATCCCCGCGACCGCACCGTGCGGGACCTGGCGTGACCCGGACGGGCGCCGCCCCCACGACCACCGCACGGCACCCGGCCGCTAGCCTGAGGGGAGCACGACCTTGAGACGACGGAGGAGTCGCATGCCGCGGTCCGCGAGATTGCTGGGGGCCGCGCTCGCGCTCGGCCTGTTCGGGGCCATGGTGCCCGTCGCCGCGCAGGCGACGGAGCCGGTCGACTTCGGCGGGGCGACGATCCTCGACCAGGTCGACGCGGTCACGTCCGCGCAGGAGCAGGAGATCCAGCAGGCGATCGACCAGCTGCGCGAGCAGACCGGCGTGACCCTGCACGTCGCCTACGTCGACACGTTCACGGGCGAGACGACGCCGCAGGCATGGGGCCGGCAGACCGAGCAGGCCAACGGCTTCGGCAGCTCGGACGCCCTCCTCGCGGTGGCCGTCGACGGACGGCAGTACGCCTTCCCGACCGGACAGGTGTCGGGCGACCAGGGGTCGTTCGAGGAGACTGTGATCGTCCCGCAGCTGCAGGAGGACGACTGGGCGGGCGCCGCCGTCGCCGCCGCGCAGGGCATGGAGTCCGTCGCGCAGACGGGCACCGTCGCCGAGTCCGGAACGGGCTCCAGCCCGACGACCGGCAACGCGTCCGGCATCGACTTCGGCCTCGTCCTGCTCTACGTGCTCGGCGCGATCCTCCTCGCGACCGTGGTCATGACGCTCGTCGGCCGTCGGAGGAAGCAGAAGGCCGTGGCCGCGAAGCGCCAGGAGGCGCTGGAGGAGATGCAGTCGGCCGACCAGCGCGCGGGCAGCATGCTCGTGCAGCTCGACGACGCGCTGGAGACCAGCGAGCAGGAGGTCGGCTTCGCGGAGGCGGAGTTCGGCGCCGACGCGGTCGGCCCCTACCGCGAGACGCTCGCGTCGGCGGGCGGGAAGGTCCGCGAGGCGTTCGCCCTCAAGCAGAAGCTCGACGACACGATCGAGGACACCGACGAGGAGCGGCGCACGTGGGCGGCGCGCATCGTGGAGCTGTGCGAGGAGGCCCGCGCCGAGCTCGACGCGCAGACGCAGTCGTTCGAGGAGCTCCGGGCGCTCGAGCAGAACGCACCCCAGACGCTCGCCGCCATCGTCACCGACGCCGAGGCGCTGAAAACGCGCATCGAGCGCACGCAGGAGGCCGTCGACCTCCTCGGGCGGCGGTACGCCGGGCCCTCCATGACGACCGTCACCGGCAACGTCGAGCAGGCGCGCTCCCTCCTCTCCTTCGCGACCGACACCGCGCAGGAGGCGGCCGCCTCCATCCGCTCCGGCGACAGCGCCTCCTCGGGCGGGCTCGCGGTCAAGGTGCGGGCGGCCCAGCAGGCGGTCGGCCAGGCCGGCAAGCTGCTCGACGTCGTCGACCGCGTCTCGTCGGACCTCGAGCACGCGTCCACGCGGGTGCAGGAGGAGATCGCCGACGTCCGCAGCGACATCCAGGACGCCCGCGACGCGCAGCGCGGCGGGCGCATGCCGGAGCTGACCCGCCTCGTGCAGTCGGCGGAGCAGGCCATCGCCGACGCGAAGCCGCTGCAGGGCCGGCTCGCAGACCCCCTCACGAGCGTCACCCTGCTGCAGGAGGCCGAGGCCCGGCTCGACGAGGCGCTCGCCCCCGTGCGCCAGCAGCAGGAGCAGGTGGAGCGCGCCGTCGGCTACCTGCCGCGCGCGCTGTCGACCGCCGAGAGCCAGGTGGCCACGGCGCGCGACTTCATCTCCACGCGTCGCGGCGCCGTCGGCGAGCAGGCGCGCACGCGCCTGGCGCAGGCCCAGCGCGCGCTCGACGACGCCCACGAGGCGGCCCCGCGCGATCCCGTGCGTGCCGTCGCCGCGTCGCAGGCGGCGACCGCGTACTCGGCCCAGGCCATCGAGGCGGCGCAGCGCGACCTCGACCAGGGCGGCGGCTACGGCGGCTACGGGGGCGGCATGATGGGCGGCCGCGGAGGCGGCGACGCGTTCGGCGGCGCCATCATGGGCGGCATCATCGGCGGCCTGCTGAGCGGTGGCGGCGGCGGCTGGGGAGGCGGCGGCGGATTCGGCGGCGGCAGCTTCGGCGGCGGGGGCGGCGGATTCGGCGGCGGCGGAGGCGGCGACTTCGGCGGGGGCGGCGGAGGCGACTTCTAGCGGCCCGGCACCACCCCGCACGCGCACGACCGGCGAGACACACGAGAACGAGAACGAGAGCGACCCATGATCAACCCATTCCGACGTAGCAGTAGACGAGAAGGAGCAGCACCCATGTCCAAGCAGTCCATCCTCGGCCGCATCGCCCAGCTCGCGAAGGCCAACATCAACAACCTCATCGACCAGGCCGAGGACCCCCAGCTCATGCTGGACCAGATGGTGCGCGACTACACGGAGAGCATCCGCGAGGCCGAGAGCGCCGTCGCCCAGACCATCGGCAACCTGCGGATGATCGAGGACGACCACCGCGAGGACGTCCAGGCCGCGGGCGATTGGGGCCGCAAGGCCCTCGCCGCGAGCCAGAAGGCGGACGAGTACCGGAACGCGGGCAACACCCCGAACGCCGACAAGTTCGACGCGCTCGCCCGCGTCGCGCTGCAGCGCCAGATGCAGTCCGAGAGCGAGGCGAAGGGCGCCGAGCCCACCATCGCGTCGCAGACCGAGGTCGTGGAGAAGCTCAAGCAGGGCCTCGACACGATGCGCGGCAAGCTGCAGCAGCTGTCGTCCAAGCGCGACGAGCTGAACGCCCGCCAGAAGACGGTGCAGGCGCAGTCGCAGGTGCAGGACGCCATGAAGAGCATCGACATCATGGACCCGACCAGCGAGGTCAGCCGGTTCGAGCAGAAGATCCGCCGCGAGGAGGCCCGCGTCCGCGGCGCCGAGGAGCTGCAGGCGTCGAGCCTCGACGCGCAGTTCGAGGAGCTCGAGGACCTCGGCGAGCTGACCGAGGTGGAGGCGCGCCTCGCCGCGCTCAAGTCCGGCGGATCCGCGCCGAAGCAGGTCACGTCGGGCGAGTAGCCCGCACCGCACCGCGGGCGCCGTCTCCTCCGGGGACGGCGCCCGCGGTCGTTCCCGCCGCTGCCGGAGCTGGGAGCCGGGTGCACGTGCGGAATGCGCGGTCCGGACCGCCGGTTCCCCTCCCCATGACCACCATCGGAATCATCGGCGCCGGACTCATCGGCAGCCAGCTCGCCCGCCTGTTCACCACCACCGGCCACGACGTCGTCATCGCCAACTCGCGCGGCCCGGAGACGCTCGCCGACCTGATCGCCGAGCTCGGCGAGCACGCGCGCGCCGCGACCGTCCCGGAGGTCGCCGAGGCGGGCGAGATCGTCGTCGTGACGATCCCGCTGAAGAACATCGACACCGTCCCCGTCGCCCCGCTCGCCGGCAAGGTCGTCATCGACACCGACAACTACTACCCGGAGCGCGACGGCCACATCGCCGAGCTCGACGACGAGACCACGACGACCGCGGAGATGCTGCAGCGGCACCTGCCCGAGTCGAAGGTCGTCAAGGCGTTCAACCACATCTACGCGGCCGACCTCACCACCGACGGCACCCCCGCGGGCACCCAGGGTCGCCGCGCGCTCGTCATCGCGGGCGACGACGCCGAGGCGAAGGCCGCGGTCACCGGGATCCTCGACTCGTTCGGCTACGACGCCGTCGACGCGGGTCCGCTGGCGGAGGGCTGGCGCATCCAGCGCGACACCCCCGGCTACGGCCCGAAGCTCGACGCGGCCGGCCTCCGGACCGCCCTCGCCGAGGCGAAGCGCTACCGCGACATGTAGTCCTCCCTCCTCCCTCCCGACGATGCCCGTCGCCCGCGATCCCGACCGCGGGCGGCGGGCATCGCCATGTCCGCCGCCGCACGCGATACTGAGGGTGTGCCCGCCTCCTTCGTCGTCGTCCCCCAATGGCAGGGCTCGGGCTCGTCCCGCGCCATGAGGCTCGCGGACGGCGCCGAGGCGATCCGCGGCGACCTGCCCGCGTCCGCCACCCGCGTCGTCGAGGTGCCCGTCGAGGCGGGCGAGTCGCTCGGCACGGGCGTCCTCCGCTACGCGTCCCTCCTCGCGGTGCGCACGCGCCAGGAGGCGGCGCTGCAGGCGGCCTCCGCCGCGGCGTCCGGCCCGCTCGTCACCATCGGCGGCGACTGCGGCGTCGAGGTCGCGTCCATCGGCCACGCGGCCCGCGCGCACCCCGGCCTCGCGGTCCTCTGGCTCGACGCGCACGCCGACCTCAACACCCCCGCCTCCTCGCCCTCCGGCGCCTTCCACGGCATGGTGCTCCGCGCCGTCCTCGGGGAGGGCGTCGACGGGCTGGAGCTCCCGGCCGGCGCCGTCACGGCCGACCGGGTCGTGCTCGCGGGCGTCCGCGCCCTCGACGACGCCGAGTCGGACCTCGTGGACTCCCGCGGGATCGCGCTCGTCGGTGCCGACGCCGTGGGTCCCGAGGCCGTCGTCCGGGCCCTGCGCGCCACCGGGGCCACCGACGTCTACGTGCACGTCGACCTCGACGTGCTCGACCCGGGCGGCATGTCCGGCGTCGGCTACCCCGAGCCGTTCGGGCCGGACGTCCAGGCCGTCACCGAGACCATCAAGGCGCTGCGGCGGTCGTTCGGCCTCGCCGGCGCGGGCATCACCGAGTTCGCCCCCTCCTCCCCCGCCGCGGCGGTCGACGACATGGGCACGGTCCTCCGCATCATCGGGGCGCTGACCGGGCCCGTCTGATCCGCCGCCCGGCTGCGAGGTCCCGGACGGGAGGTCGCGGTCGGGCGCCCGCCCTGCGAGTCTGGGACGGAACCGACGAGGAGACCGCTGTGACCGACGACGCCCGCACCGCATCCGCCCCCGACCGCTTTCCCGCCACCGGCCCCGGGGACGCACCTTCCAGCACGACCGCCGACGACGCGCCCCGCGTGCGGGTCGAGCGGCGGGGGCACGTCCTCCTCATCGGGCTCGACCGGCCTGCCAAGCGCAACGCCGCCGACATGCGGATGCTCCGCGAGCTGGCGAGCGCCTACGGCCTCCTCGCCCGCGATCCGGAGCTGCGCGTCGGCGTGGTGCACGCCATCGGCGACCACTTCACGGGCGGCCTCGACCTCGCCGACGTGGCCCCGCACATCGGACGCGGCCCGGGCGGCGGGCTCGAAGCCGTGCCCGACGACGGCGTCGACCCGTGGCAGGTGAGCGGACCCGCCGTCGGCAAGCCCGTCGTCCTCGCGGTGCAGGGCACGTGCCTGACCCTCGGCATCGAGCTCGCCCTCGCGAGCGACGTGGTCGTCGCGGCCGCCGGCACGCGGTTCGGGCAGATCGAGGTGGCGCGCGGCATCCTGCCCTTCGGCGGCGCGACGCTCCGGTTCCCCGCCGTCGCGGGCTGGGGTGACGCCATGCGCTGGATGCTCACCGGCGACCTCTTCGGCGCCGAGGAGGCCCGGCGCATGCGGATCGTGCAGGTCGTCGTGCCCGACGGCGAGCAGCTCGCGGCGGCCGTGGCCATCGCCGAGCGCATCGCCGCGCAGGCGCCGCTCGCCGTGCAGGCCACCATCCGGAACGCCCGCACCGCCCTCCGCGAGGGGCCGGACGCGGCCGCCGCCGCGCTGCCGGCGGAGCTCGTGCGACTGGCCGGTTCCGAGGACGCGGCACGCGGCATGCGCGCGGCGGCGCTGCGGGAGCCGGCCGAGTTCCTCGGACGCTGATCCGCCCACCGACCGGCGACCGGAGCTGCCGGGGGCCGGGAGCCGGCTGAGTTCCTCGGACGCTGATCCGCCCACCGACCGGCGACCAGGGCTGCCGGGGGCCGCGAGTAGGGTCGGGACCATGACCTCCTACGACCTCATCGTCATCGGTGCCGGCCCCGTCGGCGAGAACGTCGCCGACCGCGCGAAGCAGGGCGGGCTCTCCGTGCTCGTCGTCGAGTCCGAGCTCGTCGGGGGCGAGTGCTCCTACTGGGCCTGCATGCCGAGCAAGGCGCTGCTCCGCTCCGGCAGCGCCCTCCGCGCGGCCCGCGCCGTGGCCGGATCCCGCGAGGCGGTGACTGGCGACCTCGACGTGGCCGCGGTCCTCGCGCGCCGCGACTCGTTCACGAGCTCCTGGTCGGACGAGGGCCAGGTGAGCTGGCTCGAGGGCATCGGCATCGACCTCGCCCGCGGGCACGGCCGCCTCTCCGGTCCCCGCCGGGTCACGGTCACGGCGCCCGACGGATCCACGGTGGAGCACGAGGCGACGCACGCCGTCGCCGTCTCCACGGGCACCGCCGCCCTCCTCCCCGACATCCCGGGCCTCGCCGAGGCGCAGCCGTGGACGAGCCGCGAGGCGACCAGCGCCGAGGTCGTCCCGGAGTCGCTCGTCGTCATCGGCGGCGGCGTGGTCGCGGCCGAGATGGCCACCGCGTACGCGTCGCTCGGCAGCGCCGTCACCATCGTCGCCCGCAGCGGGCTGCTCACCGGACAGGAGCCGTTCGCCGGCGAGCTCGTGGCCGACGCCCTCCGCGGCATGGGCGTGGACGTGCGCCTCGGCGCATCGCCCTCCCGCGTCACGCGCGACGGGGACGTGGTGCAGGTCGAGCTCGAGGACGGGTCCGCCGTCACGGCCGCCGAGGTCCTGGTGGCCACGGGGCGCACGCCGCGCACCGAGGACCTGGGGCTCGACACCGTGGGGCTCGAGCCGGGCGCCTACCTCGACGTCGACGACACCATGCTCGTGACGGGCGACGTCAACGCCGGATCGCCGTGGCTCTACGCGGTCGGCGACGTCAACCACCGGGCGCTCCTCACGCACCAGGGCAAGTACCAGGCACGCGCCGCGGGCGAGGTCATCGCCGCGCGCGCGACCGGCGGCACCGTCGACGACTCGCCCTGGGGCGTGCACGTCGCGACGGCCGACCACCGCGCGGTCCCGCAGGTCACCTTCACCGACCCCGAGGTCGCGAGCGTCGGGCTCACGGCGAAGGCCGCGGAGGACGCGGGCCTCCGCACCCGCGTCGTCGACTACGACCTCGGATCAGTCGCGGGCTCGAGCCTCCACGCGGACGGCTATGCCGGGCAGGCGCGCATGGTGGTCGACGAGGACCGCGGCGTGATCGTCGGCGTCACGTTCGTGGGCCCCGACGTCGCGGAGCTCCTGCACTCCGCCACGATCGCCGTCGTCGGCGAGGTGCCCCTCACGCGCCTGTGGCACGCGGTGCCCTCCTACCCGACCGTCAGCGAGGTGTGGCTGCGCCTGCTCGAGACGTACGGGCGGCCGACCGCGTGATCCGGTCCGCCCTCGGCGCCGTGGCCGGCGCGGTCCGCGGCGTCCTGCTCGACTCGCCCGTGTCGCGCGCGGGCAGCGGCGTCGCGACCGCGGTGGGGCTCGTCGTCGGCCTGCCGCTCAGCACGGGCGAGGTGCGCCGTCACGGCGACCTCATCGTGCTCACGGGCCTCCCGTCCTGGGTCTTCGGCCGCGGCGGCACGTGCGTCGGCCGCGTCTACCTCACGCGGGACAACGCCGGCCCGGCGGTGCTGGAGCACGAGGCGGTGCACGTCGTGCAGTGGCGCCGGTACGGGCTCCTGATGCCGGCGCTGTACTGGTGGGCCGGGCGGGATCCGCTCCGCAACCGGTTCGAGATCGAGGCGGGGCTGGAGAAGGGCGGCTACCGGTGACCGGTCCGCTCGACGGCCGCACCGTCGTCATCACGGGCGCGAGCTCCGGCATCGGGCGCATCGCCGCGCGCGAGCTGCACGACCGCGGCGCCGACGTCGTCGTGGTCGGGCGCGATCCCGAGCGCACGCGCGGCATCGCCGCGGAGCTCGGCGCGCGCCATGTCCTCGCCGACATGGACCGGCTGCAGGACGTGCGCGCCCTCGCGGCGACGCTCCTCGAGACCTGCCCGCGGATCCACGTGCTCGCGCTCAACGCCGGCAGCCTCGTGCCGCGGCGCGCGATGACGGTCGACGGGCACGAGACCACGTTCCAGCGCAACGCCCTCGCGCCCTTCCTGCTGACCCGCCTCCTCCTGCCGCGGCTCGAGCAGACGCAGGACGGCCTGCGCGGCGCGGAGAGCCCGGTGCGCGTCATCGGGACGGCGAGCCGCGCGAACCTGTGGGGACGCGTCCGCCTCGACGACCTCGACTGGCGGAAGCGCCCGTGGCTCGGCGGCTGGCAGGCGTACGGCACGTCGAAGGCGATGATGATCCTCATCATGCGCACCCTCGCCGAGCGCGTCGGCCCACTCGGCATCGAGGCGTGCTCGTTCCATCCCGGGCTCGTGCGCACGTCGTTCGGCGCCGACAGCACCGTGATGAGAGCGCTGCTCGCGCTCTCCATGGGCGCATACGGCATCTCGGCCGAGGCGGGCGCCGTGCCGCTCGTGCAGCTGGCGTCGGTGCCGGACCTCGCGGCGCCGAACGGCACGTACTTCGACCAGCTCACGCCCGACGGCAGGACGACGGCGCACGCCGCCGACCGGCGCCTCGGCCGTGAGCTCTGGGCCGCTCTGGAGCTCGCCTCCGGGACCGACGGGGATCCGGTCCGCGACTGAGGGCTCCGCGCGTGCGGGGCGCGCACCGGGAGCTCCGGCGGGCTCAGATCGTCGCGAGGAGGTGCAGCAGGTCGTCGTGCCCGCCGACGTGGCCGCCGAGCAGCACGCTCACCTCGGTGACCGGGTGCTCGTCGGAGATCGGCGCGGCGAACACCATCATCTCGCTGGCCCACGCGCCGACGGCCCGCGCGACGGCGACCATGGGCTCGGCGGGCGCGCCGTCGGCCCCCCGGCCGGCGCGCGAGATGACCGTGACGACCATGCGCGGCGGGTGCGCGAGCCGCACGTCGACCGAGGCGTCCGGCACCTCGACGAACACGCTGCCCCGCGTGCACATGGGCAGGACCGCGAGCGCGGCCTGCGCCTCGGCGAGGCCGGACTCGTCGGTGACGAGCAGGACCTGCCGCTTGGTGCCCTTCGCGGTGCGCGAGCGGGTCGCCCCGGCCACGGTCAGGACCCCTCGGCGGCGCCGCGGCGCCAGTAGCCCATGAACGCGACCTGACGCCGGTCGATGCCGGTGTCGCGCACGAGGAAGCGGCGCATGGCCTTGATGCAGCCCGACTCCCCGGCGAGCCACGCGTAGAGCGTCGAGCCCTCGTGGACGACCGGAGCGTCCCACACGATGGCCTCCGCGTCGTCCTCCGCGAGCGCCTGCTCCGCGTCGGCGAGCGCGACCTCGGGGGTGGGGATGGCGCCGACCTTCACGTGGCAGTCCACCCAGTGGCGCACGGCCTCCTCGAGGCGGGAGCCGTTCGGTCGTCCGTCGCGCGGGAGCCAGGTGAGGTTGACGCCCTTCGGGACGCGCACCTCGAGGCGGTCGCCCGTGACGGGGACCTCGATGAAGGCGCAGCCCACGGCGTCCTCCGGGAGGGAGGAGAGGATGTTGCAGATCGCGGGCGCGGCCGTCTCGTCGCCCGCGAGGAGCAGCGAGCGCGCGTGCCCGGGGTGCCACTCGATGCCGAGGCCGCGCGCGGTGCTCAGGGCGTCGGGGCCGATGAGCACGATGTCGTCGCCCACCCGGGCGGCGCCCGCCCAGCGGGACGCGGGCCCCATGTCGCCGTGCAGCGCGAAGTCCACGTCGACCTCGCCGAGCTCGCGGCGGACCGCGCGGGAGGTGTAGGTGCGCAGCGGGTTGCGCTCCGCGTCCGGCAGCGCACGCCACCAGGCGAACCAGTCGTCGCCGCCGACGCCCGACAGGTCGGGCAGGCCGTGCTCGGCGACGGGCAGGAGCAGCTTGATGCGCTGGTCGAGGCACTCGTCGCCGAAGTCGCGGAGGTCGTCGCCCTGGAACGTGATGCGGAGGAACGTGGGGCTCAGGCGCTCGGTGCGCGCGACGCGGGCCGCGAAGGGGCGGTAGGCCGGGCGCTCCGCCTCGGGCGCCGGGACGGCCGCCGGTTGCTCCTCGACCACGGGCTCCACGTCGGCGGTGCTGCTGGCGAGGGTCGCGGAGGAGGTAAGCACAGCCTAAGTATGGCATGCCTTACCTCAGCGGTCGAGGGCATCCGCCCGGTCCGGGGCCGGATCCACGGGAGGATGTCAGGGTGATCGCCCCCGTCCTCGTCGCCGTATTCGTGGGCGCCGTGGCGCAGCGCGTGACGGGCCTCGGGTTCGCCCTCGTGGTGGCGCCGGTGCTCGTGATCCTCCTCGGGCCCTTCGACGGCGTGATGATCGTGAACCTGTGCAGCGTGCTGTCGGCCGGCCTCATCCTCGCCAGCGCGGTCCGCGACGTGGAGTGGCGGCGGTACCTGCTGCTCGCCGGCCCCGCGGTGGTGGGCATCGTGCCGGGCGCGCTCCTCGCCTACCTGCTGCCGGAGCCCGCGCTCGAGATCGGCATCGGCTGCCTGCTCGTCGCGGCGCTGACCACCTCCCTCGCCCTCCGGCGGACGAGCCGCGTCATCGACGGACCCGGCGTGATGGCGGGCTTCGGCTTCGCGGCGGGCGTGATGAACGCCGCGGCGGGCATCGGCGGTCCGAGCGTCAGCGTCTACGCGGTCGTGAGCCGGTGGGAGCAGCGCGGGTTCGCGGCCACGCTGCAGCCGTTCTTCCTCACGACGGGCGCGGTGTCGCTCATGACGAAGCTCGTCCTCGCGCCGGACCGGTGGCCCGACCTCGGCGCGGCCGCGTGGATCGGGATCGTCGTCACCCTCGTCGCCGGCGTCGGCGCGGGCACGCTGCTCGCACCGCGGATCCCGACCCGCGCCGCCCGCGCCGCCGTCGTGGTGCTCGCCTTCGCGGGCGCGGTGACGGCCATCGTGAAGGGCGTCGCCGGGCTGGTCTAGCCCGCGGCGCGGATGCCGACCCGCGCCGCCCTCACCACTGCGGCGGGTGCCGCCGCAGCCAGCCGAGGCGGCGCTCGAGCTGGCGCCCGATCGCGAGCAGCGTCGCCTCCCCGCCCGGCCGGCCGACGAGCTGGACGCCCATGGGCAGGCCGTCGTCGGTGAGGTGCACGGGCAGCGTGATCGCCGGGAGGCCGGTGACGTTCGCGAACGACGTGTACGGCGTGTAGCGCACCTGCTGCGCGAAGTTCCGCTCGCCGTCCTCCGCGTCGTACCAGCCGAGCGGTCGCGGCTCCATGGCGAGCGCCGGCGTGAGCACGGCGTCGACGTGCGCGAACTGCGCGATGACGCTCCGCTCGAACGCCGTGAGCTGCGCGAGCGCGCGCGCCAGGTCGCGGGCGGAGAGCGCGCGGCCCCGCTCCACGAGCCAGCGCGTGAGCGGCTCGAGGAGCTCCAGGTCGGCGCCCTCGGCGGGGATCCCCGCGGCGCCGGCCTGCCAGATCGTGCGGAACGCCGGGGCGTACGTGGGATCGGGCGCGAGGGCCAGGTCCTCGAGGCCGTGGCCGACGTCCGCGAGCTCGCGCACGGCGACGGCGAGCGCGTCGCGGGCGGAGGGGTCGAGGACGATCTCGTACGCGTCGTCCCACGGCGAGGTGGTCATGACGCCGATCTGGAATCGGCCCTCGCCGCGGACGGCGGCGCCCAGCAGGTCGCCGTCGCCGTCCTCGGGCGCGCGCAGGGTGAACGGGTGCGGGATGCGGCCGTTGACCCGGCCGATCATCGCGTCGAGCAGCATGGCCGCGTCGGCGACCCCGCGGGCGAGCGGGCCGGGGACGACGAGCCCGGCGAGGGACTCCAGGCCGGACTGCGCGGGCACGAGGCCGCGGGAGGGCTTGAGGCCCACGAGGCCGGTGGCGGCGGCGGGGATGCGCACCGATCCGCCGCCGTCGGTGCCGGGCGCGAAGGGCAGGAGGCCCGCGGCGACCGCCACCGCCGCTCCCCCGCTCGACCCGCCGGCGCCGCGGGCGGTGTCCCACGGCGTGCGCGCGGGCGGCGCGACGAGTCCCTCCGTGTAGGAGGGCAGGCCGAACTCCGGCGCGCTCGTCTTCCCGAGGCTGATGCCGCCGGCGTCGTCGAGGGCCTGCGGGATCGGGTCGGTGCGCTCCGAGACGTGGTCGCGGAAGAGACGCGAGCCGAACGTGGTGCGGACGCCCGCGCGCTCGGAGAGGTCCTTGTCGCCGAACGGGAGGCCCCACAGCGGCGCGGTGCGCGGCACCTCGCGCTCGACGTGGCGGGCGCGCGCGAGGGCGCGGTCGGCGGTGACGGTGGTGAAGGCGCCGAGGCCGGGATCCAGCCGCTCGATGCGCTCGAGGTAGTGCGTGACGAGCTCGGTCGGGGTGACCTCGCCGCGCTGGAGCTGGTCCCACTGGTCCTGTGCGCTGAGGTGGTGGAGTTCGAACACCGCTCCAGGGTAGGCCGGGAGGCGGCCCGTCCGACCGGCGCCGGACGCGCGGACGGGGCGGGTGCCGGTCGTCCGGCACCCGCCCCGTCCGTCACGGACGCGCGCGCGTCAGCGGCGCGCGGCCGCCGATGCGCGACGGCGGAACGCGACGAGCGCGAGGCCGAGTGCGAGCGCGGCGAGCGAGGTGCCGAGGACGGGGGCCGCCTCGGATCCGGTCGCCGCGAGGGTCGGCTCCGTGCTCGGCGCCGGGACGACTCCCGTGCCCGACGGGACCACGGACCCGGCCGCCGTGTCGAGCGCGTAGAGCACCGAGGCCCCCGTGCTCGGGAGCAGGAACGCGAGCTGGTGCGCACCCGGCGCGAGGTCGGCCGGGACGGTGAAGCGCACGCTCGCGCGCCCCTGCTCGTCGGTCGTGTCGACCACGGCGGCGTCGATCGGCGTCCGCGCGACCTCCTCGCCGTCGATGAGCGTCACGACCTCCGTGTCCTGCACGGGCGCGTTCGAGACCAGCAGCGACGAGAGCTCGTAGGTGCGCTCCTGGCCGGCCGCCGGACGGGCGCCCGTGGTGTCGACGATCCCGATGGACCGCGTCGCCGAGTCCGGGTCGACGGGCGAGAACTCGGTGATGTGGTCGACGAACGCGGTGAGGTCGACGCGGCCGGAGTCGCTCTGCTCGGTGGTGTTCGCGAGCTCCGTGAAGTTGTCGCCGCCCTCCGCGAGGAAGCTGTTCGCGACCATCGTGAAGACGCGCGCGGGATCCACCGGCTCGCCCTGGAAGAACACGCCCGTGATCCGCTCGCCGCGCGCGGCCGTCGGGTCGTACGTGTAGGTCAGGTCGCGCGAGAGCCCGAGCTTGAGGAACGGCCGGGACGAGCCCTCGGGCTGCCACTGCTGCTCGAGCACGGCCTTCACGCCCGCGCCCGTGATCCGCGCGACCGTGAGCGTGTTGGCGAACGGCTGCACGATGGCGGCCTCCTTGTAGGTCACCTCGCCCTCGGAGTCGCCGGCGCCCGAGGAGGCGACGGTGAGGTCCTGGCGGATGCCGCCCGGGTTCATGAACGCGATCTCGGTGCCCAGGTCCTCCTGGGTCGCCCACAGCTGCGCGTCGGCGACGAGGTTGCCGATGGTCGACTCTCCGCCGCGGTTCTCGGCGCCGTCCGACTGGCGGGCGCGCGTGATGTCGCCCGAGATCTCGCCGACCGTGCGGCTGCCGATGACCTCGGCCTCCGCGACCGCCTCGTCGACGATGCGCTGCACCGCGGGATCCGCCGGGAACGCCGGCTCGCCCTCCGCCGTGAGCAGCGGAACGAGCTCCGAGGAGATGGAGGTGAGCGCCTTCGTGGCGGGGTCGACCGTGAGCGACAGGTGCCCGAGGTTGGTGCCGTAGCTGCCGGTCTGGAGCACGGGCAGCGGCAGCGCCCTGCCGGCGACGGGCAGCTCGTAGTCGTAGCCGAGGTGCGTGTGGCCGGAGACCACGGCGTCGACGTCGGCCTGGACGCCCGTGACGATGCGACCGAAGACCGAGTCGTCGGTGAGGGCGGACTCGTCGGAGGTGGACGCGCCCTCGTGCACGACGAGCACGACCACGTCGGCCTCGCCGTTCGCGTCGTCGCCGTCGCGGAGAGCGCGGGCGGTCGCGGTCGAGGAGTCGACGACGCTGCCGACGTCGAGCGTGGCGAGGCCGGCCGGGCTCACGAGCTCGGGCAGGGACTCGGTCGTGGCGCCGACGAAGGCGACGCGCACGCCGCCGATCTCCTGCACGTCGTAGGCCGCGTAGGCGTGCTCCGTCGTCCCCTTCTCGTACAGGTTCGCGGAGATGTACGGGAAGTCGGACGCGGGGACGACGCGGTCGTCGACGTCGTCCCGGCCCTGGTCGAACTCGTGGTTGCCGAGCGTCGACACGGACACGCCCATGGCGTTCAGCGCGGCGAGCGTGGGCTCGTCCTGCTGCGAGAGCGACGTGAAGGTGCTCGCGCCGATGTTGTCGCCCGCGGAGATGAGCGTGCTGTTCGGGTTCTCGGCCTTCGCCTGCTGGAACGCGCCCGAGATGACGGCGGCGCCCGCGGTGGACGACGTCGTCTCCAGGCGGCCGTGGAAGTCGTTGATGGAGTAGACGTCGATGGCGACGTCGCCCTCCGCGGCGGACGCGGGCGCGGCGCCGAGACCGAGGACCGCGGTGGCGGAGAGGCCCGCCACGACGGCGAGGGCGCCGGAGCGCGCGGCTCCGGACGGGCGGCGGGTGGGGGCAGGGCGCATGCGGGACATCCTCGTTCGTAGGCGGCGGTGACCAATACCTTACGGAGCTTGGGTTTCCATGGGGTCAACGCGCGCATCCCCTCGGAGGGCCGTCATCTCCGGCGCCGTCCGCCGGCCACCGGCGGCGTCAGCCGCGCACGAGGCCGGCGAGCTCCGCGCGCGTGGACGCGCCCATCTTCCGGAGGAGGTTGGCGACGTGGAACTTCACGGTGTTCTCGCTGATCCCGAGGGAGGCGGCGATGGCGCGGTTGCGGGATCCGGCGGCGACCAGGGCGAGCACCTCCCGCTCGCGGGCGCTGAGGCCCGCCTCCCCCGCGGCGTCCAGGCCGGCCGCCGGCGCGTCGAGCGGGAGTCGCACGGCGATCTCGGAACCCCAGCCGGGCGTCGCGGTCACCTCGAGCGTGCCGTCGAGCGCGGCCACGCGGTCGGTCAGGCGACGGAGCGCGTCGAGGTCGGCGGTCGTGGAGCCCGCGCCGTCGTCGCGGATCCCGACCAGGAGGTTGCTGCCGTCGCAGTCCCACTGGATGCGCACGCGGGTGACGTCCGGCTCCTCCACGAGCGCGAGCACGGCGCCGCGCACGATGGCGCGCCCCGCGTGCGCGACCTCGCCGGGGAGCGCGCGTCCGTCGACCGGCGGCTCCACGAACTGCACGTCGAGGTCGCGGAACCGCACGAGCGGGCGGAGGTCGTCGCGGAGCCGCGCGAAGGCGCGCGCGACGGGCTCCTCGCCGAGCGACCGGTCGCGGTCGGATGCGGCGCGGAGCTCCACCATGGCGTTGGTGGCGAGCTCCGCGGCGGTCTGGCGCGCGGCCGCGTCGCCGGTGCGGGAGGAGCGCAGCACCGCGAGCAGCGACTCGAGGGTGGTCGCGTGCGCGTCGCCGAGCTCGGCGACGACCCGGGCGCGCTCCGAGGAGACGGCCCGTGCCTCGGCGAGGTAGGCGGGCGGGGCCGCGGCGACCTGCTGCCGGATCCCGTGCGCGACGCTCCGCCACAGCGCGCGCACCAGCTCGCGGGTGCCGGGCACGTCGCCGTCCGCGGCCGCGGGGTCCACGAGCACGAGGAGCGCGCCCGTGTCGGCCCGCCACGCCGCCACCGTGCGGGGCCGGCCGCCCACCGGGTGCTCGACGGCCCAGGCGCCGCCGCGATCCGCGCCGTCGAGGCTCGCGAGGATCCGGTCGAGCTCGGCGATGGTGACGTTCTCCACCACCTCCGCCTCGCCCGCCTTCTTGCGCGGACGGCCGGTGCAGTCCTCGGTGAAGATCACGAGCGCGCGGTGCGCGACCACGGGCTGCAGCAGTCCGGACAGCGCCTCCGCCACCTCCTGCAGCGGCGCGGCGAGCGCATCGTGCAGCCCGTCGAGGAGCGCGACCGGGAGGAGCCGCGGGAGCTCGGCGGGGCGGGCGACAGGGTGGGTGCGGGAGACCATCCCGCCACCGTACGCCCACCCCATCCGGCGTCCCGGCGGGCTCCGCCCACTCGGACGGGTAGGTGGATCCATCCGTCGGGTGGGCGGCGCGCGCGGCCGGGGAGGGGCACGATCGTCACGTGACCGACTCGACGACCGCCCCCCGTCCGATCGGCGACGCCCCCGTCGACGTGGCCGCCGCCCTCCGCCTGATCTCCGAGGAGGGCACGCGCGTCGCCCAGGCGCTCGCCGGCCCCGACCTCGCCGCCCGTCTCGACGAGGCCGCGCGCGAGGTCCGCGCGGGCCGCCGCGTCCTCACCCTGGGTGCGGGCCGCTCCGGGCTCGCCCTGCGGATGACCGCCATGCGGTTCATGCACCTGGGCCTCGACGCGCACGTGGTCGGCGAGGCCACCTCGCCCGCCATCGAGCGCGGCGACGTGCTCGTCGTCGCGAGCGGATCCGGCACCACGACCGGCATCGTCCGCGCCGCCGAGACCGCCCGCGACGTGGGCGCCCGCATCGTCGCGCTGACGACCGCCGAGGACTCGCCGCTCGCGGACCTCGCGGACGTCGTCGTGCTGATACCGGCAGCCGCCAAGCAGGACCACGAGGGCACGCTCTCGGCGCAGTACGCCGGCGGCCTGTTCGAGCTCAGCGTCGCCCTCGTCGGCGACGCGGTGTTCCACGCGCTGTGGCAGGCGTCGGGCCTCTCGGCCGACGACCTGTGGCCGCGCCACGCGAACCTCGAGTGACCATCGGTCGCCCGATCCCCCACGAACGCACCACGACAGGAAGAGGAACCGCATGAAGCTCCAGGTAGCCATGGACGTGCTCACCATCGCCGACGCTCTCGAGCTGGCCGGCAAGGCCGCGCCGCACGTCGACATCATCGAGCTGGGCACCCCGCTCATCAAGGCCGAGGGCCTCTCCGCCATCACCGCCATCAAGGAGGCGCACCCCGACAAGATCGTCTTCGCCGACCTGAAGACGATGGACGCCGGCGAGCTGGAGGCCGACATCGCGTTCTCCGCGGGCGCCGACCTCGTCACCGTCCTCGGCGTCGCGGGCGACAGCACCATCGCCGGTGCCGTGAAGGCCGCCCGGAAGCACGGCAAGGGCATCGTCGTCGACCTGATCGGCGTCCCCGACAAGGCGAAGCGCGCGAAGGAGGTCACCGAGCTCGGGGCCGAGTTCGTGGAGATGCACGCGGGCCTCGACGAGCAGGCGGAGGACGGCTACACGTTCGGCGACCTGCTCGAGGCCGGCACGGCGTCCGGCGTGGCGTTCTCGGTCGCGGGCGGCGTGAAGCCCGGCACCATCGGCGACGTGCAGGACGCGGGCGCGGTCGTCGCCGTGGCCGGCGGCGCGATCTACTCGGCCGACGACCCGGCCGCGGCCGCCGCGGAGCTGCGGGCCGCCATCCGCTGACGCACCGCATCACCCGGGCGCCGCGCACCCCGTCCTCGGACGGTGCGCGGCGCTCGTGCGTCCGGCGGCGGCGCGGCGACGCGGCTCAGCGGAGCGCGGCCAGCACCCCGAGCTCCTCGGCGCGCGTGAGACCGGATCGTCGGTGCCGCTCGAGCCCGCGCGCCCGCTCGTCGTCGAGCACGTCCCGCACGGTCTCGGCCAGCGGGCGTCGGCGCGACCCGAGGGCGCGGATCCCCGCGTCGCTCCGGGCGGTGAGCGCCGCGGCGTCGCGGGGCAGCCACAGCGGCAGCGAGCGCGGCCCCGCCCAGTGCCGGACATCCGCGTCGGCCAGCTGCGCGTCGGTCGCGACGACCCGTTCGCCCGTGGATCCTGCCGCCTCCGCCGCGAGTTCGAGCACGTCCGCGAGCGGCACGCTCTCCCCGACCGCGTCGACGACGCCGTCGATCCGCCGCGCGCCCACGTCGACCACCAGGTCGGCGAGATCCCGGGCGTCGATGACCTGGGCGCGCCGTCCGGCGGCGTCGGACAGGAGGAGGGGCCCCTCGCCCGCCAGCGCGGCGCGTGCGGGCCAGTAGCCGAACCGGTCGCTGTCGTCGCCCGGCCCGACGACGAGCCCGGGCCGCACGATCATCCGCCGTCCCGCGAGCGCCGCGGTGACGGCGCGCTCGGCCGCGGCCTTCGCCTGGCCGTAGTCCTCGAGGTCCACCGGCTCGACCACCGCCGCCGTCTCGTCGTCGCCGGGCCGGGCGGGCGCGGCGTAGACCGAGACGGTGCTGACCAGCGTCCAATGGCGGGCCCGGTCGGCGAGCGCCGCGACGGCCGCGCGGGCGTGCTCCGCGGAGGAGGTGAGGTCGACGACCTCGTCCCATTCCGCGCCCGCGACGGCCGCGTAGGCGTCGGCGCGGTCGCGGTCGGCGCGCACGAGCCGCGTGCCGTCGGGGGCATGGCCGCCCGTGCCGCGGGCCAGGCACGTCACCCGGTCCCCGCGCGCCGCCAGGCGTCCCGCGACGAGGCCGCCGATCCACGCCGTGCCGCCGAGCACCAGCACGTCCCGCGGGGCGGGCGCCGCACCCGACGCGTCGGCGCGCACGGCGGCGCCGCTCACGATCCGCTCGGCGGTGCCGGCTTCCCCGGGCGCACCGCGGCCGTGTCGGCCACGTCGATGCGGCGCACGCCGTCCTCCTGCTCCGTCACGTCGACGCGGGGGTCCGCGTCGGACTCCACCGCCTTCGGCGCCGTCGTCAACTGCTCGTGCCGCTCCTCGTCGAAGCTCCGGTCGTCGTGGTCCTGCTGCATGCGTCGCGCCTCTCGTCCCGTCCACCGTACGCGGCGCGGGTCGACCGCCGGGGCCGGGCCGCCCGCCCGCCCGCCGCCGCCGCCGACCCTCGCGCTCCTGCGGCGCCCCTCCGCCGCCCGCCCTCCGCGGCGCCCCTCCGCCGCGCGCCCTCCGCCGTCGGGGGGATCCGCCTCCCGGCGCCCCCGCGTACCGTGGCGGCATGAGCGCACAGGAGCCGACCCCCGACCTCCCCCCGACGTCACCGCCGTCGTCACCGCCGTCCGCGCCGCCCTTCGCGCCGCCGGTGTCCGCGGGAGACACCGGGGGGCCCGCCGCCCCCGCCGCTCCCGCCGGCTGGTCGGGCGCCCCGGCCGTCCCGACCCTGCCGCCGCTCCCGGAGCGTCCGCCGGTGCCGTACCACCACGGCCTCCGCGACACGGGCGGGCCGTGGCGCGGCATCGTCGCGATCCTCCTCGGCGCCGTGGCGTTCTTCGGCTTCTCGCTCGTGTTCGGCGGCATCGCCTTCGCGATCGAGGCGTTCCGCGGCCGCATCGACCTGGAGGACCCGGCGTCCCTCACCACGATGACGCCGATCATCCTGCTCGCCACGAACCTGTCGCTCGCCGCCCTCATCCCGGTGTCGATGCTCCTGCAGCGCTGGCTGTTCGGCGTCCGCATGGGCGCGCTGTCCTCCATCGCGGGCCGCTTCCGCTGGCGCTGGCTCGGCCGGGTCGCCCTCGTGATGGTGCCCGTGTTCCTCGTCTACATCGGCGTCACGTTCGCGCTCGACCCCTCGGGCGAGATCCGCGTCGACGGGGAGGTCGTCACGTTCCTCGCGATCGTGCTCCTCACGACGCCCCTGCAGTCGGCCGGCGAGGAGTACGGCTTCCGCGGCCTCGTGCAGCGCTCGGCCGGCTCCTGGTTCCGCAGCACCCGCGTCGCGCTCGTCGTCGGCGCGATCCTCTCCAGCGCGCTGTTCGCGCTCGCGCACCTCGCCGAGGACCCCTGGCTCATCGCCTACTACTTCGTCTTCGGCATCGCGGCGACCATCTCCGCCCGCCTCACCGGCGGCCTCGAGGCCCCCGTGCTCATCCACGCGCTCAACAACACGCTGCTGTTCATCCCCACCGTGCTGCTCGGCCAGATGTCGGAGAGCTTCGACCGCAGCGCCGGCACCGGCGGCCCGTTCATGCTGCTGCCGATGGCCGTCGTGCTCGGCTCGGCGCTGCTGACCGGCTGGTGGGCCCGACGTCACCGCGTGGAGACGACGGCGCCTCGCCCGCTCACGGCGAAGGAGGTCCGCCGGGAGCAGGAGCGGGCGTGGTGGGAGCAGGAGCGGCAGCGCCAGGCGTCGCTCGCCGCATGGCCCGCGCCCACCGACCCGGGGACTCCGCGGGCTTGAGCGTCAGCTGCATGGTGACGGTGCCGAGCCAGCGCCCGAACTTCCAGCCCACGCGGCCCATGCGCCCGCTCTCCGTGAAGCCCAGGGAGGCGTGCAGCCGGATGGAGGCGTCCGCGCCCTGGTCCGCGATGACGGCGATGACCTCGCGGAGGCGCGCCTCGCGGCAGGCCTCCACGAGCGCCTCCAGGAGCGCCCGCCCGAGCCCCTTGCCCGTGGACGCGGCGCCGAGGTAGATCGAGTCCTCCACCGTCGTCCGCGACGAGCGCCGTGCGCCGACCGGCTCGACGAGCGCGTAGCCGAGCACCTGCCCCGACGGGGAGACGGCGACGAGGAACGGCATCCCCATCCGCTCGAGCTGGCCGAACCGGCCGCGCCACCGGGCGAGCGTCATGCGGGTCTCGTCGAACGTGACGGTGCTGTTCATGACGTAGTGGTTGTAGATCTCGCGGATGTCCG
This sequence comes from Clavibacter sp. GW821-FHT01D01, assembly GCF_059422605.1. Lineage (NCBI taxonomy): Bacteria > Bacillati > Actinomycetota > Actinomycetes > Micrococcales > Microbacteriaceae > Clavibacter > Clavibacter sp. GW821-FHT01D01. Next base: position 149,273 of record NZ_JBWKXC010000003.1, read on the forward strand.
GGAGGTCGGAGCTCGTCGCCCGGCGGATCTCGTAGCTGAACCCGGGCACGGGCGGAGCGGGCTTCCGGAGGTGGGCGGGCAGGCGCCGCCGGGTCTGGTATTCCTCCTCGAGCATGCCTGGATCCTACGGGGACCGGGGCGCGCGCGACCGGCGGGCGTCCAGGCGCGGAGGCTACGGCCGGGTCGGCTCAGAGCCGCCAGTCGACCGGATCCGCGCCCTGCTCCGCGAGCAGCGCGTCGGCCCGGCTGAACGGCCGCGACCCGAGGAAGCCGCGCGACGCCGACAGCGGGCTGGGGTGCACGGAGAGGATCGACGGCACGGGCGCGAGCAGCGGCGCGAGCGAGCCCGCGTCCTTGCCCCAGAGGATCGCCACGAGCGGGCCGCCGCGCGCCGCCAGCCCGCGGATCGCGCACTCGGTCACGGCCTCCCAGCCCTTCCCGCGGTGCGACGCGGGCGCACCGGGCCGGACCGTGAGCACCCGGTTCAGCAGGAGCACGCCGCTGCGCGTCCAGGCCGTGAGGTCGCCGTGGTCGGGGATGGGGATCCCGAGGTCGTCCCGCAGCTCCCGGTGGATGTTGGCGAGGCTGCGCGGCACCGGCCGCACGTCGGGATCCACGGCGAACGACAGCCCCACGGGATGCCCCGGCGTCGGGTACGGGTCCTGGCCCACGATGAGCACGCGCACGTCGGCGAGCGGCTGCTGGAACGCCCGCAGGACGCGGTCGCCCTCGGGCAGGTAGGGCCGTCCGGCGGCGACCTCGCCGCGGAGCCACTCCCCCATCCGCGCGATGTCGTCGGCGACGGGGGCGAGCACGTCGGCCCAGCCGGCGTCCATGAGCCCGCGCTCGACGAGCTGGGGCAGGGTCAGCGCCACGCGCCGGGGGTCAGGACGCGCCGGCGGAGCTGACGGTGACGCCGGTCTCCGAGCCGATGACCGACCAGACGCTGCCGCGCCCGACGACGACCAGCTGGCCCTCGCCGACGATGAGCACGGTGCCCTCGTCGATGGCGACGCCGCCCTCGACCAGTCCCGCCTCGGTCGCCGCGATGAGGCGCGTGAGGGTGCCCCACTGCGCCGCGTGCACGTCGACCGCGACGTCGATGAGGCCGATGCCCTGCTCGACCGTGACCTCGTCGAGGTCCTCGCTGGCGTCCTCCTGCACGACCTCGACGTCGCCGATCCGCCAGCCGCCGACGATGGCGGTCTCGGCGGCCACCGCGGCGCCCGCGGAGAAGCCGGCGTAGGGCACGCCGGCGGTGACCTGGCGGCGGATCTCGCCGAAGACGGGCTCGAGCGCCTGGCGGTACGCGGGGGTCAGGCCACCGCCGACGACGATGCCGTCCACGTCCTGCAGCTGCGCGACCTGGATGGACCCGCCCTCGGGCGCGAGCACCGCGACGGGCTCGCAGGGGCCGGCGGCGCGCAGGGCCTGCGCGTAGCGGTCGAACTCCTCGGCGCCCAGGCCGTCGTGGACGAGGACCACGGCGATGCGGGCCGGCTCCAGCCGGGCGGCATCGGTCGCCCTCGTCGTCGCCTCGGACAGGAACCGCGCGAGGAGGGGGGTGTCGTCATCCGACAGGCCGCCTCCGACCAGGTGAACACTCACCCCTCGACGGTACAGGGCCGAGCCCGGCAGCGCGTCCGGTCCGGGGCCCGCCGCCGCCGCCTCCGCGGCGGTCGGACGCCCGCCGGGGCAAGAAGAAAGCCCGGCACCTCCGTGAGGAGGTGCCGGGCTGTACGTGACCCCAACCGGATTCGAACCGGTGTTACCGCCGTGAGAGGGCGGTGTCCTAGGCCGCTAAACGATGGGGCCGTTTTCGCAACTCGTCGAGTATGCCACAGCGCGCACAGCCCGCCAAATCGAGCCCCGACCGGGTCGGATCCGATGCGCGCGCGGGGCTCGCCGCACCCCAGCGGCACCCCCGATCGCCGCTCCCGGGCGCCCCCGCGTCCCGGGTTTGCCCTGGCCGCCCGGACGGTGTTGGCTCCACTCATGCGATTGACGAAGCTCGAGCACGCCGCCCTGGTCCTGGAGATGAGCGGACGGAAGCTCTTCATCGACCCGGGCTCCTTCACCACCCCCATCACCGAGGCGATGAACGCCGACGCCATCGTCATCACGCACGAGCACCCCGACCACTGGACCCCGGAGCAGCTGAAGCGGATCCTCGACAAGAACGAGGGCGTCCCCATCTACGCGCCGGAGGGCGTGGCCGCCGCCGCCGCCGACTTCGACGTGACCGTCGTGCACGCGGGCGACACCATCGCGGTCGGGTCGTACACGCTGCGGTTCTTCGGCGGCGCGCACGCCGTCATCCACGAGTCGATCCCCGTGGTCGACAACCTCGGCGTGCTGGTCAACGGCACGCTCTACTACGCGGGCGACTCCTTCGTCGTCCCCGAGGGCGTCGACGTCGACCTCCTCGCGGCCCCGGCGGGCGCCCCGTGGATGAAGATCAGCGAGTCCATCGACTACGTCCTCGCCGTCGCGCCGCGGCGCGCGTTCCCCACGCACGAGATGGTGCTCTCGGCCGCCGGCAAGGCCATGTCGAACGGGCGGCTGCAGTGGGCGACCGAGCAGGGCGGCGGCGAGTTCCACGCCCTCGAACCCGGCGATAGCATCGACCTCTAGGCCCTGTTCGGGCTCTCGAGGAGCGGACGCGGGGTCATTCGGCATGGACGGACTCGCCGCGGCGTCGCTCATCATCGAGTTCCTGACCTGGATCGCGCTCGTCCCCGGCGTCCTCCTCTACGTCGCCGGCCTCTCCATCCGCGTGGTCGGCCGGCGCTGGACGGCCACCGAGGGTCTCGTGGCCGAGCGTCCGGCGGATCCCGACGCCCCGGGGTCCGCGCCCACGCGCGTCCTCCGCTGGTTCGACGGCGACGGCGACGTGCACGAGGCCCCCGCCGACACGCACGAGACGCGCGACCTCCCCGCGGGGTCGGATGTGCGCGTGTGGTTCGCGCCGCGCTCCCCGTGGCGCGTCCGCACGCACGCCCCCGAGCTCGACGGCCGCGCCCTCCGCGTCACCGGGCTCGTGCTCATCGGCATCGGCGCGGCCGCGGCGGTCGCGGGCATCGTCCTGCTCTTCCTCGAGTAGGGGGCGCATCCCGGCCCGACCGCGCCTGGGCATCCGCCGCGTGGTCGGACGGGGCCCATGCGGACGTATAGGCTCGTCGTCGAAGGGGAGTACTCCCGTCCGGCGGTCGTGTCGTCAATACGGTCGGACCACTCCGACCCGTGCGGCCGGTTCCGCGAGCAGGGCTCGCGGGGTGGAGGAGACCTTCAGTACCCCGTCGGACCGCAGCGCGGTCCGAGTACTGGAGAACCCCACATGGATGTCCCCTTCTGGCTCTGGGCCGCGACCATCGCGGCCGTCCTCGGCCTGCTCGTCTTCGACTTCTACGCGCACGTGCGGAAGGCGCACGAGCCGACCCTCAAGGAGTCCGCCACCTGGTCGGTGGTCTACATCGTCATCGCGCTCGTCTTCGGCGTCGGCGTCGGCGTCTTCTCGAACTGGACGTTCGGCGGCGAGTACTTCGCCGGCTACGTCACGGAGAAGGCCCTGTCGGTCGACAACCTCTTCGTCTTCCTCATCATCATGTCGAGCTTCGCGGTGCCGCGGGCCTTCCAGCAGAAGGTGCTGCTCGTCGGCATCGCGATCGCGCTCGTCATGCGCGGCATCTTCATCGCCCTGGGATCAGCGATCATCGACAACTTCTCCTGGGTCTTCTACCTCTTCGGCGCGCTGCTGCTCGTCATGGCGTACAAGCAGATGAAGGAGACGCACGACGAGAGCGAGTCCGACTCGAAGCTCATCCGCACGCTCCGCCGCGTCATCCCCACCTCCGAGGACTACGACGGCGACAAGCTGACGACCCGCATCGACGGCAAGCGCCTCTTCACGCCGATGTTCCTGGTGATGCTCGCCATCGGCCTCACCGACGTGCTGTTCGCCCTGGACTCCATCCCGGCGATCTTCGGCCTGACGCAGGAGGCGTACATCGTCTTCACCGCCAACGCCTTCGCGCTGCTCGGCCTCCGGCAGCTCTACTTCCTGATCTCCGGCCTCCTCGAGCGCCTCGTGTACCTCTCGCAGGGCCTCGCGGTCATCCTCGGCTTCATCGCCGTGAAGCTCGTGCTCCACGCCATGCACGTCAACGAGGTGCCGTTCATCAACGGCGGCGAGCCGATGCTGTGGGCGCCCGAGATCCCGATCTGGTTCTCGCTGTCGTTCATCCTCCTCACCATCACGGTCGCGACCGTGGCGAGCCTCGCGAAGACGAAGCGCGACGCGCAGGCCGTCGAGGGCACGGACGCGGCCGAGGCCGCCCACGCGGAGAACGCGCCGGCGGATGCGGACGCCCGCGCCGGGCGCGACTCCGGGCGCAGCGTCGAGAGCGACGCGGACGCGCCGCGCCGCTAGCGCTCCCCCGCACGCGACGACGCCCGCTCCCCCATGAGGGAGCGGGCGTCGTCGTCCGCGGCCGCGGGCCGGGCGCTCACGCCGGGGCGCTCAGGCCGGGGCGCTCAGGCCGGCGCACTCACGCCAGCGGGCTCAGGCGGCCGGCTCAGGCCGGCGGGCCCTCCGGGATCATGCCCTCGGCCGTGAGCTCGGCCCACAGCTCGTCCGGCACGGGACGCGCCGCCCGCGCGGTGCCCTCGCGCACCTCGTCCGCCGTCGCCATGCCGAGCGCGACCGTCGTGACGGCCGGGTGCCGGATGGGGAACCGGATCGCCGCCTGCGGCAGCTCCACGCCGTAGCCCGCGCAGATCTCCGCGATGCGGCGGGCGCGGGCCAGCACCTCCTCGGACGCGCGCCCGTACTCGTAGGTCGCGCCGTCCGCCGGGGAGTCGGACGCCGTGACGCCGCTGTTGAACACGCTCACGGCGATGACGCGCGTGCCGTGCTCCTCGGCCGCCGGCAGCACCTCGTGGAGCGCCGACTGGTCGAGCAGCGTGTACCGGCCGGCGACCATCGCGAGGTCGAGCGCGCCCGTGCCGATGAGGGCCGCGAGCGAGCGCGGCGTGCCGGACCCGACGCCGATCGCCCGCACGACGCCCTCGTCGCGGAGGCGCACGAGCGCGGGCACGGCCTCGCGCACGGCCTGGTCGAGGTGCTCGTCGGGGTCGTGGATCAGCAGCACGTCCACGCGGTCGAGGCCGAGGCGCGCGAGGGAATCGTCGAGCGAGCGGCGGACGCCGTCGGCGCTGAAGTCCCACCGCCGCACGTGGTCGCCGGGCACGTCGAACAGGTCGTCGTCCCGCCGGCCTTCCGGTGCGTCGACGGGTTCGAGCACGCGCCCGACCTTCGTCGACACGACGTGCTCGTCGCGCGGGTGCTCGCGGAGCGCCTCCCCCAGCCGGCGCTCCGCGAGGCCGAGGCCGTAGTGCGGGGCGGTGTCGAAGTACCGGATCCCGGCGTCCCACGCGGCGCGCACGGCGGCGCGCGCCTCGTCGTCCGTGCGGGAGCGGTAGAGGTTGCCGAGGGGCGCGGTGCCGAGGCCGAGCTCGGGCAGGTCGATGCGGCTCATGGATCCAGCATGCTCCGGGCGCGCGTCGGCGCCCGCCGGGATGCGGCGGGCGCCGACGGGAGGCGCGGCTCAGCCGAGGCGCGTGCTCCCGATCCCGCCGTCCACGTCGATCAGGGCGCCGTGCACGAACGCCGCCTCGTCGGAGACCAGGAACCGCACGGCGAAGGCGATGTCGACCGGGCGCACGGGCACGCCGGCGACGGTGGTGGCGGTCATGGCGTCGAGCACGGCGGCGTCCGACGCGTTGCCGGGCGTCGCCGTCACGCCCGGCGCCACGGTGTTGACCCGCACGCCGCTCGGACCGTGCTCCGCCGCCCACGTGCGGGTCATCTGCTCGACGGCGGCCTTCGACGCCGTGTACGCGGCGCCGAACGGGACCCCGACCCGGGACATCCACGAGCCGATGTTGACGACGGCCCCGGACCCGCGCTCCGCCATCGCGGGCGCCAGCTCGCCGACGAGCACGTGCGGCGCGCGCACGTTGACCGCGAGGACGGCGTCGAGGTCGTCGTCCGCGAGCGCCGAGGTCGGGCCGACGGGGTAGATCCCGGCGTTGTTGACGAGGATGTCGACCCGGCCGCCGAGCGCGGCGGTCGCGTCCGCGGCGAAGCGGCGGATGCCTCCGGCGCTCCCGGCCAGGTCGGCGGGCACCGCGTGCGCGGTCCCGCCCGCCGCGGTGATCTGGTCGACGACGACGCGGGCGCGGGCCTCGTCGCGGCCGCTGACGACGACCTCCGCGCCGGAGGAGGCGAGCACGCGGGCGATCGCCGCGCCGATGCCGCTGGTGGATCCGGTGACGACGGCCGTGCGGCCGGCGAGCCGGGTGTCGGGGACGAGGGACTGGAGGACTTCTTCGTTGGACTGCATGGTCCAATTGCTACCACAGAGTGGACCGCAAGGTCCACTGCGGTAGCATCGGGTCATGGCCGAGCCGAGGATCACCGCGCGCGGGCTGCTCACGCGCCAGCGCATCATCGAGGCCACCGGGGAGCAGATCCTGGCCACCGGCATCGGCGGCACGACCCTCGACGACGTGCGCGCCGCCACCCTCACCAGCAAGAGCCAGCTCTTCCACTACTTCCCGGGCGGCAAGCTCGAGCTCGTGCGCGAGGTCGCGGACTGGGAGGGCCGGCAGCTGCTGGAGGCGCAGGAGCCGCACATCCACGACCTCGGCTCCTGGGAGTCGTGGGAGGCGTGGCGCGCGGCGCTCGTCGAGTACTACATCGGCCGCGGACGCTGGGCCTGCCCCATCGGCTCGCTGGCCACGCAGGCCTCCGCCGTCGACCCGGAGCTCGAGCGCGCCATCGCGGAGGCGATGCGCGCCTGGCGCGCCTTCCTCGCCCGCGGCGTCGAGCGGATGCGGGAGGCCGGCCTGGTCGCGTCGTCCGCGGATCCGCAGCGCATCGCCACGGTCATCCTCGCCGCCATCCAGGGCGGACTGGTGCTGAGCCAGCCGGAGCGGTCCGCCTGGCCGCTCGAGGCGGCGCTCGACACGGCGCTCGCCCCGCTGCACGTCGTCCGTCCCCCGCGCGCCGCCTGATCGCACACTTTCCTTCGAGCAGGCCCATCCCCGCGGCGTACGGTCGGAGCATGGAATTCAGATACCTCGGCAACTCCGGCTTCAAGATCTCCGAGATCACCTACGGCAACTGGCTCACCCACGGCTCGCAGGTGGAGAACGACACCGCGACCGCGTGCGTGAAGGCCGCGCTCGAGGCGGGGATCACCACCTTCGACACCGCGGACGTCTACGCCAACACCAAGGCGGAGACCGTGCTCGGCGAGGCGCTCAAGGACGAGCGGCGTGCCTCGATCGAGATCTTCACCAAGGTCTTCGGCCCCACCGGCCCCAAGGGGCACAACGACACCGGCCTCTCGCGGAAGCACATCATGGACTCGGTCGACGCGTCGCTCACGCGCCTCCAGACCGACTACATCGACCTCTACCAGGCGCACCGGTTCGACTACGAGACGCCCCTCGAGGAGACGATGCAGGCCTTCGCGGACGTCGTCCGCCAGGGCAAGGCGCTCTACATCGGCGTCAGCGAGTGGACGAGCGAGCAGCTGCGCGCCGGCCACGCGCTCGCCACCGACCTCGGCTTCCAGCTCATCTCGAACCAGCCGCAGTACTCCGCGCTCTGGCGCGTCATCGAGGAGGAGGTCGTGCCGACCTCGAAGGAGCTCGGCATCTCGCAGATCGTGTGGTCCCCCATCGCGCAGGGCGTGCTGACGGGCAAGTACAAGCCCGGCCAGGAGCTGCCGTCCGGATCGCGCGCGACCGACGACAAGGGCGGCGCGAACATGATCAAGCGCTTCATGAACGACGACACGCTCACCCGCGTGCAGGAGCTGCAGCCCGTCGCCGACGAGCTCGACCTGTCGCTCGCGCAGCTCGCCGTGGCGTGGGTGCTGCAGAACGAGAACGTGGCGTCCGCGATCATCGGCGCCTCGCGTCCCGAGCAGGTGCACGAGAACGTGAAGGCGTCGGGCGTGAAGATCCCGGCGGAGCTGCTGACCCGCATCGACGACGCCCTCGGCGACATCGTCGAGAAGGACCCGCGGAAGACCGACGAGAGCTCGCCGAAGACCCGCGAGGCCTGATCCGCTCGTCCTTCTGCACGACCGCGGCCCCGCTCGAGATCCTCGGGCGGGGCCGCTCGTGCACCTGCCGGTCACCGCGCGGACAGACGACGCCCGGGCGGCCCCCAGCAGGCGCGGCATAGGCTCGGAGGATGGAATTCCGTTACCTAGGCAACTCAGGCTTCAAGATCTCCGAGATCACGTACGGCAACTGGCTCACCCACGGGTCGCAGGTCGAGAACGACACCGCGACCGCCTGCGTGAAGGCGGCCCTCGAGGCCGGCATCACGACGTTCGACACCGCGGACGGCTACGCGAACACCGTCGCCGAGAAGGTCCTCGGCGACGCACTGAAGGGCGAGGACCGCGACGGCCTCGAGATCTTCACGAAGGTCTACTTCCCGACCGGCGCCAAGGGCCACAACGACACCGGCCTCTCGCGCAAGCACATCATGGCGTCCATCGACGGATCGCTCGGCCGGCTCCAGACGGACCACGTCGACCTGTACCAGGCGCACCGCTACGACTACGAGACCCCGCTCGAGGAGACGATGCAGGCCTTCGCCGACGTCGTCCGCCAGGGCAAGGCGCTCTACATCGGCGTGAGCGAGTGGACCCCCGCGCAGCTCCGCGAGGCGCACGAGCTCTCCCGCGAGCTGGGCTTCCAGCTCATCTCGAACCAGCCGCAGTACTCCGCGCTCTGGCGCGTCATCGAGGAGGAGGTCGTCCCGACCTCGAAGGACCTCGGCATCTCCCAGATCGTCTGGTCCCCCATCGCCCAGGGCGTCCTCACCGGCAAGTACAAGCCCGGCCAGGACCTCCCCGCGGGCTCGCGCGCCACGGACGACAAGGGCGGCGCCGACATGATCTCCCGCTTCATGAACGACGACACCCTCTCGCGCGTGCAGCAGCTGCAGCCCGTCGCCGACGAGCTCGACCTGTCGATGGCGCAGCTCGCCGTCGCCTGGGTGCTCCAGAACGAGAACGTCGCCTCGGCCATCATCGGCGCCTCGCGACCCGAGCAGGTGCACGAGAACGTCAAGGCGTCGGGCGTGGAGATCCCCGCGGAGCTGCTGACCCGCATCGACGACGCCCTCGGCGACATCGTCGAGAAGGACCCGTCGAAGACCAGCGAGAGCTCCCCGAAGGGCCGACTCGCCTGATCCGCACCACCTGAGCACGACGACGGCCCCGCTTGAGCAGATGCTCGGGCGGGGCCGTCGTCGTCAACGCCTACAATTACTTGGCCTTTTTAACAGCCTCGTCGTCGAGGCTGTCGGCGCTAGACGTCGTAACGCCTGTGAGCCACCGGGTGAGTCTGTCGACGGCGTCTAGCCCGGCGTGAAGATCCGCATCTTGATCGTCGTCAAAGTGCGCGATCGAGTTGCGCAACTTTCTTGTGGAGTCTAACCAGTTGTCGAACTCACTCTGCGAGAGAGCCCACCCAAGAAGGCCCCAATTTGACCGATAGAGTTCCTGTAGATTTCCGAACGTAAACTCGTCCAAAGCTTTTTTGCTCTGCAAGAGAGCATCGTGGAAATAAGTCTTTGCGACCCTCTTAAGTTCCCTTTCGCATCGGCCAACTGCCAAGAAAGGCAAGGCAAGCTCTTGGAACTCAAACGTAAGGTCGGAGGCCGTGACAATGCCAGCTAGTTCTCCCAGGTACGACACCACGACGTAGCCGTTTTCCGTGACAGGCGCTACTGACGCAAATAGGTCTGAGTAGAGGTCGACCGTCTGGACGGGGTCCATGGCTTCGCCAACGGTGCTTGGCGCCCCGCCGCGAAGGCGGCACTGCGCGTATCCATGCCAAGTAAACACGCCTACTACTATTTTGCGCTTCTCGTCCTCAACAATAGGCAGCTGGGAAAAGTCGTGACGCATCATCAAGGTCACTGCTTCAGTTACGGCGGTCTCTTTTGTAACGAACCCACGTATACTATCAGGATCTTCGAGCCTTAGAGCGAAGGTACTTGATTCTATGCGCGACAAAGTCAGTAGATGATCCGCTGGCCGATCCGCTGCAGCTCGCTCCGCAACCTCACGCGTCGCTCTCTCAATAGCAATAAGCGTGTCGAGGTGGCCACTATCAAAAGGCGGCGTAACACGAAGGCCCATACGAGCCAGTTCACCAGATACCAGAGCCACTCGGTTCTTACTGCGGCCCTTATAACCCCAGTAGCTTAATAGCTCTCGAATGCTTATTGCACTATCGGTTCTTCTCAGATGCTCTAAATATAGCTTTGTCTCATCAATATTGCTTTCGACAGTTGGCTTTGTCGGGGTACTCATGTCATCCTCTTAGGTTGAGTAGTAGATGATCCGGCGTCTGCGGGTTTGCCGACATTACGACAGCGCGCTCACACGATGGATTTCGTTTCCCAAACCTAAGCCCGCGCCGGTAGTACGCATAGAGACGAACACGGGGTGTGCCGCGTTCTGGGGGTAGCCCTCGGAACGAGGTGTTAGCCTCCCCCCCCCACACAGACGGGGCCGTGAGGACCGGAGACAAGGAACTACGAAACCGGCAGACCGAAGGACTGCCCGACGGGACCACCGCCGCGCTTTTAGAAGATCAATCGCGGCCAGCTGGGAGGGCCTACGTTGCGAACGCGCACGCCTCGCTACCCCTTGGGAGCTGACGGGCCAGTCCTGCCACCCTAGTTTCGTGATGCAAAGGCAAATGCGCCATAGGCCCTTTGGTCTCTTCAGTCGTGACGGTGACGTTACCTGGAGGCGGTCGCCGTTGCGTTTAATGCGGCACGCCTCCTTTGTGAAAGACGAAATAGAAACGCCCGGAAGACCGGCCCTTTCATTTACTGCGTATTCAGTGCTGGCCTTATCCGCCTTTGTTCAAACCATACCGGGTCGGGCTTTACCCCTGGTGGACTGGCAAAACTACGCGTGGGCGGCGGACGGGATTCGGCGTCCCGACCACCACGAGGCCGCACCAGCGTGCCACTGACACAGCGCTTCACACCGGCACAGGTGAAGCGAATCGTGGCTGACTACGAAGCTGGCGACAGTGCCACATCGATCGCGCGTAAGCATGGGGTTGCGCCATCTGCGCTGCTCCGCTTCCTGCGCCAGCAGCACGCTGCGATCCGCCAATCTGGCGTCACGGACAAAAACGCTCAACGGTTGATTTCGGAGCACGCGGCAGGTGCGACGCTCGCTGAACTCGAGCGGCGTCACCACCTCTCGCATGGCGCTGTGTTCCGAGCGCTACACCGCTTTGACTGAGAGCGAACAGGCCTTCAGGACGACCTCGCTCAACTGCCGTATCGCTTGTGCACCTTCATCGGATTGCGATCATCCTCAACTCTCGTAACAATGCCACGCTGCTTCAGGGACTCGATGAGCCTGAGGTTGTCGGAAGTGTTCGGCACCTTCGGTTTGTCGCGGCCAAATCGCGTCAGCTGACCATAGTCGCCACCCAGAGAATTCAGCACTCCGAAGAGCTGCGCGTCAGATGCCGTATTCAGGTACGGCACGAGGTGATGTAGCACCTCGCTATTTCCGATCCGATGACTCGCCATCTGCTCGACGACCGAGAAGCTCACGAGCTTCTGGAGCCTTCGCGCAGTCTTCCCGACCTCGACGAGTCCGGCACGTCCGCCAGCTGGTGTGTACTCGTCGGCCCGTCCCACCAGTCGGAGACATTAAACGGCGGGTTCGCGATGATGAAGTCTGCCCGTAGATCGGGGTGCAGATCCTCCGTGAAGGTGTCGGCCGACTTCGGGCCGAGATCAGCTTCGATACCCCGTAGCGCGAGGTTCATCTTGGCGAGCTTCCACGTTGTGTCTGTGTACTCCTGCCCGTAGACCGAGATGTCGGTTCGCTTACCGCCATGCGCCTTCACGAACTCGGCGGACTGCACGAACATGCCGCCTGAGCCCGCGGCGGGGTCGTAGACACGACCCTTGTACGGCTCGAGCATCTCGACCAGCGTCTTCACGACGCTTCGCGGCGTATAGAAGGCGCCAGCATCCTTGCCGGTTTCCTTGCCGGCGAACTGCCCGAGGAAGTACTCGTAGACGCGCCCAAGCACGTCGTCGGCACCATGGTCATCTGTACTGGTGAAGCCGATGCCGCCGATCAGGTCAACGAGCTCGCCGAGGCGGCGCTTGTCGAGACCATCACGTCCGTAATTGCGCGGGAGCACACCTCGAACAGACGGGTTCTCCTTCTCGATGAGGTCCATCGCCGTGTCGATGTCTTGGCCGACCGTCGTGAGCTTCGCGCGCGACTGGACGTAGCCCCAGCGAGCGTTCTCGGGCACCCAGAAGACGTTCTGGCTGGTGTACTCGTCGCGATCCTCGAGGAAGGACGCGACGCGCTCTGGCTTGATCCCATCTGCCAGGAGCTCAGACTCCAGCGACCCGCGACGTTCCTCGAAGCGATCTGAGATGTACTTCAGGAAGACGAGCCCGAGCACGACGTGCTTGTACTCGCTCGGCTCCTGGTTTCCGCGCAGTTTGTCGGCAGCGTCCCAGAGTCGCTGCTCCAGCGTCTTCGTTGGTTTCGGCTTTGCGGTTCGTCCTGCCATGGCGTGTTGCGATCTCCTTAACGCCGACCAGGGCGCAGATTAATAGTGTCGGTCACTGATCCCACGGTATCGGCCGACTATGACATTCGAGCCGAGCACACCTCAGGTGAGACTTCGTGTCGCGTTCCGGCCGGGAGGCAGCACGCCTCGACCTGATGCCGATAACTACCCTAAGTGTATCCTGAACTGGGATTATCGTGAATAGCGATCAGTCAGGGGCGCTGTCCGGGGTCGCGCTCGACCTCGATCGGCACCGGCTCGGCTGTGGCGTCCGAATCGATCTCCGGCGCCGCCTCGAGCATCAGCGTCACCTGCCGAACGACAGCCTCCGGACGGTTGCGCGCCATCTCGCGCTGTAGCTCGGCGATTGCTTCGTCGTCTGCGACCTGCACCGACGACAGGAGCTTCCACTGCTCGTCAGCGAACTTCCTCGCCTCGAACATCGCCCGGAAGCGCGCGTACCACTCCTCCGGACTCATCTGAGGCCTCGCGACGGCGACGTCGGTTCCGGGTGCTGCTTCGTTCTCATGCGCGAGCGGAGTCTGCGCGACGATGACGCTCGTCTCGTCTAAGTCAACCTCTTCGGCTTCGCTCCCTTGCCCTCGCACCTTCTTCCAGAAGGACCGGACTGCTGGCAGCGCCCGCTCGTTGATCATGCGTTGCACGTGCGGGGTCGCCTTGCGGATCAGGACGTACCCGCCCGCCGCTGCACCAATCACGGCCAGGATGAGGAGCGCAGCTGCCTGCGCGTCGGCATCCGAATCGGAGTTGCCACTTGGCGATGTTGAGTCGTAGCTGTACTCGTCCTCGTCGTCCGGTTCCTCAGGATGGAACGACGCATGATCCGAGAGCTTCCCCTCGCTATCGAAGAGGAGCTGGCTTAGGCCACCATCCTCCGACCGTCCAGGCGTCAACGATTCGTCGTACTCGTAGTACCCGTAGATCTTGCCCATGTACTCCCCCAGCGCTCGTTGAGACTCAGTCAACACCAGCAGGCCGACATCCAGGCAAGACGAGCCGCGACGGACGCAATCAAGGCTCCCGCGCGACCCCGAGAGAGCCGAGGATCGTCGCAAAAACTACAACGGAAAGTGACCTGAAATGGGTTCTCAAGAAAGCACCTCTTCCTCATAATCAGGGCCACTCGGGGGCGACCGCCCGCGAGCCTGATCAGAGGGTATTGTCAGATGTTGAAGCGTTTGAAGTCACGGGCAGCCGTCGCCATCGGCGCGTTTGCCCTCGTCGCTGTTCAAGAACGCCAAAGACGACATCCGCCGAGAGCTGCTGGCCGTCTTCTACACCCGCACCCGCGTCTACCGAGCACCCGAAGGAGTCGTGCTCGACGTCGAATTCACCGAGGTGAACAAGGTGTTCCAGAGCCTCGGCAACGCAGCCCTCGCTACCTCATCAACAAACGAAAAAGCTCCCCGCGATTCAGCGGGGAGCTTGTCGTTGAACTCCGAAGATTCAGTTCTTTCGTTCCTTGGTTTGAACAAGGACACTATCGCTGGGGTACCTGGACTCGAACCAAGAACAAAAGAATCAGAATCTTCCGTGTTGCCAATTACACCATACCCCAAGGCCCCGATGCGCGATCGGGCCTCGTCGAGTGTAGCCCATGGGCCGGATGCGCGCCAAACCGAGGCGGCCCCCGCGGGCTCCCCCGCGTGTCAGGCCCGCGGCAGCAGGTCGCGGTTGATCGCGCTCGCCGCGCGGGCGCCGAAGCCCGCCGCGATGATGAGCTGCTGCGGCCCGGGCTGCGAGCTGTCGCCCGCCGCGTAGACGCCCGGGTGCGACGTGCGCCCCTCCGCGTCGACGGCGATGTGGCCGTCGTCGTCGGTGTCGAGGTCGAGCCCCGAGAGGAAGTCGAGCGCCGTCGAGTAGCGCGGGCGCACGAAGCCGCCGCTGCGCGGGACGACCGAGCCGTCCTGCATCCGGATGCCCGTGACGGCGGCGCGCTCGCCCTCGATGTCGGCGACGGGCCGGCGGTCGACGCGGATCCCGAGCGAGCCGAGCAGGCGCTCCCCCGCCTCGTCGACGTGCGCCACGCCGTTCGTGAAGACGATGATGTCCCGCGACCACTGCGAGAGCAGCAGCGCGCGGTCCACGAGGTCGTCGGTCTCGCCGATGAGGGCGAGCGGCTCGTCGCGCTTCTCGTAGCCGTCGCACTCCATGCAGCTGTGCACGGCGGTGCCGTAGTACGCGCGGATGCTCGGCAGGTCGGGCAGCGTCTCCACGAGGCCCGTGGCGATGAGGATCCGCGTCGCGTGCACCACGCGGTCGGGTGCGCGGCGGACGCCCTTGGCGCGGATCGTGAAGCCGCCCTCGGCGGGCTCCGCGGACTGCACGACGGCGAGCTGGAACTCACCCTCGTCGTACGCCTCCACCTCGACCTGGCCGAGCTTGCGGAGCTCCAGCGGCGAGATCCCGTCACGGGTGAGGAAGCCGTGCGACATGAGCGTGGCGGCGTTCCGCGGGCGGCTGCTGTCGAGCACGAGGGTGCGCCGACGGGCGCGCACGAGGTTCAGCGCGGCGGACAGGCCCGCGGGGCCCGCGCCGATGACGACGACGTCGTAGGAGTCGCCGGTCGCGGTGGATCCCGCGGCCGAGGCGGCGGACGCCGGTACGTCAGGCACCGAGCATCCCCGCGAGGCGGTCGAGGCGCGCGATGGTCTCGTCCTTGCCGAGCAGCACCATCGACTCGAACAGCGGCGGCGAGATGCGGCGACCCGACACGGCGACGCGGAGCGGCCCGTACGCGAGGCGCGGCTTCATCCCCATGCCGGTGATGAGCGTGTTCTGCAGCACCTGCTGCACGAGGTCGATGTCCCACTCCGTGTGCGGCACGCCCTCGAGCGCGCCGCGGGAGGCCGCGAGCACCTCGCCCGCGTCGTCCTTCAGCGCCTGGACGGCCGCGTCGTCGTACGGCAGCGCGTCGGCCGTGGTGAAGAGGAACGAGAGGAGGTCGGGCGCCTCGCCGAGCAGCTGCATGCGCTCCTGCACCAGGGGCGCCGCCGCGTCGAGCATCCGCCGTTCCTCGTGCGTGAGCTCGGCGCCGACGACGCCCGCGGCCTGCAGGTACGGCACGAGGCGTCCGGCGAAGTCGTCGAGCGCGAGCAGGCGGATGTGGTCGCCGTTCAGCGACTCCGCCTTCTTCAGGTCGAAGCGGGCGGGGGCGGGCGTCACGTCGGCGACGTCGAACGCGGTCACCATCTCCATGCGGGAGAAGACGTCGCGGTCGTGGGTGAGCGACCAGCCGAGGAGCGCGAGGTAGTTGATGAGGCCCTCGGGGATGAAGCCGCGGTCCCGGTGGTGGAACAGGTTCGCGTCGGCGTCGCGCTTGGAGAGCTTCTTGTTGCCCTCCCCCATCACGTAGGGCAGGTGCCCGAAGCGCGGGATGGCGTCGGCCACGCCGATGTCGATGAGCGCGTGGTACAGCGCGATCTGGCGGGGCGTGGAGGAGAGGAGGTCCTCGCCGCGGAGCACGTGCGTGATGCCCATGAGCGCGTCGTCCACCGGGTTCACCAGCGTGTAGAGCGGCGCGCCGTTGGGGCGCACGAGCACGAAGTCGGGGAACGACCCGGCCGGGAACGTGACGGTGCCGCGCACGAGGTCGTCGAACGAGAGGTCGGTGTCCGGCACGCGGAGGCGGAGCGCGGGCGAGCGGCCCTCGTCGCGGAACGCCTGGCGCTCGGCCTCCGAGAGGTCGCGCTCGAAGTTGTCGTAGCCCATCTTGGGGTCACGGCCGGCGGCCCGGTTCCGCGCCTCGATCTCCTCGGCCGTCGCGTAGCTCTCGTAGAGGTGGCCGGACTCCGTCAGGCGCGCGATCACGTCGAGGTACAGGTCGGTGCGCTGCGACTGGCGGTACGGCGCGTGCGGTCCGCCGACGCCCTCGCCCTCGTCCCAGTCGATCTCGAGCCAGCGGAGCGCCTCGATGAGCTGCCCGTAGCTCTCCTCGCTGTCGCGCGCGGCGTCGGTGTCCTCCACGCGGAAGACGAGCTTGCCGCCCGTGTGGCGCGCGTACGCCCAGTTGAAGAGCGCCGTGCGGATGAGTCCGACGTGCGGGGTCCCGGTCGGGGACGGGCAGAACCGGACGCGGACGTCGGTCCCGGAAGCGGTGGTCACGGGGTGCGCGGTTGTCTCAGTCATCCTGCCTCCGATCCTAGGGCTCGGGCTGGGGCTCCCCGTCGGTGCCGGGCGCCCCGTCGGCGGCGGGCGACCCCTCCGCGCAGTACGGCTCGAGCAGGTCCCACCGGTCGTACTGGTCCCCGGGCGGGATCCCGCACTCGAGGAGGACGGTGCCCGCGGAGCGCGTCGGATCGGTGCCGGTGAGCGACCCGCTCGACCGGAACGTCCCGTCGCAGCCCGTCACGGTGAAGCGCGCGGACAGGGTGGAGCCCAGGTACCCGAGGACGTACCGCGCCGGGCGGTCCAGCACCGGGTCGAACGACGAGATCTGCAGGTCGCCGCCGAACCGGCGCCCCACGAGGTCGCGCTCGCGCAGGTCGTCGCGCAGAAGCGACGACCAGGCCGCCGCCGGGGTCAGGGGGTCGACGACCGCCGCGGACCCGACGCCCGTCCCGTCGACCGCCAGGGCGAGCGGCGGCACGAGGAGGGTGTCATCCCGGGTCACGCGCTGGATGGTCGACCCGAGGCCCGGCTGCTCCCCCGTGCTCGGCATCCGCACCGCCATCACGCGCACGGCGAGCAGCTCGGCGACCGGTCCGGCCGCCGGCTGCGCCCAGTCGATCGCGAGGTCGGCCGGGGTGCAGCCGGCGGGCAGGTCGACGGGAGGCGGCGACGCCACGGTCGGCGTGGCCGACGGCGACCCGTCCACCCCCGCATCCGGCGTCTCCAGCCCGTAGTCGGACACGTCGTACACGCACCCCGAGAGGACCGCCACCGCGACGGCCGCCAGCGCGAGGCGCGCGGGACGGCCGGGGCGGAGCACGGTCAGGCGCGGGCGCGCGCGGGGTTGGAGAGCGTGCCGATGCCCTCGATGGAGACCTCGACGACCTGGCCGTCGGTGAACGGGCCGACCCCCGCGGGCGTGCCCGTGAGGATCACGTCGCCGGGCAGCAGGGTCCAGACGCGCGATGCGAAGGCGATGAGCTCGGGGACGGTGTGCACCATCTCGCTGGTGCGGCCCGACTGCCGGAGCTCGCCGTCGACGCGCGTCTCGATGAGCGCGTCCGCGAACGAGCCCTCCGTCTCGATGACCGGCCCGAGCGGGCAGAAGGTGTCGTACCCCTTGGCCCGCGCCCACTGGCTCTCGGAGTGCTGGATGTCGCGCGCGGTCACGTCGTTGCCGATGGTGAAGCCGAAGATCGAGCGGTGCGCGTCCTCCACGGACACGTCCCGCGTGATGCGCCCGATGACCACCGCGAGCTCGCCCTCGTGCTCGACGCGCTCGCTGTCGGCGGGGAGGCGGATCACGTCGTCGGGCCCGACGACGGAGGTGTTCGGCTTCAGGAAGATGAGCGGCGTGGTGGGCGCCTCGCCGCCGTGCTCGGCGGCGTGCGCCCGGTAGTTGCGGCCGACCGCGACGACCTTGGAGCGCGGGATGACGGGGGCGAGGAGTCGCGCGTCGGCCAGCGGCACGCGCTCCCCGGTGGTCTGGTATCCGCTGAACATGGGATCGCCGGTGAGGACGACGAGGTGGTCCTCCTCCTCGTCGAGGATGCCGAAGCGGGGGTCGGTGCCGGTGCTGAATCGCGCGATCTTCACGCTCTCGACCCTAGCCGCCCGACGACCGCGCCCCGCTCGGATCCGGCCGCTACGCGTCCAGGCGCGTGAGCCACCCGTGGCGGTCCGGGACGCGGCCGTACTGGATGTCCGTCAGCTCCTGGCGGAGCGACATCGTGAGCTCGCCCGCGGGCGCGTCCGGGTCGCCGACCGAGAGGCCCTCGCCCATCAGGCGCCCGATGGGCGTGATGACCGCCGCGGTGCCGCAGGCGAAGACCTCGGTGATCTCCCCCGACTCGACGCCCTCGACCCACTCGGAGAGCTCCACGCGCCGCTTCTCGACCGTGAGGCCGCGGTCGCGCGCGAGCTGGAGGATGGAGTCGCGCGTGATGCCCTCGAGGATGCTCTCCGAGTCCGGCGTGACGATGCGGCCGTCGCGGTAGACGAGCACGATGTTCATGCCGCCGAGCTCCTCGAGGTACCGGCCCTCCTCGGAGTCGAGGAAGAGCACCTGCGCGCAGCCGTGCGACGCGGCCTCGGCCTGCGGGAGGAGGGACGCGGCGTAGTTGCCGCCGGTCTTCGCCGCCCCCGTGCCGCCCTTGCCCGCGCGGGAGTACCGCGTGGAGAGCCAGATGGAGACGGGCGCCACGCCGCCCGTGAAGTAGGCGCCCGCGGGGCTCGCGATCACGTAGTAGCCGACGCGCTGCGCCGAGCGGACCCCGAGGAAGCTCTCGTTGGCGATCATGAACGGGCGCAGGTACAGGCTCTGCTCGGCGGCGCGCGGCACCCAGTCGACGTCCGTGCGCACCAGCTGCCGGACCGACTCGATGAAGTCCTCGGTGGAGAGCTCCGGCAGCGCCATGCGCCGGGCGGAGCGCTGGAGGCGGGCGGCGTTGCGCTCGGGCCGGAACGTCCAGACGGAGCCGTCGGCGTGCGCGTACGCCTTCATGCCCTCGAAGATCTCCTGGGCGTAGTGGAGGACGCTCGCGGCGGGATCCAGCTGCAGCGGTCCGTACGGGACCACGCGGGCGTCGTGCCAGCCGGCGTCGACGGTCCAGTCGATGTGGACCATGTGGTCCGTGAAGTGCTTGCCGAAGCCGGGGTCGGCGAGGATCGCCTCCCGCTCGGCGTCGGCGCGGGCGCTCTCCGACGGGGTCCGGTCGAAGGAGAGGGGGAACGCGGTGGCCGCGTCGTCGTGGGCGGCGGTGCCGGTGGTGGTGCTCATGGGGTCCTTCAGCGGTTCGTCGAGAGCGAGCGGATGACGGCGTCGCCGACCTCCGCGGTGGATCGGGGTGCCGGGTCGCCCGTGGCGCGCGCGGCCAGGTCGGCGGAGACGGCCTCCGTGACGCGGGCGGCGGCCTCGGGCAGGCCGAGGTGGTCGAGCAGGAGCGCGACCGAGAGGATCGCCGCGGTCGGGTCGGCCTTCTGCTGGCCCGCGATGTCGGGCGCGGACCCGTGGACCGGCTCGAACATGCTCGGGAACGCGCCCGTGGGGTTCACGTTCCCGGAGGCGGCGAGCCCGATCCCTCCGCTGATGGCGGCCGCGAGGTCGGTGATGATGTCCCCGAACAGGTTGTCGGAGACGATCACGTCGAAGCGCGACGGGTCGGTGACCAGGAAGATCATGGTGGCGTCGACGTGCAGGTAGTCGACCTCGACGCCCGGGTGCTCGGCCGCCACGCGGTCGACGGTGCGCTGCCAGAGCGATCCGGCGAAGGTGAGCACGTTGGTCTTGTGCACGAGGGTGACGCGCTTGCGGGCCCGCTTCTCGGCGAGCTCGAACGCGAAGCGGACCGTGCGCTCGACGCCGTGCGCCGTGTTGACGGACACCTCGGTCGCGATCTCGTGCTCGGTCCCGCGGCGGAGCACGCCGCCGTTGCCGGCGTACGGCCCCTCGGTGCCCTCGCGCACGACGACGAAGTCGACCTCGCCGGGCGCGGCCAGCGGTGAGACCACGCCGGGCAGCAGGGTGGTGGGCCGCAGGTTGACGTAGTGGTCGAACGCGAAGCGGAGGCGCAGCAGCAGGCCCCGCTCGATGATGCCGCCCGCAAGCCGGGCATCGCGGGGGTCGCCGCCCACCGCGCCGAGCAGGATCGCGTCGTGCTCGGCGAGCGCGGCCAGGTCGGCGTCCGTGAGGATCTCGCCGGTCTCGAGGTAGTGCCCCGCGCCGAAGGGGTACTGCACGGTGTCGAGCGCGACGTCCGCGGGCACCGCCTCGCGGAGCACGCGCAGTGCCTCGTGGACGACCTCCGGGCCGATGCCGTCCCCGGGGACGACGGCGAGCGAGATGGTGCGGGGCATGGATCCTCCCGGAGCTCGTGGGTGTCGGGCCAGGTTACCCGTCCGCCGCGGGCACCCGCGCGCTACGGTTGAGCGGTCCGACGACCCGACGGGCCTGACACAAGGAGCACTCCCATGAGCATCGGCCTCGGCATCTTCCTCGTGGTCGTCGGCGCGATCCTCGCGTTCGCCGTCGACCTCACCGTCCCCGGCGTCGACCTGCAGCTGGTCGGCTACATCCTGATGGGCGGCGGCGCGCTGGTCATCATCATCGGCGTCGCGCTCCTCGCCCGCCGCCGCACGGCCGTGAGCGAGACGCGCACGCGCATCGACCCGGCCACCGGGCAGCGCATCACGCGCAGCGAGCGGTCGGACGACAACATCGTCTGATCCCACCGCCTGAGTCCGCATCGGGCCCGTCACCTCGCGAGGTGACGGGCCCGATGCGCGTCCGGCCGCCGTGGGCCGCGTCATCCCGCGACGGGGCGGACGCCGGGATCAGTCGTGGGAGCTGGCCCGACGGAGGCTCGTGAGCGACAGCACGATCGCGCCGACCATGAGCGCCGCGCCGATGATCGAGGTCGTCACCACTCCCCCGTCGAACGCGGTGTGCGCCGACTCGAGGAGCGCCGCGCCCATGTCCGCGGGCACGCGCTCGGCGACCGACACCGCTCCCCCGAGCGTCTCGCGCGCCGCGACGGCGTCGCCGTCCGAGAGGCCGGCCGGCAGGACGAGCCCGGTGCGGTAGGTCGCGGTGAGGATGCTGCCCAGCACGGCCGTGCCGAGCACCGCGCCGACCTCGTACGCCGTCTCCGACACCGCGGAGGCCGCGCCGGCCTTCGCGGGCGGGACCGCCGCGATGATCAGGTCGTTGGAGATGGTCTGCGACGCCCCGATGCCCGCGCCCAGCAGGCAGAACGCGACGACGAGGAGCCCCACCGACGCGCCCTTGCCGGTGACGGCGAGGATCACGTATGCGACCGCCGAGAGCGACAGCGCGATCGCCACCACCCGGGACGGGCGTGCGCGCGCCACGATCGGCACGATCACGAGCCCCGAGACGATGACCACGACCGATCCCGGGATCAGCGCGAACCCGGCGGCCAGCGGATCGAGCCCCGCGACGAGCTGCAGGTGCTGCGTCACGAAGAAGAGGAAGCCGACGAGCGACACGACGCTCAGCAGGTTGACGAGCACGGCGCCCGTGAAGACGGGCTCGCGGAACAGCGCCACGTCGAGCATGGGGTTCCGGGCCCGCGACATGCGGCGCACGAACAGGATGCCCGCGAGCACCCCGACGACGGGAGCGGCGATCGCCAGCGGCGTGACGCCCTCGGTGGCGAAGGTCTTGATGGAGTAGACGATGGGCGCGACCGTGGCGAGCGACAGCAGGATCGCGACCGCGTCGATGGGGCCGGGCGCGGGGTCCTTCGACTCGGGCACGAGGATCGGCGTGAGGATCAGCAGGGGCAGCAGGACGGGCACGGCGACGAGGAACACCGAGCCCCACCAGAAGTGCTCGAGCAGCACGCCGCCCACGAGGGGGCCGAGCGCGGAGCCGCCCGAGAAGCCGGACGCCCAGATCGCGATGGCGAGGCGGCGCTGCTTGCGGTCGGTGAAGATCGAGCGCAGGAGCGACAGCGTGGAGGGCATGAGCATCGCGCCGAAGAAGCCGAGCGCCGCGCGCGCGGCGATGAGCTGGGACGCGTCGGTGGCGAACGCCGCGAGCGCCGAGACCAGGCCGAACCCCGCGGCGCCGATCATCAGCAGGCGGCGCCGGCCGTAGCGGTCGCCCATGTTGCCCATGGCGACCAGGAGCCCGGCGAGCACGAGCGGGTACGCGTCGATGATCCAGAGCTGCGCGGCCCCGGACGGCTCGAGGTCGCGGGCGATGGACGGCATGGCGAAGCTCAGGACCGTGTTGTCGATGGAGACGAGCAGCACCGGGAGCATGAGGACCACGAGCGCGGCCCACTGCCGGGTCCCGGCCCGGCCGCCGGCGGCGGGGGCGGTCGTGGGGACGGATGCGGTGCGGGGGGTGGACATGACGGGGCTTCCTGACGTCGGGAGGCGACGGCGCGAGGCGCGCGGACGGGACCGTGGGGACGGCCGGGATCACTGTACCGTCCGGTCGGTACAGTCGGCAACCCCCCGCTACGCTGGGTGCATGCCCCCCACTCCGCCCGAGGATCCCGCGACCGCCGGGTCGTCGGCCGGCTCCGCGCGCGACCGCATCCTGGACGCCTTCGAGGAGCTGCTCGTGCAGCAGGGCGAGCGGGGCACGACCCTCGAGGCCGTCGCCTCCGCCGCCGGCGTCTCCAAGGGCGGGCTCCTCTACCACTTCGGCGGCAAGGACGCCCTCGTCGAGGGCCTGCTCGAGCGCATGGCGGCCCTCGCCCGCGAGGACGTGGAGCGGCTCCGGCAGGCCGAGCGCGGGCCGGTCGACCGCTGGATCCGCGGGTCGCTCTCCACCGCGACGCCGTTCGACCGCGCGTACGTCGCCACCTCGCGGCTCGCCCAGGGCAACCACCCCCGCGCGCGCGACACGCTCACGCACCTGCAGGAGCAGTGGGCCGCCGTGATCCTCGAGGCCGTCGGGGATCCGGCCGTGGCCCGCGCCGTGCTGCTCATCGGCGACGGCCTGTACTACAACAGCGCGCTGCAGCCGTGGCTCGGCGGCTCCGCTCCCGCGGACGATGCGCTCGACGCGCTCATCCGCGTGGTCGACGACCTCGTGCGGCTCCGCTCCGCGGACGCCTGACCGCACGGCACGGCCCCCGCGCACGCGCGAGGGCGGCCGCCGCGGCGACCGCCCTCGCGGATGGTGCCCGACGGGTCAGTCGGCGATGTCGATCTCGCGCAGGGAGGTGGCCTGGATGGCCGTCCGCACGTTCTCGAGCACGCCGTCGGGGACGGGCGAGTCGACGCTCAGGACGCTGAGCGCCCGGCCGCCGGCCTCCTGGCGGGCGATCTGCATGCCCGCGATGTTGACCTCGGCGTCGCCGAACTCCTTGCCGTAGACCGCGACGATGCCGGGCCGGTCCTCGTACTTCATGACGATGAGGTGGCGGCTGAACGGCACCTCGACGTCGTAGCCGTCGATCTCGACGAGCTTCTCGATCTGCTTGGTGCCGGTGAGCGTGCCCGAGACCGACACCTGGGTGCCGTCGGAGAGCGCGCCGCGGATGCTGAGGACGTTGCGGTACTCCTCCGACACGGCGTCGGTGATGAGCCGCACCTCGAGGCCGCGCTGCTCCGCGAGGAGCGGCGCGTTGACGTAGGAGACGTTCTCGCTCACCACGTTCGTGAAGACGCCCTTGAGCGCCGCGAGCTTCAGCACGCTGACGTCGTACCCGGCGAGCTCGCCGCGGACGACCACGTCGATGCTGGTGAGCGCCTCGTGCGCGAGGCCCGAGAACACCTGCCCGAGCTTCTCCATGAGCGGGATGCCGGGGCGCACGTACGGGTCGATGACGCCGCCGGCGACGTTCACCGCGTCGGGCACGAGCTCGCCGCCGAGGGCGAGGCGCACGCTCTTGGCGACCGAGACGCCCGCCTTCTCCTGGGCCTCGTCGGTCGAGGCGCCGAGGTGCGGCGTGACGATGATGTTGTCGAGCTCCAGCAGCGGCGACCCGGTGGGCGGCTCGCTGACGAACACGTCGAGGCCCGCGCCCGCGATCCGCTTCGACTTGAGGGCGGTGTAGAGCGCGTCCTCGT
The DNA here is from genome assembly GCF_059422605.1 of Clavibacter sp. GW821-FHT01D01. Lineage (NCBI taxonomy): Bacteria > Bacillati > Actinomycetota > Actinomycetes > Micrococcales > Microbacteriaceae > Clavibacter > Clavibacter sp. GW821-FHT01D01. The sequence goes on from NZ_JBWKXC010000003.1 coordinate 173,621, forward strand.
CGATGATGCCGCCGCGGCTCGCGTTCACGATGCGCAGGCTCGGCTTCGCGAGCGCGAACTGCTCCGTGGAGATGAGGCCCGTGGTGTCGGGCGTCTTGGGGATGTGGATGGTGATGAAGTCGGCAAAGCGCATCAGCTCGTCGAGCGGGAGGAGCTGCACCCCGAGCTGCTGCGCGCGGGCCGGGGTGACGTAGGGGTCGTAGGCCACCAGCGTGGCGCCGAAGCCCGCGAGCCGCTGCGCGACCAGGGTGCCGATGCGGCCGAGGCCGACGATGCCGATGGTCTTCTCGTACAGCTCGACGCCCGTGAACGAGGAGCGCTTCCAGAGGCCCTGCTTGAGCGACGCGCTCGCGTCCGGGATGAAGCGGGCGAGCGAGAGGATGTGGCCGATGGCGAGCTCGGCGGCGGAGATGACGTTCGACGTGGGCGCGTTCACGACCATGACGCCCGCCGTGGTGGCGGCCTTGATGTCGACGTTGTCGAGGCCCACGCCCGCGCGGGCGACGACCTGGAGGCGCGGCGCGGCCGCGATGGCCTCCGCGTCGATGCGGGTGGCGGAGCGGACGAGGACCGCGTCGGCCTCCGCGAGCGCCGCGAGCAGCGCCGGGCGGTCGGTGCCGTCCACGGATCGGACGTCGAAGTCGGGCCCGAGGGCGTCGACGGTGGCGGGCGAGAGTTCTTCGGCGATCACGACGACGGGCTTGGTCAAGAGCGGTCCTTCGGGCGGGGGCGGCTGGGACCCTCACATGCTAGTGGCCCCAGAATGGGCCGATGAGCGATGTGACGTGGGACGCGATCCAGCTCGCCGTGCGGATCCTGCTGGCCCTCGCCTTCGTCGGGATGGGCCTCGCGCACTTCTCGCCGGGGGCCGCCCGGGGCATGGCCGCGATCATCCCGCCGGCGTTCCGCCGCCGGGGCATGCCCTCGCCGCTCGCGCTCGTCCGGTTCACGGGGCTCTGCGAGATCGCGGGCGGCGTGGGCCTCCTCGTGGAGCCGGTGCGCCTCGCGGCGGGCATCGCGCTGGCCGTGTTCCTCGTCGCCGTGTTCCCGGCGAACGCCTACGCCGCCCGCGACCCGGAGCGCTTCGGCCGCATCGCGATCCCGCTGGTGCCGCGCCTCGTGGCGCAGGTGGCGCTCATCGCGCTCGTGCTGTTCGCCGGCTGGCCGCTCTAGCCGCCGCGGCCCGCGGACCGCTCCCCCGTGCTCCGCGCCGCCGCTAGACGAGCGGGAGCAGGGCGGCGAGCCCCACCGTCAGCGCGCTCGCGGCGGCGAGGCCCGCGAGCATCACCAGCACGCGCGCGGCGACGGGCCGGCCGCGCGTGGCGCGGGCGGCGAGCGTGTACGCGACCACGGGGACGAGGATCGCGCCGACGAGCGTCGCGAGGGTGCCCGGGCGGAGCGTCCCCCCGAACGCCGTCGCGATGTCGCGGAAGGCCGTGTACTGGTCGACGGCCTGCCACACCAGGATCCCGTGGGCGATCGCGCCGAGGACGCCGACGATCCAGCCCGCGTGCGTCGGGCGTCCCCGACGGCGGGCGCCGCGCGACGCCGGGGTCGCGTCCCCGGCGGACGGCGCGGCGGTCATCGGGTCACCAGCCACGGCCAGGGGAACAGGACGACCGCGCCGGCGGCGAGGACGAGCGCGCGGCGGCCGGTCCGCATGCCCCGTGCGACGACGACGACGGCCGTCAGCCAGAGGAGCGGCGCGAGCACGGTGAGGGCCTCGGTCGCCTGGGCGACGCCGACCTGCAGCGCGGAGCCCGCGCTCGACGGGTTGTCGCGCACGACGAAGAACCAGGCGATGGCCTCGAGGACCGCGACGGCGCCGAAGAACGCGAGCGCCACGACCTCGGGCGACGCCTCGGGAGCGGCTTCCTCTGTCAACCGCCCGCGCGGCTCGGCGAGCTGGGCGGCAGGGACGTCCGCGTCGGCCTCGTCGGCGCGGCCCGCGGATCCGGTGGCAGCGGCCCGGCGTGCGGCCGTGGCGCCGAGCGCGGAGGCCCGTCCGGTGCCGGTCGCCGGCCCGGCGTCCCGGCTGCGGGGCACTGCGCGCTGCGGCTCGGGCGAGCGGGCGAGCGTGGGATCCGCCTCCTCGCCGGCCCAGCTGAGGGCGTCGTCGTCGGGAGTTCGCGGCATCCCCCGATGGTACGCGGTCGGATCCGGACGCCCGCCGCACGGACGGCCGCTCGTCGCACGCCCGGACACCCGCCCGCCGCGGGGCTCCCGGACGCGCAGACGCCCGGCCGCACGAGGCGGCCGGGCGTCCGGCGATGCGGGTGGAGCGGGGACTAGCGGGCGACCGAGCCGTCCGTGTAGTCGTCGTCGGCCTTGTTCCACGCGAACAGCTTGCGCAGCTCGCGGCCGGTGGACTCGATCGGGTGCTGCTCGCCCTTCTTCCGCAGCTCGAGGAACTCCGGCGCGCCGGCGTCCTGGTCCGCGATGAAGCGCTCGGCGAAGGCGCCGGACTGGATGTCCGCGAGGACGGCCTTCATGTTCTCCTTGACGTCCGGCGAGATGACGCGCGGGCCGGAGACGTAGTCGCCGTACTCGGCGGTATCGGAGATGCTCCAGCGCTGCTTCGCGATGCCGCCCTCCCACATCAGGTCGACGATGAGCTTCAGCTCGTGCAGCACCTCGAAGTACGCGATCTGCGGCTGGTAGCCCGCCTCGATCAGCGTCTCGAAGCCGTACTGGACCAGCTGCGAGGTGCCGCCGCAGAGCACGGCCTGCTCGCCGAACAGGTCGGTCTCGGTCTCCTCGGTGAAGGTGGTGCGGATGCCGCCGGCGCGGAGGCCGCCGATGCCCTTGGCGTAGCTCCACGCCATGTCCCACGCCTTGCCGGACGCGTCGACCTCGACGGCCACGATGACGGGGACGCCGCGGCCGGCCTCGAACTCGCGGCGCACGGTGTGGCCCGGGCCCTTCGGGGCGACGAGGACGACGTCGACGCCCTCGGGCGCCTCGATGTAGCCGAAGCGGATGTTGAAGCCGTGCGAGAAGACGAGCGTCTTGCCCTCGGTGAGGTTGTCGCGCACGCTCTCGGCGTAGAGGCCGCGCTGGTGCTGGTCGGGCGCGAGGATCACGATGACGTCGGCCCAGGCGGACGCCTCGGCGGGGGTCTGGACCGTGAAGCCCTGCTCCTCGGCCTTGGCGCGGCTCTTCGAGCCCTCCTTGAGGCCGACGACGACCTCGACGCCGGAGTCGCGGAGGTTCAGCGCGTGCGCGTGCCCCTGCGAGCCGTAGCCGATGACGGCCACCTTGCTGCCCTGGATGAGCGAGAGGTCGGCGTCCTTGTCGTAGACGATGTCAGTCACGTGGTGGATCTCCTTGTTCTGTCGTCCCCGCGGGTGGCGCGAGGGGCGGTGCCGGGCAGCCCCGCGCGGAGGCGGGGTCGGATCTGATGGGTCGGGAGGCGGGCTACGCCGTGCGGAACACGCGGTCGGTGATGGACTTCGACCCGCGGCCCATGGCGAGGAGGCCCGACTGCGCGAGCTCCTTGATGCCGAAGGGCTCGAGCACGCGGAGCAGGGCCTGGACCTTGCCCGAGTCGCCCGTGACCTCGATGATGAGCGCGTCCGTGGCCACGTCGACGACGCGGGCGCGGAACAGGTTGACGGCCTCGAGCACCTGCGAACGGGTCGTGTTGTCCACGCGCACCTTGACGAGCAGGTGCTCGCGCTCGACCGCCTGGCCGGGGTCGAGCTCCACGATCTTGATGACGTTGACGAGCTTGTTCAGCTGCTTGGTCACCTGCTCGAGCGGGAGCGCCTCGACGTCGACGACGACCGTGATGCGGGACAGGCCCTCGATCTCGCTGGCGCCCACGGCGAGCGACTCGATGTTGAAGCCGCGACGGGCGAACAGGCCGGCGACGCGGGTGAGGAGGCCCGGCTTGTCCTCCACCAGGAGGCTCAGGATGTGGCTCACTTCTCGGTCCTCCCGGTCTCGGCGAGGTCGTCGTCCCAGTCGGGCGCGTGGTCGCGGGCGTACTGCACGGCGCTGTTGCTGAGGCCCTGCGGGACCATCGGCCACACCATCGCGTCGCGGCTGACCACGAAGTCGATGACGACGGGGCGGTCGTTGGTCGCGAGCGCCAGGCGGATCGCGTCGTCCACCTCCTCGGGCTTGGTGACGCGGATCCCGAGCGCGCCGTAGGCATCGGCCATCTTCACGAAGTCGGGCACCATGCGGGTGCCGCCGCCCGTGTTCAGGTCGGTGTTGGAGTAGCGGCCCTCGTAGAACAGGGTCTGCCACTGGCGCACCATGCCGAGCGACGAGTTGTTGATGATCGCGACCTTGATGGGGATGTCGTTGATCGTGCAGGTGGCGAGCTCCTGGTTGGTCATCTGGAAGCAGCCGTCGCCGTCGATCGCCCACACGTGGCGGTCGGGCTGGGCGACCTTCGCGCCCATCGCGGCGGGCACCGAGTAGCCCATGGTGCCGGCGCCGCCGGAGTTCAGCCAGGAGTTGGGGCGCTCGTACTTGATGAACTGCGCCGCCCACATCTGGTGCTGGCCGACGCCGGAGGCGAACACGCCCTCCGGGCCGGTGATCTCGCCGATGCGCTGGATGACGTACTGCGGGGCCAGCGCGCCGTCGGCGGGCGGGGTGTAGCCGAGGGGGAACTCCTCGCGGAGCCCCTCGAGGTACGTCCACCAGTCGGCGATGTCCTGCGGGGCGGAGGCGGCGGCCTTCGCCTCGCGGAACGCGACGACGAGGTCGGCGATGACGTCCTTCGCGTCGCCCACGATCGGGACGTCCGCGATGCGGATCTTCGAGATCTCGGCGGGGTCGACGTCGACGTGCACGACCTTCGCGTTCGGGGCGAACAGCGACGCCTTGCCGGTGACCCGGTCGTCGAAGCGGGCGCCGAGCGAGACGAGGAGGTCCGACTCCTGGAGCGCCAGCACGGCCGGGACCGTGCCGTGCATCCCGGGCATGCCGAGCTGCTGCGGGTGGGAGTCGGGGAAGGCGCCGCGGGCCATGAGCGTCGTGACGACGGGCGCGCCGACCGCCTCGGCCAGCGCCAGCAGCTCCTCGTGCGCCTTGGCGCGGATGACCCCGCCGCCCACGTAGAGCACGGGCTTCCTCGCCTCGACGAGCAGCTGCGCGGCGGCCTGGATCTGCTTGCCGTGCGCCTTGACGACGGGGCGGTAGCCGGGGAGGTCGATCTTCGGCGGCCAGTGGAACGGCGCCTCGAGCTGCTGCGCGTCCTTCGTGATGTCGACGAGCACGGGGCCCGGGCGGCCCGTGGAGGCGATGTGGTACGCCGACGCGATGGTCGACGGGATGTCCTCGGGACGGGTCACCAGGAAGCTGTGCTTCGTGATGGGCATCGTGATGCCCACGATGTCGGCCTCCTGGAAGGCGTCGGTGCCCATGAGGGTGGAGAACACCTGGCCCGTGATGGCGAGGAGCGGGACCGAGTCCATGTACGCGTCCGCGATGGCGGTGACGAGGTTCGTCGCGCCCGGCCCGGAGGTCGCGATGCAGACGCCCGTGCGTCCGCTCGAGGACGCGTAGCCCTCGGCGGCGTGCCCGGCGCCCTGCTCGTGGCGGACGAGGATGTGGCGCAGCTTCGTCGAGTCCATGAGCGGGTCGTAGGTGGGGAGGATGGCGCCGCCGGGCAGGCCGAAGATGTCGTCGACCCCGAGGAGCTCGAGGGTGCGGACGACGGCCTCGGCTCCCGTGAGCATCTCGTCGCCCTGATGGGCGGTGGGGGCCTGCGGCGTGGGCGGCGGGGTGGGCAGAGCTGGCATGGGTGCGCGATTCCTGGGAGAGGGTGCGGAAGGTGAGGAGGGGGTCATCCCGTGATCGCGCCCTCGGCGGCCGAGTGCACGAGACGGGCGTACTTGGCGAGGACTCCGCGCGTGTAGCGCGGCGGGAGAGGTGCCCACCCCTCACGGCGGGCGGCGAGCTCGGCCTCGTCGACCAGTAGGTCGAGCGTGCGAGCGGCGATGTCGACACGGATCCGGTCTCCATCGCGCACGAAGGCGACGGGACCTGCGTCCACCGCCTCGGGAGCCATGTGGCCGATGCACAGTCCGGTTGTGCCGCCTGAGAATCGACCGTCCGTCAAGAGTAGTACATCCTTGCCGAGGCCCGCGCCCTTGATGGCGCCGGTGATCGCGAGCATCTCGCGCATGCCGGGGCCGCCCTTCGGGCCCTCGTAGCGGATGACGACGACGTCGCCCTTCGAGATGCGGCCCTCCGTCAGCGCGTCCATGGCGGCGCGCTCGCGCTCGAACACGCGGGCCGGGCCCTCGAACACGTCGAGGTCGAAGCCGGCGGTCTTGACGACCGCGCCCTCGGGGGCCAGCGAGCCGTGCAGGACGCTGATGCCGCCGGTCGCGTGGATGGGGTCGTCGAGCGTGCGGATGACCGTGCCGTCGAGGTCCGCGAGGTCCATCGACTCGAGGTTCTCCCGCATGGTGCGGCCCGTGACCGTCATGACGTCGCCGTGCAGGAGCCCCGCGTCGAGCAGGGCCTTCATGACGACAGGCACGCCGCCGACGCGGTCGACGTCGTTCATGACGAAGCGGCCGAAGGGCTTGAGGTCGCCGAGGTGCGGGACGCGGTCGGCGATGCGGTTGAAGTCGGACAGCTGCAGGTCGACCTCCGCCTCGCGCGCGATGGCGAGGAGGTGGAGGACCGCGTTGGTGGATCCGCCGAACGCCATGACGACGGAGATGGCGTTCTCGAACGCCTCCTTCGTCATGATGTCGCGCGCCGTGATGCCCTTCGCGATGAGGTTGACGACGGCCTCGCCGGAGCGGTGCGCGAAGTAGTCGCGGCGGCGGTCGGCGCTCGGCGGGGCGGCGGAGCCCGGGAGGCTCATGCCGAGGGCCTCGGCGACGCTCGCCATGGTGTTGGCCGTGTACATGCCGCCGCAGGCGCCCTCGCCCGGGCAGATGGCCTTCTCGATGCGGGTCAGGTCCTCCTGGCTCATCGTGCCGGCCTTGCACGCGCCGACGGCCTCGAAGGCGTCGATGATCGTGACGTCCTTCTCGGTGCCGTCCGAGAGCTTGACCCAGCCCGGCGCGATGGACCCCGCGTAGAGGAACACCGACGAGAGGTCGAGGCGGGCGGCCGCCATGAGCATGCCGGGCAGCGACTTGTCGCAGCCCGCGAGGAGGACGGAGCCGTCGAGGCGCTCGGCCATCATCACGGTCTCGACGCTGTCGGCGATGACCTCGCGGGAGACGAGAGAGAAGTGCATGCCCTCGTGGCCCATGGAGATGCCGTCGCTGACGGAGATGGTGCCGAACTGCAGCGGATAGCCGCCTCCCGCGTGGACGCCCTCCTTCGACGCCTGCGCGAGGCGGTCGAGGCTGAGGTTGCAGGGGGTGATCTCGCTCCAGGAGCTGGCGACGCCGATCTGGGGCTTCACCCAGTCCTCGTCGCCCATGCCGACGGCGCGGAGCATGCCGCGCGCCGCGGTGGCCTCGATCCCATCGGTGACGTCGCGGCTCCGGGGCTTCATGTCGATCTCAGGCATGGCATGAGTTTAGGTCCTCGCGCGGAGCGCTCCCGGCGCCGGGCGGGCCCGGGCTGCACCGCGCGGGCCCGCGCGGACAGGTCGGCAGGTCAGCCGATGCCCGGGGGCAGCCCGCCTCCGCGCGCGTCGTCGTCCCGGCCGTCGTGCCCGGGGTCGGAGGCCGCCGGCGCGGCGACCGGCGACGCCGCGTCGCGGGGGCCCGCCCCGCCGGGGACGTGGCCGGCCTCCTCGGCGGCGATGTTCTCGGCGGATCCCACGGGCAGCGTGGACGCGTCCACCTCGTCGGATGCGCGCAGCTCGTCGTGGGCGCGGTCGATGGCCTCCTCCAGCTCGTCGACGAGGAGGTCCTCGCGGAGGAAGTGGCGGAGGCGGTAGCCCGCGCGGCCGACCATGTGCGCCGAGATGGGCGCCGTCAGCATCTGGAAGAGGAGGACGGGGACGAGCATCATCGCGGTGCTGAGGCTCTGCGACTGCAGGGCGAGGGCGAGGAGCACCAGGATCACGCCGAGGATCTGCGGCTTGGTCGCCGCGTGCATGCGCGCCAGCGGGTCCGGGAAGCGCAGCAGGCCCACGCCCGCCGCGACCGAGAGGACGCCGCCCAGGATCAGCAGCACCAGGCTCACGAGGTCGAGGGCGTCGGCGAGCGGGCCGGAGACGAGGAGGTCGTTCACGACGGGTCCTGCTTCGAGACGTAGCGGGCGACGGCGACCGTGGCGAGGAACGCCGTCATGGCGAGCACGAGCATGACGGGGACCGTGCGCGTGTGGCCGTTGTAGATCATCTCGGCGCCCAGCACGCAGATGAGCGTGGTGAGGAGCACGTCGGACGCGATGATGCGGTCGAGGATGCTCGGGCCGCGGACGATGCGGACGACGGCCATGACGGCCGCGGCGAAGAACAGCGCGCCGACCACGACGTAGCCGACCTGCATGACGACGCTCATGAGAGCTCCTCCCCCGTGGTCGTGATGAGTCCGGCCTCCAGGTCGCGATCGCGGACGAGCTCGTGCGCCCGCTGCCTCCGGCTCTGCAGGAGCGGCTCGCGGCCGGACTCCCGGCGCTCGCGGTTGATCCGCCAGATGTCGTCGGCCGTGCCGAGCGTGTACACGATGCGGCTCTCCACCCGCAGGGTGTTCTCGCGCACGCGCTCCACGTCCTCCGGGGTCGGCGTGCCGAGGGCGTGCAGGTACAGGATCGAGCGCTCGCGGTCGGCCTCCACCACGATCGAGCCGGGGACGAGCGAGACCACCTCGGCCGTGAGCGTCATCACGAAGTCGCTGCGCGTGTGGAGGTGCACGGCGATGACCGCGTTGACGGGGACGCGGCGCCAGTCGAAGGCCTGCGCGGCCACCTGGAAGGAGGCGCGCACCAGGTCGACGGCGAAGTGGCCGAGCAGGATGAACGCCCACCGGATGTCGAACCGGCCGGATAGCTCCACGGGCGGCAGGTAGAACACGCGCGTCACCAGGAGCGCGAGGACGATGCCGGTGACCACCGAGATGACCGTGACGTGGCCCCACAGGAGCAGCCACAGGATCACGAGCCACACCAGCAGGGGCAGCTGCACGAGCAGGGTCAGCCGCTCGGCCCGGGCGCGGGCGCGACGCGGCGTCATCGGACGCCTCCCGGGAACACGGTCTCGACGTAGCCCTGCTCGCCGGAGCCGTTGCCGGACCCGGGACCGGTGAGGCTCTCCCCCGCGCGCTCGGCGAGCGCGTAGACGGGGCCGGCGAAGACGGTGAGGGCGACGCTGACGACGACCATGCCCGCCGTCGCGCCCGTCATGAGCACGGGGGTCTTCCGCACCGTCGTGACGGCCTCGCCGCCGGGGCGCTCGGAGAGCTGGTCGAGCAGCGGGGACTCGTAGTCCTCCACCTCCTCGGCGCCGCGCCAGAACGCCATGTTCCAGACGCGGGCGAGGGCGTAGAGCGTGAGGAGGCTGGTGGCCGCCCCCGCGGCGATGACCGCGTAGGTGAGCCAGCCGCCGACCTCGGCGCCCGAGTCGAAGAGCGCGACCTTGCCGATGAAGCCGGAGAAGGGCGGGATGCCGCCGAGGTTCAGCGCCGGGATGAAGAAGAGGATCGCCATGACCGGCGCCGCCTTCAGCAGGCCGCCGAGGCGGTTGATGGACGTGCTGCCGCCCGTGCGCTCGATGAGTCCGGACGCGAGGAAGAGCGTCGTCTGCACCACGATGTGGTGGATCACGTAGTAGATGGTCGCCGTCATGCCCGCGACGGTGTTGAGCGCGATGCCGAAGATCATGTAGCCGATGTGGCTCACGAGCGTGAACGACAGCAGCCTCTTGATGTCGGCCTGCGCGACCGCGCCGAGGATGCCGATGACCATCGTCAGCGCCGCGACCACCATGAGCGCCGTGGACAGCTGGTCGGTGGGGAACATGACCGTCTCCGTGCGGAGGATCGCGTAGACGCCGACCTTCGTGAGCAGACCCGCGAACACCGCCGTGACGGGCGCCGGCGCCGTCGGGTAGGAGTCCGGCAGCCAGAACGACAGCGGGAAGACCGCCGCCTTGATGCCGAAGGCGACCAGCAGCATGATGTGCAGGATCAGCTGCACGTCCGGCGGGATCTCGTCGAGCCGGACCGAGATCTGGGCGATGTTCACCGTACCGAGCGCGCCGTAGATCATCGCGATCGAGGCGAGGAACAGCATCGACGAGACCAGGCTGACGACGATGTACGTGACGCCCGCGCGGATGCGCGCCTCCGTGCCGCCGAGGGTGAGGAGCACGTAGCTCGCCACCAGCAGGATCTCGAACCCGACGTAGAGGTTGAACAGGTCGCCCGCGACGAACGCGTTGAAGACGCCCGCGGCGAGGATGAGGTAGGTCGGGTTGTAGATGGAGACCGGCGTCTCGCCGTCGCCGTCCTCGAGGCCCTGGCCGATGGAGAACATGAGGACCGCGAGCAGCACGATGGATGAGATCAGCAGCATGAGCGCGGAGAGCCGGTCGACGACGAGCACGATGCCGAACGGCGCCGCCCACCCGCCGACCTCGACGGACTGGCCGCCCTGCTGGTCGACCAGCACGAGGAGCACGGCGCTGATCGCCACGACGATCACGAGCGCCAGCACGGAGACCGCCACCTGGAGGCGGCGCTGACGCGCAGCGACGAGCGCGGCGGCCGCGCCGAGGAGGGGCACCAGGACGACGAGCGGGATGAGGGACTGGAACACGGTCACTTCGCCTCGCCCCCGTCCGTCGCGCCGCGGTCGTCCCGCTCCGCGCGGATGGTGCGGAAGTCGCGGTGGTCGTCGTCGTCGGCGGAGTCGTCGATGGCTTCTTCCAGATCGGATCGGTTGTCGCGCAGCTGCCGGGCGGAGGCGATGGCCGCCTCCGCGTTGGTGCCGAACTCGGTGTCGTCGTCGTCCGGCACGGTCGGCTCCTCGCCGAGGCCCGTGCGCGGGCCGCGCATCGCGAGGTCGTCCTCGTCGTCCGTGACGACGTCGGCGTTGGCCAGGCGCCAGGAGCGGTAGATGAGCGCCATGAGGAAGGCGGAGACGCCGAAGGTGATGACGATGGCGGTGAGGATGAGCGCCTGCGGCAGCGGGTCCGCGTACTCCGACGGGTCCACGTCCTCGTCGTAGATGGGCGCGAGTCCCACCCGCCCGGACATGATGAGGATGAGGATGTTGGTCGCGTTGCCGACGAGCAGGAACCCGAGGAGCACGCGCGTCATGCTGCGCTCGAGCATGAGGTAGATGCCCGTCGCGTACAGCGCGGCCATGATCACGATGAGGGTGACGGAGACGCTCACACGCTCACCCCCTGCTCGGTCTCGATGCCGTCCGCTCCCTGCTCGACCGTGCGGTCGCTCTCCTCCTGGCGGTCGACCTCCGCGCCGAGGCTGCGGAGCACGTCGAGCGTGAGGCCGACGACGACGAGGTAGACGCCGACGTCGAAGAAGGTGCTGGTGACGAACTCGACGTGCCCGATGAGGGGCACCTCGGTGTCGATCCAGGTGGAGGTGAGGGCGTCGGCGCCGAAGACGAGGGGCACGGCCGCGGTTCCGACCGCGAACACGAGGCCCGTGCCGAGCACGCGTCCGGCGTCGACGGGGGCTGCCGCGCCGAGCTCGTAGCGGCCGCCGGCGAGGTACCGGGCGACGAGGGCCATGCCCGCGAGGAGACCGCCGGCGAAGCCGCCGCCCGGCAGGTTGTGGCCGGCGAAGAGCAGGTAGACGGAGACGACGATGAGGCTGTGGAAGAGGAGGCGCACGACGACCTCGAGGAGGATCGACCGGTTCTGGGGCGCGAGCGTGCGCCCCGCGAGGAGCCAGGGGCTGCGCTCCGAGCGCCGGCTGTCCTTCAGCGCCTGGCGGGCCTCCATGCGGGGTCCGTCGGCGCCCTGCTCGACCTCGAGCGGAGCGGCGTCCGGGTCGCGCCGGCCGGAGAGCCGGGCGAGGAGGCTGCGGCGCGACGGCGCCGTGAGCCGGGGCAGCGAGTCGGTGCGGCGGTTCAGGAAGATGAGGCTCGCGACGCCCGTGGCCGCCACGATGAGCACGGAGATCTCGCCCATGGTGTCCCAGCCGCGCAGGTCGACGAGCGTGACGTTGACGACGTTGCTGCCGTGGCCCTGCTCGTAGGCGAGGCGCGGGAACTCCAGCGAGATGGGCGTCGCCACGCGGGCGCCGAGCGCCACGACCGCCACCGTGGACATCAGCACGGCGACCGCGATGCCGATCGACGCGCGCCAGACGGGGTGCACGGAGCGGTTGCGCTCCCCCAGCCGCACGGGGAGGCGGCGGAGGACGAGCACGAACGCGACCAGCGTGATCGTCTCGATGAGGACCTGCGTGAGCGCCAGGTCGGGGGCGCCGTGGAGCGCGAAGAGCGCGGCCATGCCGTACCCGGTGACACCGACGAGGACGACCGCCTGGAACCGCTTGCCGGCGCGGGCGGCGGCGATGGCCGCCACGATCATCACGATGCCGATGACGGGCTGCGCGGGGTGGTCGAAGGGCACCGCGGTGGTCGGCCAGGACCGGTTGAGCGCGAGCGCGGAGCCGACGGAGCCGATGAGCACGAGCAGGATGACGCCCAGGTAGAAGGGCAGCGAGCCGCGCTGCGTCGTGGCGGTGGTGCGCGCCGCGACCCGGTCGATGAGGCGCATGGAGGCCCAGTAGATGCGCGCCGCGTCGATCCACGACGGCACGCGCGACTGCAGCGCGAAGACGCCGTCGCGGAGGCGGAACATCGCGAGGCCGACCACGAGCGTGCCGGCCGAGATGAGCAGCGCGGGCTCCAGACCGTGCCAGAGGGCCAGGTGGTAGGTGTGGTCCGGCTCCCCGGAGGCGCCAGCGCTCACGGTGGGCAGCGTGTCCGCGTACCCGGCGATCCAGCCGTCGACGGACGACGCGAGGAACCCGAGCACCAGGCCGGTCGCGGCGAGCACGGCGGGCGGCACGAGGAAGTCGAGGTGCTCGTGCACCGGCTGGACCTCGTCCACCCCGCGCTTGCGGGCGAAGGCGCCCCACATGAAGCGCGCGCTGTAGGCGACTGTGAGGCACGAGCCGACGGAGACGCCCACGAGCGCGACCCAGCCGAGGCCGCCGCCGAGCTCGGCGTCGAGGAGGAGCGCCGACAGCACGGCCTCCTTGGCGACGAAGCCGAGGAACGGCGGGAGCCCCGCCATGCTGGCGAGGGCGAGCGCCGTGATGACCGCGAGGACCGGCGCCTTGCGGCCGAGCCCGCTGATCTTGCGGAGGTCGCGGGTGCCGGCGCGGTGGTCCACCACGCCCACGACGAGGAACAGGGTGGCCTTGAACAGCGCGTGCGCGAGGAGGAGGGCGACGCCCGCGAGGGCCGCGTCGCGCGTTCCGTAGCCCACCACGACGGTGAGGAACCCCAGCTGGCTCACCGTGCCGTAGGCGAGGACGAGCTTCAGGTCCATCTGCTTCAGGGCGCGCCAGCCGCCGACCAGCATGGTCGCGACGCCCAGGACGACGAGGAGCACGCGCCAGCCCGGCACGTCCGCGTAGCCCGGCGCCAGGCGCGCGATGAGGTAGATGCCCGCCTTCACCATCGCGGCGGCGTGCAGGTACGCGCTCACGGGGGTGGGCGCGGCCATGGCGGCCGGGAGCCAGAAGTGGAAGGGCACGAGGGCCGACTTCGACAGGGCGCCGAGGAGGACCAGCACGACCGCGACGGGGATCAGCGGGCCGCCCGGCGGGTCCGCCACGAGCGACGCGAGGCTCGTCGTGCCGCCCGCGACCGAGAGGATGACGAGCCCGACGAGCATCGCCAGCCCGCCCGCCGTGGTGACGAGGAGCGCCTGCAGGGCCGCGCCGCGGCTCGCCTTCTTGCCCGTGTAGTGGCCGATGAGCAGGTAGGAGAGGACGCTCGTGGCCTCCCAGAAGGTGAAGAGCACGAAGACGTCGTCGGCGAGGACCAGGCCGTACATGACGCCGGCGAACGCCAGCAGGAGCCCGGCGAACCGCCCCAGCCCCTCCTCCGAGGAGCGGAAGTAGCGCGCGCAGTAGAGGAGCACGAGCGCGCCGACGCCCGTGACGACGAGCGCCAGCAGCCACGACAGCGCGTCCATCCGCATGTCGAGCGTGATGCCGAGCGACGGGATCCAGGTGACGCGCTCGACGACCTCGCCGTCCGGCAGCACCGCGGGCGCCTGCGCCACCGTGTAGGCGAAGGCCGCGGCCGGCACGAGGGCGGCGACGAGGAAGGCCCGGACGCCCATGACGCGGGCGAGGAACGGGACGGCGACGGACGCGAGCAGGAACACCGAGAGGAGGACGAGCACGTGCGGTCTCCTCTCGCGAGTCGGCTGGTGCCCCAGTCTACCTGGGCTCTACCTGGGAGTCCGGGGACGGGTGCGTCAGCGGGACAGGACGGCGGGGTCGCCGCGCAGGTCCGCGAGCACCTGCAGCACGCGCGCCACGTCGTGCGGGCCGTCGACGCGGAAGTCCGCCGCAGTCGCGCCCGTGCCGCTCTTCAGGCCGAGGTCGCCGGCCTGGAGCGCGGCGAAGGCGTCCTCGTCGGTGACGTCGTCGCCCGCGTAGAAGACGGCCGTGGCCTCCGCGTAGCGGCGCAGGTGCTCCACCGCCTCGCCCTTGGTGGCCTGCCGGATGCTGAACTCCAGCACGTCCTTGCCGGAGCGCACCTTGAGGCCGTCGACCTCGGCGTGCGCCTCCTGCGTCGCGACGAGGTGCGCGATGCGGCTGTGGCGCTCGGTCGCGAGACGGGTGTGCAGGGCGAAGCCCGCGGGCTTCTCCTCGATCCAGACCTCGTCGAGCGAGTCGGCGACCTGGCCGAGCACGTCGGAGAGGACCCCGCGCTGCTCGAGCTCGTCGGCGTCGAGCACGAGCTCGATGTCGTCGCTGTCGAGACGGATCTCGACGCCGTGCGAGCCCACGAGCAGCACCTCGTCCGGCAGGTCGGCGACGGCCTCGAGGCTCCGCAGCGCCCGGCCAGAGACGAGCGCGACGCGTGTGTCCGGCAGCGCGAGCAGCGCGAGCACGGCGGCGCGGGCCTCGGGGACGGCGCGCGCCTTCTCGGGATCGTCGACCTCGGGCGCGAGCGTGCCGTCGAAGTCGAGGGCCACCAGGAGCCGCGGCGTGCGCGCCAGCTCCGTGAGCGCCTCGAACAGGCGGCCGGGGAAGCCGCGGCCTCCCTTGGCCTGGATGTCGGTGTCGACCTCGACCACGCGCGCTACCAGCCCTCGTCCATGAGCGGCTCGACGACCTCTTCGTCGGGTCCCTCGTGGATGGAGGCGGCGTGCGTGCGCCCGAGGTCGGCGAGGAACGAGCTCGACCACGCGGCCACGTCGTTCTCGAAGACGCGCTTGCGGAGCGAGCGCATGCGCTTGCGCTGCTCGGCGACCGGCATCTCGATGGCGCGGAGGATCGACTCCTTGAGCCCCTCGATGTCATGCGGGTTCACGAGGAGCGCGGCCTTCAGCTCGTCCGCGGCGCCCGCGAACTCGCTCAGCACCAGGACGCCCTGGTCGGAGTGCTTCGTCGCGACGTACTCCTTGGCGACGAGGTTCATGCCGTCGCGGAGCGCCGTGACGAGCATCACGTCGGCCGCGAGGCACAGCGCGACCATCTCCTCCTTGGGGTACCCGTGGTGCAGGTAGCTGATGGCCGTGTGGCTGATGGAGCCGTAGTCGCCGTTGATGCGGCCGACCGTGAGCTCGATCTCGTCCCGCAGCTGCCGGTACGTCTCGACGCGCTCGCGGCTGGGGCTCGCGACCTGCACGAGGGTCGCGTCCTCGACCTTGACGCGCCCCTCGGCGAGCAGCTCCCCGAAGGCCTTGAGGCGGTGGCCGATGCCCTTCGTGTAGTCGAGCCGGTCGACGCCGAGGAGGATCGTCCGCGGGTTGCCGAGGTCGGCGCGGATCTGACGCGCGCGCTCCTGGATGGCCGGGTCCTTGGCCATCTCCTCGTAGCTCCGCGCGTCGATGGAGATGGGGTAGTGCTTGGCGACGACGGGCCGGGTGCGGAGCTCGCGAACGGGCTTCGACGGCTTCGTGCCGGGGACCGTGAGCGCCACGCCGCCGCGCACGGGCACGTCGACCGTGGATCCGCGGGTCGTGTACCCGAACAGCCGTCGGACGGCGCGGGTGAAGTTGCCCGCGTCGGCCACGCGCTGGAAGCCGATGACGTCGGCCCCGAGGAGGCCCTCGATGATCTGGGTGCGCCACGGGAGCTGCGAGTAGATGCCGTAGGGCGGGAACGGGATGTGGTTGAAGAAGCCGATGGTGAGGTCGGGGCGCTTCTCGCGCAGCATCCTCGGGACGAGCTGCAGCTGGTAGTCCTGCACCCAGACCGTCGCCCCGGGCGCTGCGGCGAGCGCGGCGGCGTCGGCGAAGCGCTGGTTGACCGTGACGTAGGTGTCCCACCACTCGCGGTGGTAGCTCGGCTGCGCGATGACGTCGTGGTACAGCGGCCACAGGGTGTCGTTCGAGAAGCCCTCGTAGTACTCGGCGAGGTCCTGCTCGGAGAGCGTGACGGGGATGATCGAGATGCCGTCGTCGACGAAGGGCTCCACGTCGTGGTCGGCGATGCCGGGCCAGCCGATCCACGCGCCCTCGTTGGCGCGCATGACGGGCTCGAGCGCCGTGACCAGGCCGCCCGGCGAGTGGCGCCAGGAGGTGGTGCCGTCGGCGGCGACGACGCGGTCGACGGGGAGGCGGTTCGACACGACGACGAGGTCGTAGGTGCCGGGCTCGACCTCGTCGGCGCCGGCGTCCGCCGTCGTCGGCTCGGTCGCGGAGGAGGTGGATGAGGGTGGCGGAGTCACGGTTCCCGTCTCGGTCGCGCAGAGCTGCGTGGTGCCTGCTCGGCTGTCCGAGGCTACCAGTCCGGTCGTCGTCCGACAGGGGGCGGCGGACGGCCCGTGACCGCCCGCGTCACATGCGGAGCACCGCCCGCGCCGCGTCGTGCAGGGCGTCCCCGTAGGCCGGTCCGTGCGATGCGGCGTGCACGGCCAGCGGGTGGAGCTGGTGCAGCGGGACGCGGGAGCGCCAGCCCGCGGCGAGGGCCCCCGTGTCCGCGTACGCGCCGAGGAGGTCCTCGAGCCCGGGGCAGCCGAAGAGCGCGAGCATGGCCAGGTCGGTCTCCCGGTGGCCGCCGTGCGCGGCCGGGTCGATGAGGACCGCGCCCGTCGCCGTCCACTGCACGTTCCCCGACCAGAGGTCGCCGTGGATCCGAGCGGGCGGCCGCCCGTCGTCGAACCGGCCGTCGGCGCACGCGGCGCAGGCGCGCTCCACGTCGGCCGCCTGCGCCGGGGTCGCGTGCCCGGCGTCGACCGCGCGGCGGAGGTAGGGCATCACGCGCTCGCGGGCGTACCAGGCGCCCCAGCCGTCGGACGGCGCGTCGCCGCCCGGCGTCGACCCCGGCGCGCGTCCGTCGACCGACAGCGCCTGGCGTCCGATGAAGGCCGGCCCGGCGGGACCCGGCGGCGGTGACCCGAACGCGGGGGCGCCCGCGTCGTGCGTCGCGGCGAGGGCCGTGCCGAGCGCGCGGGCCGCCTCCCGCGTCGGGCGCGCGGGCCGGAGGCGCTCCAGGTCGATGCGGCCGGGCGCGACCGCGACGACGCGGACCACGCGCGCTCCCCCGCGGGCCTCCGCCTCGGCGAGCCAGGCGAGCCCGGCGGCCTCCGCCTCGAAGAACCCGGGCGGGGCGTCCGCCCGCTCCTTGCGGAACACCCGCCCGTCCGATGCCGTCGTCATGCGCGTCCCTCCCGATGCGGGCGGCGCGTGCCGCCCTCCCTCACGTCCGTCGATCGCCTCCAGCCTGCCGTCATGACGTGTCCGCGTCGCGCACCCGACACGCGCCGGACGGGCCGCGTACCCCGCGCGCCCAGCGTCGCCGGGTACGCTCGCCGACGTGATCCGTGTCGGAATGAGCACGACCTGCGTGTACCCCCAGCCCGTCGACGCCGCCTTCGCCATGGCGGGTCGAGCGGGCTTCGACGGCGTCGAGATCATGGTGACGAACGACGAGGTCACCCAGGACGCCGCGGCGCTGCGCGCCATGTCGGAGAAGCACGGGCTGCCGATCATGTCGATCCACGCGCCCGTCCTGCTCCTCACCCACTTCGTGTGGGGACGCGACCCGAAGGTGAAGCTGGAGCGGTCCGCGGAGCTCGCCGCCGCGGTCGGCGCCCCCGCCGTCGTCGTCCACCCGCCGTTCCGCTGGCAGGCCGGCTACGCCGAGTCGTTCCTCGAGATCGTGCGCTCCATCCAGACCTCGACCGGCGTCGAGATCGCCGTCGAGAACATGTTCCCGTGGCAGGTCGCGGGCCGCAGCATGAAGGCGTACGCGCCCGGCTGGGATCCGACCGTCATGGACTGCGACGCCACCACCCTCGACTTCTCCCACGCGGCCCTCTCCGGGCAGGACGCCCTCGAGATGGCGCGGACCCTCGGCCCCCGCCTCCGCCACGTGCACCTGTGCGATGGCTCGGGATCGCAGGACGACGGCCGCGTCTTCGACGAGCACCTCCTCCCCGGGCGCGGCACGCAGCCGGTCGCCGAGACCCTGCGCTGGCTCGCCGAGCAGGGCTGGGACGGCGGCGTGGTCGCCGAGGTCAACACGCGCAAGGCCAAGACGGAGGAGCAGCGGCTCGAGATGCTCATCGAGACGCGCGAGTTCGCCCAGCGGCAGCTGCGGCTCGACACGGCGCCCGAGCGCACGCCCGTGGTCCCGCCCACCCTCTCGGGCTACCGGAAGCTGCGCACGGCCCTCCGCCGCGACCGCTGACGCAGGACCGCCCGCTCCGGACGCCCGCGACGGGATACCCGGCGACACGCCCGCGACCCGCGGGAGGGCATGCGCACCGCCGCATCGCGGTTGGATGGGGGAAGGGGAACGTCCCCGCACATGAGCGACGTCGCGCGAGGCCCCGCCGGCCCGGCGTCGGGACCGGAGACACCATGAGCACCACCGTGCACCTCGAGATCCAGGTCGACGAGAGCCGCCTGGCCGACGTCGCCGACGTCCTCGCCGAGACCCTGCAGGCCACCCGCGCGTTCGCGGGCAACGAGGGCCTCGAGGTCCTGGTCGACGACGCCGACCCCGCGCGCATGATCGTCGTGGAGCAGTGGGCGAGCACGGCCGACCACGACGCCTACGTCGCCTGGCGCGCCACCCCCGAGGGCGCCGCGCGCCTCGGCGAGGTGCTGGCCGCCCCGCCGGTGACCCGCGTGTTCAGCGGGCGCATCGCGCTCGCGCTCTAGCGACCGGCCGCACGACGAGGGCCGCCCGGTGCTCCGGGCGGCCCTCGTCGTGCACGGGCTCCGCGACGCGGGCCCTCCCCCGTCGGTCAGACGGCGACGGCGACCGAGGACGGCGCCTGGCCCGGGATCAGCCCGAGGCTCCGGGCCCGCCGCGAGCGCCGCGTGACGAGGTACGACACGGCGAGGCTCAGCAGCAGGAACACGGCGAGGACGCCCGCCGATCCCCACACGACGGCCGGGGCGCCGCCGGCGATGATCGCCTGCATGCCGGAGGACGCGTACGTGAGCGGGAGGAACGGGCTGACGGCCGCGAACGGCGCCGCCACGAGCTGCGACGGCACGATGCCGCCCAGGGCCGCGGCCTGCACCGCCAGGAGGATGAGCGACACCACGAGCCCGGCACGGCCGAGCGCCTGGCGGAGGAGGTAGTGGATCGCGGTGAAGGCCGCCGCGGTCACGGCGGCGAACCCGAGGGTCGCCGGCAGGAGCGCCGGGGACAGCCCGAGCGCCGCGTGCACGAGCGCGACGAGGAGCACGACCTGCGCGAGCGCGATCAGGGCGGCGCGCGCGAGGACGCGCCCCATGACGCGGCCGGTCGCGGCCGACGACGCGAGCAGCCGACGGGCGGCCGGCCGCAGCACGAGGAACGTCGCGAACGCGCCGAGCCAGAGGCCGATGGGCACCGTGATCGCGGCGATCGCGTCCCCCGGGCTGCCGATCTCGTTCTGGCGGTCGACCGTGAGGCCCACCGGGTCGGCGACGACGCCCGAGGCCGCGGTGGCCTGGTCGGCGTCGAGGGAGGGGATCTGCTCGGCGCCCTGCGTGAGCCCCGCTCCGAGCTCGGTGGCCCCGGAGGAGAGCCCGTCGGCGCCCGTGGCGAGGTCGCCCGCGCCCGTCGCCGCGCCGGTCGCGCCCGTGCGGAGCTGACCGAGCCCGTCGCCCAGCTGGCGGGCGCCCGTGACGAGCGCGCCGCCGTTCGCGGCGAGCTGGGCGGCGCCCGAGGCGCTCTGGCCGATGCCCTGCTGCACGCCCTGGATCCCGGCGCCCGCTTGCGTCGCCAGGGTCCGCCCCTGCGCGGCGTACTGGTCGAGCCCCTGCTCGAGCGGCTGGAGCCGCGCGGCGAGCGGCGCCGTCCGCGGGTCGGCCGACAGCTGCTGCCGGATCCCCGCGACCTGCTGCGCGATCTGCCCCGCCCCGCCCGCGTACTGCTCGACGCCGTCCGCGACCTGGGAGAGCCCGGCCGCGCCCGTCTGCAGCTGGTCGAGCCCCGAGGAGAGCTGGGAGACCCCGCCCGTGTAGGTCCCGAGGCCGTCCGCGAGCTGCGACGCGCCCTGCTGCGACTGCCCGAGGCCGTCGCCGAGCTGCGTGAGCCCGTCGCCGAGCGCCGTGGCGCCCGAGGAGAGCTGCGTGGCGCCGTCCGCGAGCTGGTCGGCGCCCGTGCCGGCGTCGGTCAGCGAGCCCTTGAGGCTGCCGAAGGTCGTGTAGATGCCGGAGACGAACTGCGAGGTGATCGCGTTGCCGAACACGCTCGTCATGCCGACGCCGACGGCCTGGGTGGCGGCGCCCGTGAGGTAGCCGTGCGCGTCGTCCGTCGTGACGCGGATCTGCGCGCGCTCCGGGGCGTCCGTCGAGAGCGACACGATCGACGCGGAGAAGTCCTCCGGCACCGTCAGCACGGCGTAGACCTCGCCGTCGTCGAGCATCCGCTCGGCCTCCTCGGCGTTGGTGATGGTCCAGTCGAAGGCCTGGTTGTCGTCCGATGTCAGCTGCGTGACGAGGAGGCGGCCCGCGAGCACGGGCGTCTCCGTGCCGTCGGGCGCGGTCTGCTGGACGATCTCGTCCTGGTTGACGATGGCGGCGGGGATCCGCTCGACGCCGTCCGCGACGTCCGAGAGCGAGCCGATGAACAGGCCCGCGACCGCGAGCGGGACGAGCGCGACGAGGGCGACGGCGAGCCGTCGGCGAGCGGAGCGGGTGGTCATCGGCGGGTCTCCTTGCCGGTCGTGACGTGCGGGTCGATGTCGGAGTGCACGGCGGCGCCGTGCTCGGCGGTCCCGTGCTCGGCGGCGGAGTGCTCCGCGGCGAGCGGCCGGGCGTCGTCCGCCGGGACGTCGTCCGCGCCGAGGCGCAGGCGGACCGTCGGCCGGCCGGGGATGCCGTGGTCGTCCGGGAACCCGGGCGCACCGAGCACGACGGTCGTGCTCTCGTGGACGAGGGCGGCGAGCGCCCGGAGGAACGCGCGCTCGGCGGCGGCGTCCGGGAACGGGTCCACCACGTCGAGCACGAGCACGGGCGCGCGTCCGGAGGCGGCGACGGCCGTGAGCGCGATGGCGCGCTCGAGGGGCAGGAGCGATCCGACGGGGTCGTCCGCGCCGATGCGGCGCGCCCCGGCGGCGTCGGCCGCCTGGGCGATGCGCGCCAGCCACTCCCCGTGACGCGCGCGGGCGCCGCGGCGGCGCCCGAGGGGCTCGGACAGGTCGATGCGCTCGGCGAGGAGGTCCCCCACCGTGACGCCGGAGTCCACGCGGTCGACACGGCCGAGGTCGGCCATGGCGACGCTCGTGAGCACCCGGCCGGCCTCCGAGGCGAGCGGATGCCCGGCGACCTGCGCGCGCCCGGCGAGCGGGACGAGGCGGGCGCCGAGCGTCGCGCCGAGGAGACGGCGGTCGGCGACCTCGCCCTCGACGAGCACGAGGGATCCGGCCGCGGCGACGAGGTCCACGGGCGCGAGGCGGTGGCCGGGGACGCCGACGACCAGGCGCTCGGCGGCGACGGCGGCACCGGACGCGCGCGCCCAGTCCACGTCGTCCTGGTGCTCGCGGAGCCCCTCGCCCTCGATGTCCACGTCCGGCAGCAGGCGGTCGAGCCAACGCGGGATCCACCATGCCCGCCTCCCCAGCAGCGCCATGGCGGCCGGCACGAGGGTCATGCGCACGAGGAACGCGTCGAAGAAGATGCCGACGGCGAGCCCGAGCGCGATGGTCTTGATCACGCCCGCGCCCTCGGGCACGAAGGCCGCGAAGACGAAGAACATGATGAGCGCCGCCGCCGTCACCACCCGCGCGGCACCCGAGAAGCCGGTGACGATGGCCCGGCGGGCGTCGCCGTGGTGCACGAAGTCCTCGCGCATCCCGGAGACGAGGAACACCTCGTAGTCCATGGCGAGGCCGAAGAGGATCGCCATCAGCAGGATCGGCATGAAGCTGAGGATCGGGCCGGGCGTCACCCCGAGGGCGTCCGCGAACAGGCCGTCCTGGAAGATGACGACCACCGTGCCGAAGGACACGACGACGCTCAGCAGGAAGCCGACGGCCGCCTTGATCGGCACGAAGACGGAGCGGAACACGATCATCAGCAGGACGATCGAGAGCCCCACGACGACGATGCCGAACGGCACGAGCGCCTGGTCGAGCCGCTGCGAGATGTCGTTCTGCACGGCCGTCGTGCCGGTCACCGACACGCGCGTGTCGTACCGGTCCTGGAGGCCGGGGGCGAGGTCGCGGATCGACTGCATGAGCGCCGTCGTCTCCGCCGACTCGGGCGGGCTGTCCGGCACGACCTGGATGATCGCGGTGTCGACCGACGGGTTGGGCGTGCCCTGCCCGACGAACGCGACGTCGTCGAGGCCGCGGATCTCCCCGCCGATGTCCTCGAGCACGCCGATCGGGTCGGTGGTCTGCGTGATGTCCACGAGCACGACGAGCGGCCCGTTGTGCCCGGGGCCGAACGCGTCCGAGACGGTGTCGTACGCGACGCGGCTCGTGGACCCCTCGGGCTCGGTGGCCCCGCTCGGCAGCCCCAGCTGCAGCTGCGACGCGGGCACGGCCAGGAGGCCGGCGATGCCGATGACGATGACCACGGGGATGATCGGCACCTTCGTGACGATCGCCACCCAGCGCGCGCCGAGCGTGCGCTGCGTCCCCGCGGCCTGCGCCGTCGCGCGCCGGGCGGCCCGCGAGCCCTCCTTCGGCCGTAGGCGCTCGCCCGCGAGGCCGAGCATCGCGGGCAGGAGCGTCGTGGCCACGCCCATGGCGAGCAGCACGGCGAACGCGGCGCCGAGGCCCATCACGGTGAGGAACGGGATCTGCACGACGAGGAGCCCGAGGAGCGCGATGATCACCGTCACGCCGGCGAAGATCACGGCGCTGCCCGCGGTCGCGACCGCCGTCGCCGCCGACCGCTCGACGGGCATCCCGTTGGCGAGCTGCGTGCGGTGCCGCATGAGGATGAAGAGGGCGTAGTCGATGCCGACCGCGAGGCCGATCATCACGGCGAGCAGCGGCGACGCGCTCGAGACCGTGACGAACCGCGCGGCGGCGAGGAGCGCGCCCGCGGAGGCCGCCACGCCGACCAGCGCGCCGATGAGCGGCAGGCCCGCGGCGAGCATCGACCCGAACGTGAGGACCAGCACGAGGCCGGCGAAGAGCACGCCGAACGCCTCCGTCACCGTCACGCCGTAGTGGATGTCCTGGAACACCTGCCCGCCGAACGAGACCGTGAGGCCCGCGTCGGTCGCCGCCTGCGCGGAGTCCCTCAGCGCGTCGAGCGTCGCGTCGGTCACCTGGTCGCTCTGCCCCCGGAACTGCACGGTGGTGATCGCGACGGTGCCGTCGTCGGAGACGGCATCGGTCGCGTACTCGGAGAACGGGGACAGCGCCGTCTCGACGCCGGGCACCTCGCCCGCGGCCGTCGCGGTGGCCTCGATGGCGGCCTCCTCGGCGGCATCCGTGACCTTCGCGCCCGCGGGCGCCTCGGTCACGATCTGCGCGCTCGCGCCCGCGGCCTGCGGGAACACGGCGGCGAGGCGGTCGATGGCCTCCTGCGACTCGGTGCCCGGGATGGAGAACGACTCCTGGGTCGTGCCGCCGAGCGCGAGTCCGCCGCCGAGGAGGATCCCGAGGACGAGGATCCACGCGGCGACCACGCGCCACGGGTGGAGGAACGAGATCCGGCCGAGCCGGTACAGAAGCGTGGCCATGGGCGGTGGCTCTCCTTACGAGGGGACGTGACGTGCGGGATCAGGCGGAGGGGGAGGCCAGGGGGGCGAGGAGCTCCCCCACGACCACGACGAGAGCGGCCCTGATCTCGTCGTCGGGCAGCGGTTCGTTGGTGGACCAGTCGTCGCTCGCGGCGAGGACGTACGCCGCGCCGCCGAGGGCCACGCCGTAGCGCAGCTGGTCGAGGGCGCTGTCGAGGGCGCCGGCGGTCTCGCCGAGCCGGCGCACGAGGTCGTTCGCCCGCCGGATGACCGCGAGGTGCTCGAGCGAGCGGCCCTGCGTGATGAACAGGGAGACCTCGTGCCGGTGCAGGAGGAGGAAGTCGATGAACCGCTCCACGAACACCCCGCGCGCATCGTCGTCGCCGCGGATCGAGTCGGCCCGGTCGATGACCTCGGCGAGCGCGTCGATGGTCGGCTCGAGCAGGGCCTCGAGCAGCGCCTCCTTCGAGGCGAAGTGGTACAGCACGCTGGACTTGGAGTAGCCCGCCTCGTCGGCGATCTGCTGGAGCGAGGTGGCCTGGAAGCCGTCGCGCGCGAAGCGCGCGGCGGCGATGGGGCGCAGCTCGTCGCCGGCGGAGGCGCGGGGGGTCCTGGTCACGTGAGGAGCTTACGCTGACCGAGCGGTCAGGACCTGACTGATCGGTCAGACTCCCCGGGGATCGACGGGGAGCGGCCCGCCGGTCATCTCGTGAGGACGAACGCCGCCATCGCGAGGCCGACCGTCAGCGGCGCGACCACGAGGCCGAGCAGCACGTAGCGCGACCACCGGATGTGCACGCCCATGCTCACCAGCCGCTCGTGCCAGAGGAGCGTGGCCAGCGACGCCCACGGGGTGATGAGCGGCCCGGCGTTGACGCCCACGAGGACCGCGACGAGGCGCTCCGGCGACCCCGCGACGGGCTCGAGCGCCAGGTACGCCGGCAGGTTGTCGACCGCGTTGGCGCTCAGCGTCGCGACGCCCGCGAGCCGGAAGAGCGCCGCGGCGTCCTGCCCCTCGCCCGACACGGCCGCCATGACGGCGGTGAGCCCGAGCGACTGCGCCGCCTCCATCACGACGAAGAGCCCGGACGCGAACACGACGAGCTGCCACGGCAGGAGCCCCGGCCGGAGCGCGCTCGGCCGGCGCACGGCGGTGAGGACCGCGAGCACCACGGCGGCGGCGAGCGCCGGGATCCACACCTCCACGCCCGAGACGAGCGCGGGCACCAGGAGGCCCACCACCACGGCGCTGCCGACGAGGAGGACGCGGTCCGGCGGCGCGCTCCGCGCCCCGACCTCGTAGCGAGTGAACAGGTCCCTCCGGTGGATCACGAGGATCGCGAGCACGGGCACGGCGATGGCGACGAGCGCCGGCGCGACCGTGAGCGCCGCGAAGCCCGCGGGGCCGAGCCCGCCGAGCTCGTGCTCCGCGAGCAGGTTCGTGAGGTTCGAGACCGGGAGCAGGAGCGACGCCGTGTTGGCGAGCCACACGGTGGTCAGGGCGAACGGGAGCGGGGGCAGCCCGCAGTGCCGCGCGAGCACGACGACCACGGGCGTCAGGAGCACCGCGGTCGTGTCGAGCGACAGGAAGATCGTGCAGAGGCACGCGAGCAGCACGGTCGCGAGCCACAGCGCCCAGGTGCGACCGCGGCCGAGGCCCGCCGCGCGCTCGGCGATCCAGGTGAAGAGCCCCGCCTCGCTCGCGAGCTCCGTGACCACCGTGATGGCGACCACGAACAGGAGGATCGGCCAGACCCGCTCGTACAGGACGCCGAGGTCGTCGAGCGGGAGGGCTCCGGTGGCCACGGCGACGGCGCCGACGACGAGGAGCACCGCCCCGATGAGGGCTGTGCGCACGGGCGCCTCCTGTCTGATCCGCGCTCACTGTACTCATCGGCTCCCGGGAGCCCGCGCCGGGTGCGGGAAGGGGATGCGGCGTGGCGGACGCGGGGGCCGGATCCCGGTACCGTGGAGGAACACTGGGAGGTGTCATGCGCAAGTACATCCTGAACGGCAGCGTCCTCAGCGCCCTCGTGGGCGGCTGGAGCACCATGCAGACGACCCGTCGGGGTCCGCGCGACTGGAAGCTCGGCCTCATGTGGCTCAGCTGGGCCATCACGGTGGCCATCGCGGTCGGCACCGTCATCGAGGACTCGCGCGACGGGCAGATCGGCAACTAGCCGCCCTCCGTCCGCGACGCGCACGTCCCCCCGGGGCGTGCGCGTCGTCTGCGTGCGCGGCGCGCGCCCCACCCGCATGATCATCGGCGTGTCGCGGGTCGGCCCGGGCGTGTCGCCCACGATGATGGTCCCGATCGTCGCTGATGCGATCGGGGAGGCCGTGATCATGTTCCGGTGGCGCAGAGGCAAGTCCGTCCCGACCGAGGCCGCGCCCGCCGCGCCCGTCCCCGGCATCGCGGAAGGAGACGACCCCGGACGCCCCGGCACCGGATCGGTCCCTACGCCGCCCGGCGTGTCGCTCGCCACGGGACAGCTCGCCGCCATCGCCGCGCGACTGCACGGCGGCCCCGTCCGACCGGCGCACGTGCCCGCGCACAAGGCCGAGCCCGAGCCCGAGGCCGCCGAGGCGCCCGCAGCCCCCGCAGCCCCCGCTCCGGCAGAGGCGCAGGCGCCGTCGGCCCACCCCCTCGCGGAGCCGGACCTCCGCCCCCTCGCGGAGATCGTGCACGCCGCGCTCGCCCACCACTTCGGCCCCGACGGCGCCTGGGCGCTCGTCCGGCGCTCGCCGGACACCACCGCGGGCTTCTTCGACGAGCTGATGACCGCGCACATCGCGCGCGACGTCGCCCTGGCCCTCGGCGCCTCCCCCGTCGCCGCCGCGCTCCCCCTGGAGGACGCGCGCGCGACCGGGTCCCCCGACCGCGACCGCGACGACGACGCGGCCCGCGACGACGACGCGGCCCGCGACGACGCGACGCGCGAGGATGCGGCCCGCCACGACGCCGTCCTGCGCGAGCTCGCCGTGTTCGACGCGGATCCGCTCGACGACGCCCTGGCGGAGCTGGCCGCCGACCCGCGTCGGGTCCCCGCGGTGCTGCGCGCGGTCCGCAGCGCCTAGGCGCTCCGGCTGCTCCCCGCCGAGGCGGCCGCGGGATCAGCTCCTCGGCGCCACCTGCGGACCGTCCCACGGCCCCGCCGACCCGGCCGGGTACTCCTCGAGCGGCACGTCGCCCGCGCGCCACGCGGCGATGACGGGCTCGACGATCCGCCAGCACTCCTCGGCCGTGTCGCCGCGCACCGAGAGGCTCTCGTCCTCCGAGATGATGCCGTCGATGACCTGGCCGTACGGCGGGAGGTCGCCCGCGTCGAAGGCGGTCACGAGCTCGGCGCGGTCGATGACGTCGGGGTCGGCCGGCCCGTTGACGTTCAGCTCCAGGTGCAGCTCGTCGGGTGCGAGGAGGATGCGGATCCGATCGGGCTCGTCCGCCCCCGACAGCCCGGTCGGCACGTGCGGCGCGGGCTGGAAGGTCACGACGATCTCGCGCCGGTGGTCCCGCATCGCCTTGCCCGAGCGCAGCCGGAAGGGCACGCCCGCCCAGCGCCAGTTCGCGATCTCCACCGTCATCTCGGCGAGCGTCTCGGTGCCGCGCGCGGGGTCGACGCCCTCCTCGTCGGCGTAGGCGGGGAGCTCGCGGCCCTCCACGTCGCCGGCCGAGTACCGGGCGCGGCGGGACGACGCCACGGGATCCCCGCCCCACGGCCGCGTCGCGCGGAGCACGAGCGCCTTCTGGTCGCGCACGTCGCGGGCGTCGGTCGTGGCCGGCGGCTCCATCGCGAACACGGCCATCACCTGCAGCAGGTGGCTCTGGATCATGTCGGTCAGCGCGCCCGCGGTGTCGTAGTAGCGGGCGCGCCCCTCGAGGGCGAGCTGCTCGTCGTAGACGATCTCGACGCTCGCGATGTGCTGGGCGTTCCAGACGGGCTCGAGCAGCCGGTTCGCGAAGCGCAGTCCGAGGAGGTTGCGGACGGTCGAGCGGCCGAGGAAGTGGTCGACGCGGTGGGTGCGCTCCTCGGGGACCAGCGTCGCGAGGAGCCGGTTGAGCGCCTGCGCGCTCGCGAGGTCGGTGCCGAACGGCTTCTCGAGCGACAGGGACGTGCCCTCGGGCAGGGTGATGCGCGTCATCGCCTCGCAGGCCCGCTCGGTGACCGCCGGCGGCAGGGCGAAGTAGACGGCGGGGGCGGCGTCGCACGCGGCCAGGAGCCGCTCGAGGTCGGACTCGGACGTCACGTCGGCGGAGAGGTAGGTGGTGCCGGAGACCACGCGGTCGACCGCGGGGCCCTCCGCGCCGAGCGACGCGAAGGAGGTGCGGACGACCTCGCGCCACCGCTCGTCGTCCCACTCCTCCGTGCCCGCGCCGACCAGCTGCAGGTCGAGGTCCGGCCGGTGGGCGAGGAGCTCCCCGAGGCCGGGGAGGAGCAGGCGCGCGGAGAGGTCGCCGCTGGCGCCGAGGATGAGGAGCGTGGAGGTGGCGGGCATGGGGCCAGGCTACGCCGGGCCGCCCTGGCCCCGGTGGCCGGATGCGCCCCGTGGCGCGGACGCCCGGGTGCTCCATGGGACCATGTGGCATGGCCATGCGCATCGAGGACTACGCACTCATCGGGGACTGCCACACGGGTGCGCTGGTCGGGCGGGACGGGTCCATCGACTGGCTGTGCCTGCCGCGGTTCGACTCCGCGTCCATGTTCGGCGCGCTCCTCGGCACCGAGGAGCACGGCGCGTGGAGGCTCGCGCCCGCGTCCCCCGACGCGACCGTGTCGATGCGCACCTACCTCGGCAACACCTTCGTCCTCTGGACGCGGTGGGAGACGCCCGAGGGCGCGGTCGAGGTGACCGACTTCATGTCCATGGGCGACCGGCGGGCCGACGTCGTCCGCCGCGTCCAGGGCATCAGCGGCACGGTCCGGATGCAGGGCGACCTGCGCCTCCGCTTCGGCTACGCGACGGCGCTGCCGTGGATCCGCAAGCTCGACGGCGACGACCCGCGCCTCGTCGCCGTTGCCGGTCCCGACGCGGTCGTCATCCGCGGTCCCGAGCTGACGGCGACGGACCACCACCACGGCGTGGCCTTCGACGTGTCGGCCGGCGAGACCGTCGACACCGCCCTCACGTGGTACCCCTCGCACCGCAGCGAGCCGCCCGCGTTCGACGTGGACGCAGCCCTCGAGCACACCACCGAGTGGTGGGAGACCTGGGCGAGCTCCATCGAGCACCAGGGCCCGCACCAGGCGGCCGTCCGCCGATCGCTGCTCGTGCTGCGCGCGCTCACGCACGAGGACACCGGCGGCATCGTCGCGGCCGCGACCACCAGCCTCCCCGAGCAGTTCGGCGGATCCCGCAACTGGGACTACCGCTACGTGTGGCTCCGCGACGCGTCCCTCACCCTCGAGGTGCTGCTCGCGCACGGCTTCGACGACGAGGCCGACGAGTGGCGCACCTGGCTGCTGCGCGCGATCGCCGGGGACCCGGGCGACGTCCAGATCATGTACGGCCTGAGCGGCGAGCGCTTCCTCCCGGAGCGCGACCTCGACAGCCTGCCCGGGTACGAGGGCTCCGGGCCCGTCCGCGTCGGGAACGGCGCCTTCGAGCAGTACCAGGCCGACGTCATCGGCGAGGTCATGCTCGCGCTCCAGGCCGCGCGGGACGCGGGCGTCCGGGAGACCGAGTTCTCCTGGCCGCTGCAGCGCGCCCTCATCGGCTTCGTCGAGGAGAACTGGGAGCGCCAGGACAGCGGCATCTGGGAGATCCGCGGGGCCGAGCAGCACTTCACGCACTCGCGCGCGATGATCTGGGCGGCGCTCGACGCGGCCGTGCAGGGCGTCGAGCGGCACGGCCTCGACGGGCCCGTCGAGCAGTGGCGGACGCTGCGGGACCGGGTGCGCGACGAGATCCTCGACCGCGGCGTGGACCCCGCCACGGGCGCGTTCCGCCAGCACTACGGCACGACCGAGGTGGACGCCTCGCTGCTGATCCTCGCCCAGGCCGGCTTCTGCGCCTACGACGACCCGCACATGCTCGCGACCGTCGACGCGATGGAGCGCACGCTCATGCACGAGGGCTTCCTGCTGCGCTACGACACGAGCGCCGGGGTGGACGGGCTGCCCGCCGGCGAGTACCCGTTCCTCGCCTGCTCGTTCTGGCTGGTGGAGCAGTACGCGCGGTCCGGCCGGGTGGCCGACGGGCGCGAGCTCATGGACCGCCTGGTGGGCCTCTGCAACGAGGTCGGCCTCCTCTCGGAGGAGTACGACCCGGTGGGGCGCCGCCAGGCCGGCAACGTGCCGCAGGCCCTGTCGCACCTCGCGCTGGTGCGGGCGGCGGATGCGCTGGAGGCGGCCGCCGCGGCGCATCCGGACGACCTCGACCGGGCGCACGAGGACGGCAACGCCGCCCGCGTTCACGCGGAGGCCGCCCGACGGGCGACCGCGGCGGCACCCGCCGCCTGATCCGCCCGCCGGGCGGCTCCCGCGGGGCCGGGCGGCTCCCGTCCGGCGGAGGACCGGCTCCGCCCCCTAGCCGCCCGCCTGGGAGGCCGCGACCTCCGCGAGGAATGCCGTCACCGCCGCCAGGGCACCCGGATGGCGTGGCGTGCCCGCGTGCGTCGCGCCCTCCAGCTCGACGAGGCGGGCGTCGGGCCGCAGCGCGCGCACGTGGCGCGCGGCCCGGAGCCGCTCGGCGTCACGCGTTCCCGCCACGAGGAGCAGCGGCACGGACGACGCGGCCACGACGTCGTCGGGCACGCCCCGGTCCCGCTCCGACTCCCGCATGTACGCCGCGAGCGCGGCCGCGTCGTCCGCGAGGAAGGCGCCGCGCGTCGCCGCGTCGACGACGTGGCCGCCGTGGTGCTCCCAGGCCGCGAGGAAGCCCGGCATGCCGCCCGTCTCGAGCGCCGGGATGCAGCCGGGGAAGAACACGCGGTCGAAGACGCCCACGCCGCTGCGGGGAGAGCCGCCGAGGCTGGATGCGGAGAGGAGCCGCTCGGGGTGCGCGGCGGCCAGGGAGAAGCCGACCCGCGCGCCGAGGCTGTAGCCCACGTGGTGCACGGCCGGCGCGCCGACCGCGTCGAGGACGGACACGACGTCCGCCACCATCAGGTCCATCGCGTAGGCGGACGGATCGTGCGGAGTGCCGCTCCGGCCGTGCCCGCGGAGGTCGAGGGTGATCACCGGGCGCTCCGGGGAGAGCGCCCTGACCCAGCCGAAGCCGCGCCAGATGGCCTGGGAGAGGGCCGTGCCGTGCACGAGGACCACGGGGGCGGGGGCCGGGTCGGGTGCCGCGCCGCCTCGGTGCGCGCCGCCGGCCCCGGGTGGGGCGCCGAACACCCGGTAGGCGATGCGCGTGCCGTCGAGGGGGTTGGTCGCGGTGTCCACGGGGATCCAGGCTACGCGGACGCAGCGCGGCGCCCGCCTGCGCGCCGTCCGCCGGGGCCCATGAGGGCCGGGGTGGACGAGGGCGGGCGGGCGCCGGGAGCGGCGGGCTAGGCGGAGGCGCCGTCGTCGTCCGTGTGGTGGGGGGTGTCCTCCTCGGGCTCGAAGTGGTCGTTCCCCCCGTCGTGACCGGCCGCGACGCCCTTCTCCCCCGCCGGGATCGTGCCGTCGCCGCCGAGCCCCGCGTCGTCGTCGTGCGCGTCGGCCGTGCCGTCGTGGTGGGTCATGTCCGTGCCTCCTGTCGTCGCGCGGCCGGTGCCCGCGTCCTCGCGCGCACCGCTGCCGGCGGTGTGCTCCCATCCTGCCCGTCCCCGGGGCCCCGCCCGGCGAGCCTGTCCGGGTTCGGCCGTCTCGCAGGATCCCGTCATCGCCCGCCATTTCGTTAGCGCGGCTAATGAGCTACCCTAATCACATGCCCGACTCCCCCGATCTCAGCCAGAGCCTCCGCGTCGGCGTCATGCGCCTCTCGCGCCGCCTGCGGGCCGAGAAGGCGGACCACGAGCTGAGCGACAGCCAGTTCGTCGTCCTCGCCCTCCTCCTCCGCGACGGGCCCACGAGCCCCGGGCGGCTGGCCGAGATCGAGCGCGTGACGGCGCCCAGCATGAACCGCACCGTGAACTGCCTGGTCGACGCGGGCTACGCGGAGCGCTCCCCCGCGCCGGACGACGGCCGCCGCGTCACCGTGACCGTCACCGAGCCCGGCCGGCGCATCGTCCAGGAGACCCGACGGCAGAGGAACGCGTGGCTGTCCCTCCGGCTCGAGGAGCTCACGGCCGACGAGCGCACCACCCTCGCCGACGCGGCCGCCCTCCTCGCCAGGATGGCCTCCGCGTGAGCGCGGTGTTCCGGAGCCTGCGGGCCCCCAACTACCGCATCTGGTTCGCCGGAGCCCTCGTCTCGAACGTCGGCACGTGGATGCAGCGCACCGCCCAGGACTGGATCGTCCTCACCGAGCTCACCCGCTACGACGCGACCGCCGTGGGCATCGTCATGGCCCTGCAATTCGGTCCGATGCTCCTGCTCTCCCCCTATGCCGGACTCATCGCCGACCGCTACGACAAGCGCCGCGTGCTGATGATCACGCAGGGCGCCATGGCGGTGCTCGGCCTCGGACTCGGGCTCGTGGTCCTCTCGGGACGGGCGGAGCTCTGGCACGTCTACGTCTTCGCCCTGCTCCTCGGCGTCGCCTCGGCGCTGGACGCGCCGGCGCGCCAGTCGTTCGTCTCCGAGCTCGTCTCCGACGACGACCTGTCGAACGCCGTCGCGCTCAACTCGGCCTCCTTCAGCGCCGCGCGCATGATCGGACCGGCCGTCGCCGGCGTCCTCATCGCGGGCGTGGGCACGGGCTGGGTCTTCCTCATCAACGCCGTGAGCTTCATCGCGGTGCTCGTCGCGCTCACGCGCCTCCGCGTCGGGGAGCTCCGTCGCCCGGAGCGCGTCGCACGGTCCCGCGGGCAGCTCCGCGAGGGGTTCCGCTACATCGGCGGCCGCCCGGACATCATGGTGATCCTCGTCATCGTCTTCCTCGTCGGGGCCTTCGGCTACAACTTCCCGATCTTCACCTCCACCATGGCGAGCGTCGAGTTCGGCAAGGGCGCGACGGAGTTCGGCCTCCTCTCCTCGAGCCTCGCCGTGGGCTCCGTCGCCGGCGCGCTCCTGTCCGCCCGGCGCGAGCGTCCGCGGATCCGACTGGTCTTCGTCGGCGCCGCGCTCTTCGGCATCGCCACCGCGCTCGCCGCGATCGCGCCCACCTACCTCCTGTTCGCGGGCGCCCTCGCGATCGTGGGCGTCGTCTCCCAGACGCTCATGACGAGCGCCAACAGCACGGTCCAGCTCACCGTCGAGCCGCGCATGCGCGGACGGGTGATGGCGGTGTACATGGCGATCTTCGTCGGCGGCACGCCGCTCGGCGCGCCGATCGTGGGCTGGATCGCGAACGAGTGGGGCCCGCGCGCGGCCCTCATGGTCGGCGCGGCGAGCGGCATCGTCTCCGCCCTCATCGCGATCGCGTGGCTCGTGCTGCACCGCCACCTGCGCATCTCGTACCGCATCCACCGCACGCCGCACCTGCTCGTGACGCACGACGGCGACGGCCGTGACCGCCGGGAGGACGCCCGGGAGGACATCGAGGCGGACGAGGCGGTGGCGCGCCGCACCTGACGCGGCGCCGCGGGGCCGCGCCTCAGGATCCCCGGCGCCTCGGCATCCCCGGTGCCTCAGGGCGCGGGCGTCGCGCTCGCGGGGACGTACCCGACGTCGTCGAGGCAGTAGTCGAGGAACGCGTCGACCGAGCGCAGGTACTGCCCGGTGTCGAGCGAGGCGCCGTCCGTGTCCTCGCCGGTGCGCAGGGCCTCCAGCTCGTCGACGATCGTCGAGAACGACGCGACCAGCGGCTTCATGCCCTCGGGCGCCATGCCCGCGAGCGCCGCATCGCCCTGCCGGACGCGCTCGAGGAGGGCGGGGTCCACGGCCCGGCCGTCGCCGAGGGCCTGCACGAGCCGCGTGGAGTCCGGGAGCACCTGGGCGAGCGTGGAGCACGTCGCGAGCTCGTCCTCGGTCGGCGGACCCGGGGCGCGGGTGACGCCGGGCTGCGGATCGGCCGTCGCACCGGCACCCGACCCCGCGTCGGCGGTCGCGCTGGCGGACGGCGACCCGGTCGCGGGGGCCGGCTGTCCGCCATCCGTCGTGCAGCCGGCGAGGAGGAGCGCGCCCACCGCGATCCCGGCGAGGGCGCCCCACGCGCGGATCCGGCGTCCCGGGCGGTGCGTGCGGACCATGCGTACCTCCTCGGCGCTTATCACAGCGGACATGCCCCGTGGAAGTCGATCGACGCGGGGATCGGGGCGGATGCCCACTGCCACTACCGTATGCGGAATGACACGAAGCGAGAGCGACCGCCGTCCCGTCACACCGGATCCGGAGTTCGTGGCGCAGGACTTCAGCCACGAGCAGGAGGGCTACCAGCACGGCCTCAAGCCCCGCCAGCTGCAGATGATCGCCATCGGCGGCGCGATCGGCACGGGCCTCTTCCTCGGGGCGGGCGGGCGCCTCGCCGCCGCGGGCCCGGCCCTCGCGATCGTCTTCCTGGTCTGCGGGGTCTTCGCCTTCTTCATCCTCCGCGCCCTCGGCGAGCTGGTGCTGCACCGCCCGAGCTCGGGGTCGTTCATCTCCTACGCGCGCGAGTTCTACGGCGAGAAGTTCGCCTACGCCGCCGGGTGGATGTACTTCCTCAACTGGGCGACGACCGCGATCGTCGACGTCACGGCCGTCGCGCTGTACATGCACTACTGGTCGGCGTTCACCGCGGCGCCGCAGTGGCTGCTCGCCCTCATCGCCCTCGCCATCGTCCTCGCCCTCAACCTGGTGGCCGTGAAGGTCTTCGGCGAGATGGAGTTCTGGTTCGCGCTGGTCAAGGTCGCCGCGCTCGTGGTCTTCCTCGTCGTCGGCATCGTCTGGCTGGCCTGGAGCTTCCCGGTGACGGTCGACGGCGCCGAGGTGCAGACCGGCTGGACCGTGCTGCAGGAGAACGGCGGGATCCTCCCCCAGGGCCTCGTCCCCGTCGTCCTGGTCGTGCAGGGCGTCGTGTTCGCGTACGCCGCCATCGAGCTCGTCGGCACGGCGAGCGGCGAGACGCAGGACGTGGAGAAGGTCATTCCCCGCGCCATCAACTCGGTCGTCTTCCGCATCGCGGTCTTCTACGTGGGTTCCATCGTCCTGCTCTCGCTGCTGCTGCCCTACACGGCCTACAGCGCGGACCAGAGCCCGTTCGTGACCTTCTTCTCCAGCCTCGGCTCGCCCCAGGTGGGCGCCATCGCCGGATCCGTCATGAACTTCGTCGTCCTCACGGCCGCCATGTCGAGCCTCAACGCGGGCCTCTACAGCACCGGCCGCGTGCTGCACTCCATGGGCATGAACGGCTCGGCGCCGCGCTTCACGACCGTCATGTCGAAGGGCGGCGTCCCCTTCGGCGGGATCCTGCTGACGGGCTCCATCACGCTGCTCGGCGTGGGCCTGAACGCGGTCGTGCCGGACCAGGCGTTCGAGATCGTGCTCAACGTCGCCGCGCTCGGCATCGTCGCGGGCTGGGCCACGATCATCCTGTGCCAGATGCGCCTGCGCACGTGGGCGAAGCAGGGCAAGGCGAAGGAGCCCACGTTCCGTCTCCCGGGCGCTCCCGTCACGTCGTGGCTGACCCTCGCGTTCCTCGTCAGCGTGCTCGTGCTCATGGCCATCGACTGGCCCATCGGCACGCTCACGGTCGCCTCGCTCGTGGTGATCATCCCGCTGCTCGTCGTCGGCTGGTACCTGCAGCGCGACCGGATCCTCGAGATCGCCCGCGTCCGCGAGGGCGTCACCGGCCCGTTCCCCGTCACGGGTCGCGACGCGGCGGATCAGCGGAGGCGCTGACCGGCGTCCCGGCGCTCGTCGACGCCGCCGTCCCCGACCCCGGGGGCGGCGGCGTCCGCGTCCGGCGGGCCGCCACCCGCGTGCCGCCCCGCGGGCTGGGCCGGATCGGCACGGAGCCCCCGTCCGAACGCCAGCATCCGCTCGTCGTGCTGCATCACCCACGCGACCGCGGCGTTCAGGCTGTCCCTCCGCGTGATCCACACCCGGAGTCCGTCGGATCCGAGCCCGCACGCGTACACCTCGTAGGTGAACGGGTCCGCGAGGTCCGCACGGTGCCGGAGGACCCACCCGAGCGCGGGGCCGTCCCCCACGCGCACCAGCCACGCCCCCCGCACGGGATGCGCGTGCGGGTGCTCCGGGACCGGGCTGATCGCGCCGGTCGCGTCGCCGCTCTGCTTGCTCCACATGCG
The DNA here is from genome assembly GCF_059422605.1 of Clavibacter sp. GW821-FHT01D01. Taxonomy (NCBI): domain Bacteria; kingdom Bacillati; phylum Actinomycetota; class Actinomycetes; order Micrococcales; family Microbacteriaceae; genus Clavibacter; species Clavibacter sp. GW821-FHT01D01. The sequence continues at coordinate 210,074 of NZ_JBWKXC010000003.1, forward strand.
GATCCCCTCGGGTCGTCCGACGCGGACCCTGTGTCCGCGTCGACGCCCGGCCGCGTCGTGCCGAGCGTACGCGGGCGCACCGACGCCGACCGCCGGCGGCCCCGGCGCGTGCCGTCAGGCGCACGCGGCGAGCACCCCGTCGATGGCGTCGCGGTCCTCCTCGTCGATCTCGAGCCCGTAGCGGCCGACCACGAAGGCGAACCGGGTGACGTAGAGGCACCGGTACCCCGCCGCCGGCGGGAGCCACGTGGCGGGGCCCTGGTCGGACTTCTCCTGGTTGGCGGGGCCGTCGACGGCCTGGAGCTCGTCGAGGTCGGTCGCGAGCCGCTCGCGACGGGCGTCCGACCACGCCCACGCCCCGTGCTGCCAGGCCCAGGACAGCGGCACGAGGTGGTCCACCTGGACGGCCGCGCTCGTCCGTGGACCGCGCGTGAAGTCGATCGAGCGTCCCGTGTAGGCATCCTCGAGGCGGCCGGCCGTCACCGTGCAGCCGTCGTCCGACGCCGAGCGCGCCACCACGGCGAGGTCGCGCACGAGCACGTCGTCGCGCTGGTCGCAGCCGTTCCCGTCCGCATCGGCCCACGCGGGCCCGAAGGCGTCGCGGTCGTAGCGCGGATGCCGCTCGCGGGCGTCCGCGGGGAGGGCGGCGGTCGCGGCCCGTGCGGCCGGCACGTCGATGCGCCCGTCCCGCACGAGGCCCGCGCCGGCCAGCCGACGGACCACCTCGCCGTCGGCGACCGACGCCGTGAGCGGCCCGCCGCCCGCGCCGGGCCCGAGGACCTGCTCGCGGGCTCCGACCACCACGGACACGACCACGACGCCCACGGCGAGGGCGGCCAGGAGCACGCGCAGGGCCTCGCGCGGTCGGCTCCGGATCCATGCGAGAGCGCCCGGCGCGCTCGCGCGGCGGCGACGTCCCCGCCCTCGTCCGCCCATGAGCCCTCCCGGAGGCCTGGCTACCGGACCGCAGGGTCCGACGGCAGCCATGCGACACGGCGGGGGGACCCGGAGGACCCGGCCGCCCGGGGAGGAGCGGGCCCGTCACCGGTGGGCGGCGTCCGCCGCCCGCCCGGTGGTCAGAGCAGGGCGCGCGCTCCCGCCACGACCGCGACGAGGGCGCCGAGCGACGAGGGCCCGGGCGTGTTCTGCCCGGCCGTCGCGAAGCGGACGAGCGCGAACGCCACCACGGCGATGACGACGAGCGCGGCGATCACGTAGATCCACACCTTCAGCCCCCGTCGCGCGGGCTGCAGGGGATTCTGCTCGAGGGGGCCGTCGTGGTCGGGTCGTTCCGGGTGATCGCGCATGATCGCACCCTACGCCGGTCGATGCCCCCATCGACGGGCGCTCGGACGCGACGACGGGCGGCCTCCCTGGTCGGGAGACCGCCCGTCGGCGGTGGCGCGTCCCCGGGACGCGCCCGGTGGTTCAGGCGGAGATGCTCTGCGCGAGGACGCCGTCGAGCACGACGGACGCCTCCTCATCGGTCGACTTCTGCGCGAGCGCGAGCTCCGAGACGAGGATCTGCCGGGCCTTGGCCAGCATGCGCTTCTCGCCGGCCGAGACGCCCGAGTCCTGGTCGCGGCGCCAGAGGTCGCGGACGACCTCGCTGACGCGGCGGACGTCGCCGGAGCCCATCTTCTCGGTGTTGGCCTTGAAGCGGCGCGACCAGTTGCCGGCCTCCTCCTCGACGTCGCCGCGCAGCACGTCGAACACGGCCTCCACGCCGGAGCTGTCGATCACGTCGCGCAGCCCGACGAGCTCCGCGTTGTCGACGGGCACGTCGATGACGAGCTCGCTCTGGTGGATCTGGAGGGTGATGTACTTCTTGTCGACCCCCTTGATGGTGCGGGTCTTGACCGCGGTGATCGTGGCTGCGCCGTGGTGGGGGTACACGACGGTCTCCCCTACTTCGAAAATCATGTAGTGCTGTCCTTCGATCCCTCGAGATGTGTGCCGGAGATGTCGCGCACGCGCATGGAGAGCCGCGTGGGCGCCGACGTCCCGCGTCGCGACCTGCCCCGTGGGGCGTCGTCGTGATGCGTGGCCGGTGCACCGAGATCACCGGCCGCCGCGGCGCTCTGCTCGAGGGCGTCCGCGGTGATGGTCCGACCGGTATTCTCTCACGGTTCTCCGGCGCCCAGCGACGCCGTCGGCTCACGCGACGACGGACCGCGGCGGACTGACTGCCCCGCATGCGGAGCGTGTGGTGCACCCCCTCGGACTTGAACCGAGAACCCACTGATTAAGAGTCAGTTGCTCTGCCAATTGAGCTAGAGGTGCAGGTGAGGACCCTGTCGTTCGGGGTACCGGACCGAGAGATGACACTAGCACCAGGTCGCGGGCGGACGCGAATCGAGGTCCGGGAACGCGCGCGGGCCCCGCTGCGGGCGGCCCTACCATGGAGCCCGACACCCCCGAACGAGAGGCTCCCCCATGACCGAGACCGCCCGCCTCGAGAAGGGGCAGACCGCCCCCGACTTCACGCTCCCCGACCAGGACGGGACCCCGGTCACGCTGTCGGACCTCCGCGGCCAGGACGTCATCGTCTACTTCTACCCGGCGGCCGGGACGCCCGGGTGCACGACCCAGGCCTGCGACTTCCGCGACAGCATGGACGGCCTGCAGGCCGCCGGCTACCGCGTCCTCGGCGTCTCGAAGGACCCGCAGGAGGACCTGGCCCGGTTCCGCGAGGAGCAGGGCCTCGGCTTCACCCTCCTGTCGGACCCCGACCTCGAGGTGCACCGCGCCTACGCCGCCTACGGGGAGAAGTCGCTCTACGGCAAGAAGGTCACGGGCGTCATCCGCTCGACGGTCGTGGTCGACGCCGAGGGCAGCGTGGCCCTGCCGCTCTACAACGTCAAGGCGACGGGCCACGTCGCCTCGCTCCGCAGGAAGCTCGGCATCGACGCCTGAGCGCGCGGCCCCAGCGCGCGGGGGCCGTGGCGCGGCCGCTCAGTCGCGCCGGCGCGTCGCGAGCATCACCGAGCGGGTGAAGAGCAGCACGAGCACCACTGCCGACGGCACGATGAGGCCCCAGCCGATGTCCTGCCGCGCGTCGACGCCCTGGAGGCTGCCCACCCCGACGGCGATCTGCAGCACCTGCCACGTCACAGCCGCCGGCCGCACCCAGCTCCGGCCCCGCAGCATCCCTCGCACGACCGCCCCGAGGAACACGGCGGCGAGCGCCGAGAGCGCGATCAGCGCCACGGCGCTGGCGAGGGACGCCGGGATGGAGGTCAGCAGGTCGACGACGAGGAGGCCGGTGATGCCCGCCATCCCCAGGGCCTCGAGCCCGAGGAGGACGGTGAGGAGGACGACGGCGGGAGTCCGCCTCGGGCCTTCGGCGCGGTCATCCGGATCGATGGCCCCAGCGGTTCCGGTCACAGCACGTTCCCATACAAAGCTATTGATTGATCGTTGGCTCTATGCGACGATATTCGAGGTCGAGTTCGTTCACAGGGTGGTGAGCAGATCCGGAACCGAGCTTACAAGGAATGCATTCCCGAAGCTGAGCATCTCACGAGGAGGGGCCACGTGCCCCGTCCCGATGCGGTTCCCGGACGCCTCGCCCCACCCCATCCCGCGGCAGATCCGCCGTGCAACGAGTACCGACCTGAGGAGCACCCCTATGGACTGGCGTGACAAGGCAGCCTGCCTGACTGTGGACCCCGAGCTGTTCTTCCCCGTGGGGAACACCGGCCCGGCCGTGGACCAGATCGACAAGGCCAAGGCCGTCTGCGGCCGCTGCTCCGTCACCGAGATGTGCCTGCAGTACGCCCTCGAGACCGGCCAGGACTCGGGCGTCTGGGGCGGCCTCAGCGAGGACGAGCGTCGCGCGCTGAAGCGTCGTGCCGCTCGCGCCCGCCGCGCCAGCTGAGCCACGCTCCACCGCACGACCGACGAGAGCCGGGCAGCCCCACGGGCGGCCCGGCTCTCGTCGTCCACGGCTGACGGCCTCAGGCCGTGACGGGGGCCAGCCAGCGCAGCGGCACCTCGATGGTCACCTCGGTGCCGCTGCCCATGAGCGTGTGCCAGTCGATGGTGCCGCCCAGCTCGCCCTGGATGAGCGTGCGCACGATCTGCGTCCCCAGCCCGGTCCCGACCTTGCCCTCGGGCAGGCCCACGCCGTCGTCCCGCACGCTGACGGTGAGCGTCTCCTCGGTGCGCGCCGCCTCGATGGCGACCTCGCCCGAGCGTCCCGCCAGGCCGTGCTCGACGGCGTTCGTCACGAGCTCGGTGAGCGCGAGGGCGAGCGGGGTCGCGTAGGCGCTCGGCAGCACACCGAAGCTGCCCAGGATCTTCGGGTGCACGCGCGTGTTGTGCGCCGACGCCACCTCGGCGATGAGCAGCAGCACGCGGTCGAACACGGCGTCGAAGTCCACGTTCTGGTTGAGGCCCTCGCTGAGGGTGTCGTGCACCACGGCGATCGCTCCCACGCGGCGCTGCGCGTGGCCCAGGGCCTCGCGCGCCTCCTCGGTGTGCGACCGGCGCGCCTGGATCCGCAGGAGGCTCGCCACGGTCTGCAGGTTGTTCTTCACGCGGTGGTGGATCTCGCGGATGGTCGCGTCCTTGGTGATCAGCTCCCGCTCCTGGTGGCGGAGCTCCGTCACGTCGCGGCAGAGCACGACCGCGCCGACACGCTCGCCGTGGCTGCGGATCGGGATCGCGCGGAGGGAGACCGTGACGCCGCGGGACTCGATGTCCGTGCGCCAGGGCGCCCGGCCCGCGACGATGAGCGGCAGCGACTCGTCGACCGTGAGCCGCTTGCCGGTGAGGAGGCTCGACGTGGCGTCGGCGAGCGACTCCCCCTCGAGCTCCTCCGAGAAGCCCATGCGGTTGAACGCGCTGAGGGCGTTGGGGCTCGCGAAGGTCGTGATGCCGTCGACGTCGAGCCGCAGGAGGCCGTCCGACGCGCGCGGCGCGCCGCGGCGCGGTCCGGTCGGCGACCCCAGGTCGGGGAAGTCCCCGTCCGCGATCATCGCGAACAGGTCGTTGGCGCACTCGTTGAAGGTCAGCTCCTGGCGGCTGGGCGTGCGCGTCTCGCTGAGGTTCGTGTGGCGGGTGATGACCGCGATGGGGGTGTCGGTGACCTCGGGACTGCCCTGGGCGAGCCGGCGGAGCACCGGGACCGCGCGGACGCGCGTCGGGGTCTCCTCGTACCAGTCGGGCGCGGACGAGTCGATGATGCGGGCCGTCTCGTGGGCGTCCGTCACCTGCTTGCGCCACTCGGCCTTGATGGGCTGGCCCACGAAGTCGCGGTAGAAGAGCGTGGCCGAGCTCGAGGGTCGTGCGTGCGCGACGGCGACGAAGCTGCCGCTCACGGTCGGGACCCAGAGCACGATGTCCGCGAAGGCCAGGTCCGCGAGGAGCTGCCAGTCGCCGACGAGGAGATGCAGCCACTCGACGTCGGCGTCGGAGGACAGACCCTGGGCATGCACGAGATCGCTGAGCGTGGACACGGCTACAGCCTAGGCGGGTAGCGACCGCTCCTCCCCCGCGTCGTCGGCGCCCCGGCGGGAGGACCTGACCGCGCGCCGCGTCCTCCGCGACGCGTCCTCGGGCGGCAGGAGCGTCGTGCGCGTGAACCGCGACCATTCGAGGAGCGCGGGCGAGCGCGGCGCGACGTCGCGGAGCGTCGCTCCGGTGAGCACGGCCGCGTCGAGGGCGTCCCGGTCGTCCGGCACGTACGCCGCCGCCTCCACGGCGCCGAAGCGCAGGAGCGTGCGGCGGACCTGCCCGGCCGCGTCCCAGCCGCCCGCGCTCGGCCGCACGCGGTTGACGAGGACGGAGACCCTCGACGGGTCGACGATCTCGAGGAGCTGGACGTAGGCGCGGAAGAAGCGCGACAGCCCCACGGTGTCGGCGGACACGACGGCGACCACGTGGTCCGCGCCCCGCAGAACGGCGTGCGTCGCCGCGTTGCGTCGCGGGGAGAACATGTCGCTCGAGATCTCCTCGTCGTCCTCGAGGTTGAAGGACGCGTCGACGACGGTGTGGTCGCGCCAGCCCCGGCACGCCTGGAGCACGGCCGACACCCGGCCCTCGGCCAGCTCCGGCCACCTGTCCGGCCGCGAGATGCCCGTGAGGACCGAGAACCCGGGCGCCCGGGTCGACGGGTGGTGCTGGGCGATGCGCTCCAGCTCCTCGACGGTGAGGCTGCCCGCCGCGGCGAGCCGACAGGCAGCCGCGAAGCCGGGCGCCTCGTCCAGCAGGCCGAGCGTGGCGGCCACCGTGCCGCCGTGGACGTCGGCGTCGACGAGCACGGTGGGCCGGCCGGCCGCCGCGATCTCCCCCGCGATCGCGACGGCCGTCGTCGTGCGACCCGGCGCACCCTGCGGCCCCCACACGGCGATCACGCGGCCCGTCGGCGCCCCGCCGTCGTCGACCGGAGGAGCCTCCCGGTCCCGGATCACGGGAGCCGGCACGCGCGGACGCCGCACGAGACCGAAGCGGGCGCGCAGGGGACGGAGCCGTGGCCGCGGATCGGCGGCCGCCGTGACCTCCGCCCGCCGGGTCGCACCGGGGTCCCGACCGCGAGACGACCGCCGGGCCCGGGTCCGCGCCTCGGGGAGCCGGACCCGATCTAGCCCGCCCTCGGGAGGGGCAAGATCCCCCAGATCCGCCGCCCGAAGGCTAGCGGCCGGGTCAGCCCGGCGCGCACCGGAGGGGGCGCCTCCGCCCGGGGCCGGGCGCACGTTCAGCAGCAGCGCCTCGATCTCATGCCACACCGCCCCCTCGTCCACGACCTCGTGGTGCCCGAGCGCCTGGGCGTTCCGCCGGTCGGCCTCGCTGGACGCGACGGCGACCGCACGCGCGCCGCGCTCGTCGAGCAGGGCGAGGACGTCGCGGTCGAGGGTCGACGGGGACGCCGCGATGACGAGGTGCAACGGGTCCGCCGCGGCGGACCGCACCGCGGCGACGACCTCGGCCGCGCCCGTCACCCGCGCCAGGACCGTGTGGCCCGCGTCGACGACGTCCCGCAGGAGCGCGTCCTCCACGCGGGGCGGGAGCGCCAGGATGAGGCAGGCCACGTCAGGCGCCCGCGTCGCCGACGGGCACGAGGGTGATCTGGTCGCGGGCGTCGGTGGACGCGAGCAGGGCCGCGACGTCCTGCCGTGGCACCGTCACCCGGACCCGGGTGTGCTCCTGGTCGGCCACGAAGCCCTCCGGGCGGATCACCTCGGCGACGGTCGCTCCCGAGACGATCACCCGGGGCGGGTCGTACGCGTCCGTGCCCGAGCCCTTGGCGGCGGCCGCCCAGATGTCGACGACCGTCCCCGCCGCGACCAGGTGGTCCGCTCCGGCGGCCGTCGCGATGACGACCGAGGCCGTGGTGCGCGCGTCCGACGAGGAGAGGGAGGATCGAGGGACGAGCTCGCCCCCGCCCACGAACCGGGTGACGACCGACCCGTCCGCCGCACCCGGGGAGACGTAGAGGCCCGCGGCCGCGCCGTCGATGCGGACCCGCACGGGCACGAGGTCGGCGTCGTGGACCGTGCTGCCCGCGTCGAGGGCCGATGCCGCGGCCATGACGACGGTGGAGGAGTCGACGGAGCGGACGAGCGCCACGACCCCGCCCGCGGACACCAGGACGAGGACGAGCCCGACGACGAAGCGGGGATCCAGCCAGGCCGGACGGCGCGCCGGACGCGCAGGACGAGAGGTGGGAGGCATGCGGGTCAATGTCGGGGACGGGGTGGCCGGACGTCGCACGTTGTCCACATGCCGGCTCAGACCCGGACGAGCACGATCCCGACCAGCGGCACGAGCCGGTACCCGGTGACGGCGGACTCCCGGCGCGGCGTGCCCGCCTCGTGGACGGCGACGTCCACGTGGTCGCGGGCGACCCGGTCCAGCGTGCCGCCGACGACGGTGTCGGCCAGGCGCAGCTCGACCCGCGCGCGACGCCGGCACAGGTCCCGGAGGACGAACGGCAGCCCGATGCGGTCCACGATCCCCCGTTCGGGCGGGAGCTCGGACACGGGCTGCAGGCTGGCCTTCACCTGATCGCGGTCCAGGGTGAGGGCGTGGACCGATGCGAGCGGGAGGATGCACGCCCGTTCCTCCCGGGACGCGCTCGCCTCGCCGGGGACGACGAGGTCGCCCGACAGCCAGTCGCGCCCGAGCACCTTGGCGCGCACGTCCACCCATGTGCCGTCGCACAGCGACAGCCGGAGCGGCCGCACCTGGTCCGACGACGTCAGGGCGCGGAGGCGGTCGCGCAGCACGGTTCGCGCCACCCGGACGCGCTCCTCCTCCGCCCGCTGGTCGCGCTCCTCGGCGAGGCGGGCGGTCTCCCACTGGCCCTCGAGGTCGTCGAAGAGGTTGTCCCACCTCACGCGATGCCCGCGACGGGAGCGTCGGACGGACGTGGCGGCGGCGACGACGAGGGCGGGGACATCCGGGTCACCTTGGGGTCGCTTCCTTGAGATCCGCTCTCAGTTCTCCACATGTTGGGTCCTGGACGTGCACCGATCCTCTCGCGATGTCACAGTTGTCCAGTCATCGTGGTCCCCCGACCGGGGGGAGCACCCGGATGGGAGTGACGCATGAGTGAAGCAGTGCCACGGGAGGAACTCCCTGACCGCCGGAGCACCATCGCCGGGGACGCCGACGGCGCACCCGCACGCCGCGCAGCGGCTCGGAAGGCGTCCAGCGCGTCGAGCACCGCAGGCGATCCCCCCGCAGGGGCCACGGCACGCGCGCCGGGCGCGACGGCGCCGACGGCGACCGCTCCCGTCCGCGGCACCATCCGCAAGCGCTTCGACGTCGACGACTTCTTCGGACGCCAGCCCTGCAGCAGCCAGGACCTGCCCCCGTCCGGTCCCCTGCTCGAGAACCTCACCCGATGCGTCATCGAGATCCTGGCGGGAGCCCGTGAGCTCGACCAGATCGCTCGCTGGGTCAGCGACGACGTCTACCGCCACCTGCTCAAGCGCGTGGTGCTGAGCGCTCGGGCGCGGCGCACGAAGGGACAGTCGGTGACCCGCCCCGTGTTCACCATCGGAACGGTCACGTCGTTCTCGCCGCGAGACGGCGTGATCGAGGCCGTCATCGTCGTCCATGGCCGGGCCCGCGCACGCGCCGTCGCCATCCGGCTGGAGGGACTCGACCGCCGCTGGCGCGCGACGGCCATCAACGTGCTCTGAGCCGACCTCGTCCGTCGCATGACGAAGGGCGCACCTCCTCCGGGAGGTGCGCCCTTCGTCATGCCTGCAGGACGGTGCGAGTCGGCGGTGACCGCCGACCCGCTGCGCTACTTGCCCCGCTCGGCCTTGCGCCGCTCCTCGCGGTTCGCGGGAGCCGACGACGGGCCGGTGCGCTGGCCGAAGGCGCCGCGCGCGGGCGGTCCCTGCGGAGCCTCCGGCTCGTCCTCGCCGATCAGGATGGCGTCCTCCGCCTCCTGCTCCTTGCGCGCCTTCGCGGTGGCCGCCTTCTCGATCTGGCCGCGCTGGTTGCGGACCTCGACGCCGCCGTCGTCCGTCGGAGCCGTGTAGCGGAGCTTGTCGGCCGTCGCCTGATTGGCGGCGAGCCCCTTCGCCTGGATGCGCGGACCCACCGACTCCGCGTCGACAGGCGCCTGGACCTCGACCTCGAGGTTGAACAGGAAGCCGACGGTCTCCTCGCGGATGGCGCCCATCATCTGCTGGAAGAGCGCGAAGCCCTCCCGCTGGTACTCGACGAGGGGGTCGCGCTGCGCCATGGCACGGAGTCCGATGCCGTCCTTCAGGTAGTCCATCTCGTACAGGTGCTCGCGCCAGCGGCGGTCGATGACCGACAGCACGACGCGGCGCTCGAGCTCGCGCATGGCGGCCTCGCCGAGCTGCTCCTCGCGCTTCGAGTACGCGAGCTTCGCGTCCGACAGGATCTCCCGGCGCACGAAGTCGCGGTTGACGCGGCCCTTGCTGCCGGCCTCGGTGATGACCTCGTCGATGCTGATGGAGATCGGGTACAGGGTGCGGAGCTCCGTCCAGAGGGCGTCGAAATCCCAGTCGTCGCCGTTGCCCTCGCCGATGTGCGAGTCGAGCACGTCGTCGATGACGGCCTCCAGGAACCGCTGCGAGCGCTCCTGGAGGTCGTCGCCCTCCAGGATGTGGCGGCGGTCGCCGTAGATGGCCTCGCGCTGGCGGTTGAGGACGTCGTCGTACTTGAGGACGTTCTTGCGGATCTCGGCGTTGCGCGCCTCGACCTGGCCCTGCGCGCTGCGGATGGCGCGGCTGACGACCTTCGACTCGATGGCCACGTCGTCCGGCACGCTGTCGCGGCCCATGAGGCTCGCGGCGGCGCCATTGTTGAACAGGCGCATGAGGTCGTCGGTGAGCGACAGGTAGAACCGGCTCTCGCCCGGGTCGCCCTGGCGGCCGGAGCGCCCGCGGAGCTGGTTGTCGATGCGTCGCGACTCGTGGCGCTCCGTGCCGAGCACGTACAGGCCGCCGGCGTCGATGACCTTGGCGGCCTCCTCGTCGACCTCCGCCTTGACCGCGGCGAACACGTCGTCCCACTCGGTCTCGTACTGCTCCGGCGTCTCGACCGGGCTGAGGCCGCGGGAGTTCATGGCGGCGACCGCGAGGAACTCGGCGTTGCCGCCGAGCATGATGTCGGTGCCGCGACCGGCCATGTTCGTGGCGACGGTGACGGACCCGAGGCGGCCGGCCTGGGCCACGATGGCCGCCTCCCGCGCGTGGTTCTTCGCGTTCAGGACCTCATGGCGGACGCCCTTCTTGGCGAGGAGCTTGGAGAGGTACTCGCTCTTCTCCACGCTCGTCGTGCCGACGAGCACGGGCTGGCCGGAGGCGTGGCGCTCGGCGATGTCCTCGACGACCTGCTCGAACTTGGCCTTCTCGTTCTTGTAGATGAGGTCGGACTGGTCTTTGCGCTGCATGGGCCGGTTCGTGGGGATCGGGACGACGCCGAGCTTGTAGGTGCTCATGAACTCGGCCGCCTCGGTCTCGGCGGTACCGGTCATGCCGGACAGCTTCTTGTAGAGGCGGAAGTAGTTCTGCAGCGTGACGGTGGCGAGCGTCTGGTTCTCGGCCTTGACCGCCACGCCCTCCTTGGCCTCGATGGCCTGGTGGATGCCCTCGTTGTAGCGGCGTCCCATGAGGATCCGGCCCGTGTGCTCGTCGACGATGAGCACCTCGCCGTTCATGACGACGTAGTCCTTGTCCTTCTTGAACAGCGCCTTGGCCTTGATGGAGTTGTTGAGGAACGAGATGAGCGGGGTGTTGGCCGACTCGTACAGGTTGTCGATGCCGAGGTGGTCCTCGACCTTCTCGATGCCGGCCTCCAGCACGCCGACCGTGCGCTTCTTCTCGTCGACCTCGTAGTCGACCTCCGGGATGAGGCGCTTCGCCACCGTCGCGAACTCGGTGAACCACCGGTTGGCGTCGCCCGCGGACGGGCCCGAGATGATGAGCGGCGTGCGGGCCTCGTCGATGAGGATGGAGTCGACCTCGTCGACGACCGCGAAGAAGTGGCCCCGCTGGACCATGTCGGCCGCCTGCCACGCCATGTTGTCGCGCAGGTAGTCGAAGCCGAACTCGTTGTTCGTGCCGTAGGTGATGTCGGCGGCGTACTGCTCGCGGCGCTGCTGCGGGGTCTGACCCGCGAGGATGACGCCGGTGGTCATGCCGAGGGCCCGGAACACGCGGCCCATGAGCTCGCTCTGGTAGCTCGCCAGGTAGTCGTTCACCGTGATGACGTGCACGCCGCGCGAGGCGATGGCGTTGAGGTACGCGGGCAGCGTGGCCACGAGGGTCTTGCCCTCGCCCGTCTTCATCTCGGCGATGTTGCCGAGGTGGAGGGCCGCGCCGCCCATGATCTGGACGTCGAAGTGACGGAGGCCGAGGGTGCGGCGGGACGCCTCGCGGACGGCCGCGAAGGCCTCCGGGAGCAGGTCGTCGAGGGACTCGCCGTTGGCGTGGCGCTCGCGCAGCTCGACGGTCTCGTTCTTCAGCTCCTCGTCGGTGAGGTGCGTGAAGTCCTCCTCGAGCTGGTTCACCGCCTTCGCGTAGTTCTGCAGCTTGCGGAGCGTGCGGCCCTCGCCGACGCGAAGGACCTTCTCGAGTACTGACGCCATCGGTGTCTCCCTGCGGATCTGGGGCGGGCGCCGGGTGACGACGACCGCCGGGTCGGCACGCGGATATCGCCGCCGACGAGCACCGCCATAGTACCGACTCACCCGCTCCCGTTCCCGGGAGCGCCCTGACCCGTGGAGCGGCGGACGCACGAGGCCCCGTGCGCCGGAGCGCACGGGGCCTCGACCTCTCGGAGCGAGGAGCGGATCAGCGGCGGAGCGACCGGGAGCCGGCGCCGGCGCCCTCCAGCTCCTGCTCGCCGTCGGCCAGGCCGATGACGCCGTAGTCCCAGCCCTTGCGGCGGTAGACGACGCTCGGGCGGTCGGTCTCGGCGTCGATGAAGAGGAAGAAGTCGTGGCCCACGAGCTCCATGTGCTCGAGCGCCTGGTCGACCGTCATCGACTGGGAGGGGAAGACCTTGGTGCGGATGACGACGGGGCAGTAGTCCTCCTCGGCGACGGGCTGGTCGACGGGGGCGACGCTCCGGCCGTTGACGCGCTCGATGAGCTCGGCGTCGGCCGGGTCGAGGTCGATCTGGGCGAAGCCTCCGGTCGCCGCCTCGTGGAGGGACACCGGGCGGTGGTTGCCGCGGTGGATCTTCTTCTTGTCCTTGGCGCGGCGCAGCCGTTCCAGCATGCGGCCGAGGGCGAGGTCGAAGGCCGCGAACTTGTCGGCGGCGCTGCTCTCCGCCCGGATGACGGGGCCGGGACCCACGAGCGTGATCTCCACGCGGTCGTCGCCGGCGGACCCGCCGGACTTCTCGCTGTGCCGCGAGACCTTGATGTCGAGCGAGATGGACTTCTCGGCGAGCTGGGCGATCTTGTCGGCCTTCTCGGTGGCGTACACGCGGAAGCGATCGGTGATCTCCGCGTTGCGGCCGGTGATGTTGATGTCCATGACGTACCTCCAGATCATGACGCGCCGCCCGCTGGAAGAGGGCGATCACTTTCACGCCTTTCGGGCGAGCCTAGACCTCCGGCTCCTCGATGCGCGAGGCATCCGGCGGGTGGACCGCGAGTGCATCGGAAGTGCACAGGGAGCGGCGCTCCGGGCCGGGCCGCCCGGACCCCACGGGGCGGCGACGACCCGGGACGGCCGCGAGGACCGCGCACGCGACGACCTCGCCGCCCGCGGCGCGGATCGCCCGGCACGTCTCCCGCAGGGTGGCGCCCGTGGTGAGCACGTCGTCCACGACGACGATCCGGCGGCCCGTGAGGTCGACGCGCGCGACGAGGCACCCGGCGACGTTGGCGGAGCGGGCGGCGACCCCGAGGCCCGCCTGGTCCCCGGGTCGGCGGGTGAAGCGGAGGGGGTGACGCCGGAGACCGGGGGGCCCGGGCAGCCGGAGCGGTCGCCCGCCCGCGCGGGAGAGGAGGACCTCGACGGGGCCGTACCCGCGTCGCCGCAGGGCGGCGCCGGGCGACGGGACGTCGACGAGGTCGAACGCGGCGACGACGCGCTCCCCCGGGGTGCCGCGGGCCGGGAGGGATCGCCCGGCGACGGCAGCCGCCTCGGCGGCGAGGAGCGCGCGGGCCAGCGCCCCGGCCATCGCGCGCGCCGCGTCCGTGCGGCCCTCCTCCTTGAGGGCGGACAGGAGCGCGGGCCACGGCGGCTCGTAGGCGCTCCCGCAGGCGACGGGCACGACGCGGGCCCGTGCGATGCCGCCCGGGGCGGGCACCGCCGGCAGGGCGAGGGAGCGCATCCGGAGGCCGCCGCGGAGCGCGGCCCGGCACGCCGGGCAGACGGAGCGGTCGGGGGCGCCGCAGCCGGCGCACGCCACAGGGGCGATCACGGCGAGCCCGTCGAGCACGGCCTGGCGGAGGAGCACGCGGACGCGGTGGCCAGGCGGCAAGGCGGGGTGCGGGACAGCGGGGTGCGGGGCGGCGGGATGCGGGACGGCCGGAGCGTCGGTGGGGATCACGCGCGCAGGGTCGCAGGCGGCCGGTGCGCGCGGGGCGCCGCGGGCGGATCGGGGGAGGGCGTCAGCGCTTGGTGGCCACGAAGGAGACGCCCGTGGCCGTCTGCTGCCACGTGCTGCCGCGCGGGGTGAGGAGCGCGCCAGCGCTCGTGAGGACGCGCAGTCCGCTCTCGTCGTTGGCGCCGGTGATGGTGACGCCGTCGGTCGCGGATCCCATGCTCTCCGACGGGCCGCCGACCTGGTGCAGGTCGACCTGGCGCTCGCCGTCCGGCGTGAGGGTGAGGGTCGCGACGTCGAGCTCGTCGACCCAGGTCGCGTCGAGCGGCGTCCCCGGCGCGGCCAGGAGCTCGAGCGGCGTCGTCGTCAGGGAGACGGGCACCCCGTCGTCGCGGACGATCGAGGCCACGAGCAGCTGCGGGCCCGCACCCGTCTCGAGCTGCACGAGCACGCGGGCGCCGTCGCGCGCCACGTCGAGCGACACGACGCGGCCGGTCGCCGTCCAGCTCACGGCGACGGGGTGGGCGACGCCGTCGGGACCCCAGGCGACGAGGCCGCGGGGATCCGACGCCGGCGTCGACCACACGTACCCCTGCGCGTCGAGCGACGGCGCGACGAGGCCCGGCCGCGTGTCGAGGAGGACCGCGTCGCGGTCGCCGTCGCCGACGCTCCAGACGCCGGACGCGTTCCGCACCGCCGCCTGCTGGCCGTCGGCGCTGAGCGTCGCCGCGTCCGCGCCGAGGGCCGCGACGCGCGTCCCCAGGGTCCCGAGCGGCGCGACCTCGCCGCCGCCGAGGTAGCCGAACGCGCCCTGGGCGAGGACGAGGGGACGCGACTCCGCCTGCGGGTCCTTCACCGGGCCTCGGCCGCCGAGGTCCGGCACCGTGAGCGGCGTGCCGTCGACGAGCACCTGCACGTCGAGCACCGACGGGATGTTCGACAGGCTCTGCCGCAGCTGCAGCTCCATGCGCTGCTGGGTGACGCCGTCCGCGGCGCGCGCCTCCGTCGAGAGGTCCACCTGGGGCGTCCCGCCCGCAGTCGTCACCGCCGACGACGCCAGCCGCGTGCCCTCGGGGAAGGCCGTGACGACCGCGGGCTGGGACAGCCACGGCGACGGCCCCTGGAGGAGCGACTTCACGATGCGCGTGCTGACGCTCTGCGACGCCCGCGTGACGAAGAAGCGGAGATCCGGCACGAGGAAGGAGAACGTGGGGTCGAAGAAGTAGAGCGCGTGCGCGCTGAAGATCTCGCGGAAGTAGGTCGACCGCAGCGCGATGCCGTCGGGTGCCCTCTGGATGCGCCACTCGCCGCGCTCCTGCACGAGCTGGAACGAGAGGCGCGTCTCCTGGTCGCTGCCGACCTCCCGGTAGTGGCCCTGCCCGTCGACCGTCGCGATGGTCGTCACCGAGTAGCTGTAGGTGCCGTCGACCTCCTCCGAGGTCGAGGCCTGGCCCTCCCAGACCACGACGCTGGCGAACGGGTCCCAGCGGGATGCGAAGTCCGACGCGAGGAACTGGCGCGCCACGCCGTACTGGTCGGCGGAGCTGGTCGCGGCGTCCACGAAGCCCGCGATGACGTCGTCCGGGCCGTCCCCGGCCTGCGGGCCGTCCGGCTGGTAGCTGACCCCCGACTCGTCCGCGATGACGGCGGCGTCGCCCTCGGAGACAGGTCCGCCGGAGGGGATGGAGACGCAGCCGGCCAGGACGACCGCGACGGACGCGACGAGCGCGACGGCGGCCGCGCGGGTCGTCCGGCGTCGGCGGAGGACCGGACGGACGCGCCGGTGCCGCGGATCAGGAGCTGGGGACACGGGCGTCCTCCTCGTGGGCGTCGTCGTTCGCGGGGTCGTCGGGCGGCAGCTGCACGGGCGAGCCCTCGAGGGGCACGTCGGGGCGGCGCGGGAGGGTCAGGCGGAAGCAGGACCCCTCGCCGGGGCGCGACCAGAGCTGCAGCCAGCCGTGGTGCAGGTTCGTGTCCTCGAGCGAGATCGCGAGCCCGAGGCCGGTCCCACCCGTGGTGCGCTGGCGGGAGGGGTCCGCGCGCCAGAACCGGTCGAAGACGCGGCCCATCTCCTCGTGCGTCATGCCGACGCCGTAGTCGCGCACGGCGAGCGCGACGGCGTCGCGGTCGCTGTCCACCGTGATGACGATGGGCCGCCCCTCGCCGTGGTCGAGCGCGTTGCCGACCAGGTTCGTGACGATGCGGCGCACGCGCCGCGCGTCCATCTCGGCGTCGAAGTAGCCGCCCGGGGCGACCAGCCGGAGCTCGGACCCCTTCTGCGCGGCGAGGCCCTCGAACTCCTCGATGCTGTCCTCCACGAGCCGCACGAGGTTCGTGGGCTCGGTCACGAGGTCGACGGCGCCCGCGTCGAACCGGCTGATCTCCAGCAGGTCCGCGAGGAGGGTCTCGAACCGCTCCACCTGGGTGTGCAGGAGCTCGGCGCTGCGGGCCGCGGGCGGGCTGAAGTCCTCGCGCAGGTCGTAGAGCACGCCGCCCGCGAGCCGGATGGTGGTGAGCGGCGTGCGCAGCTCGTGCGAGACGTCCGAGACGAAGCGCTGCTGCAGCTGCGAGAGGTCGGCGAGCTGCGTGATCTGCGACTGCAGCGAGTCGGCCATGCCGTTGAACGACCGGGCGAGGGTCGCGATCACGTCCTCCCCCTTCACGGGGAGCCGCTCCTCGAGCTGACCGGCCGCGAGCTTCTGGCTCGTGTCGGCCGCCACGCGGATGGGCGCCACGACCAGGCGCACGACGAGCCAGGCGATCGCGCCGATGAGCACCACGAGGAGGAGGAACGCGAGGAGGATCGTGCCGGCGACGAAGTCGAGGGTCTGCTGGATGTCGCCCAGGTCGTACACGAGGTAGAGCTCGTAGCGCCCGGCCGAGGGGATGTCGATGCTCGAGCCGACGACGATGCCCGGGCTGGTGGCGCCCTGGTCGCCCACCGGGATCGCCACGGACTGCCACTGCTGCGTGCCCGTGCCCTCGCCGACCGCGCGGCGGAGGTCGGCGCTCAGGAGGCTGTCGACGTAGTCGGCGGTGGACGCGTTCTGCAGGACGTTCCGCGCCTCCGTGCCGGGCGTCCGGCGGAAGGCGAAGTCGGAGAGGTTGATGGCGCTGCCGCGGAGCTCGTCGAAGACCTGGGTGCGCAGCTGCTCCAGCTCCGTCTGGTCGGAGGCGTCGGAGGAGGTGAACTGCTCCTGCATCCGGCCGGTGGCGCTGTTGGACTGCTGGAGGACGGTGTCGAGCCGCTGGCGGAAGAGGTCGCTCGAGATGCTCTGCGTCATGAGCACGCCGATGAGGAGGACGGTGACGCCGGAGAGCGCGACCGTGATGAGCACGGTGCGGAACTGGAGCGACACCGACCAGATCCGGACGAGGCGGCGCGGCCACGACCTCCAGTCGACGAGCCACGCGGGCAGGGGGCGCATCGGGCTAGGCCGCGGCCCCCGCGCGGTAGCCGACGCCGCGCACGGTCATGACGATGCGCGGGTTGTCCGGGTCGTCCTCGACCTTCGCCCGGAGGCGCTGCACGTGCACGTTGACGAGGCGCGTGTCCGCCTTGTACTGGTAGCCCCACACCTGCTCGAGGAGCATCTCGCGGGTGAACACCTGCTGCGGGCGGCTCGCCAGCGCGTGCAGGAGGTCGAACTCGAGGGGCGTGAGGTTGATCCGCTCCTCGCCGCGCCGGACCTCGTGGCCCTCGACGTCGACCACGAGGTCGCCGACCTGGAGCAGGCCGGGCGACGCGGCGGACGCGGGGCGCAGGCGCGTGCGGATGCGCGCGACGAGCTCCTTGGGGTTGAACGGCTTGACGATGTAGTCGTCCGCGCCGGACTCGAGGCCCTTCACGACGTCGGCCGTGTCGGACTTCGCCGTGAGCATGATGATGGGCACGCCCGACTCGGCGCGGATGAGGTCGCACACCTGGATGCCGTCGAGCCCCGGGAGCATGAGGTCGAGCAGGACCAGGTCCGGCTTGCCCTCGTGGAACGCGGCGAGCGCCTGGCCGCCGTCCCCGCAGAAGGAGGGCTCGAAGCCCTCGGTGCGCAGGACGATGCCGATCATCTCGGCGAGCGCGGTGTCGTCGTCGACCACCAGTATCCGTGCTGTCATGAAACCGTGTTCCCCGTCCTCGGAACCCCCAGGGTAGCCGGTGGATCCGCGGGGACGGCCGGGCGCGCGGACACCGGCCCGCGCCGTGACTCCGCCGGACGCCTGTGGGAGGCTGGGGCACTGTGACCGATGACCAGAGCTGGCAGGCCCCGGGCGGCGCACCGTCCGGTCCGGGCGGATCCCCGGACCCCGCACGACGCGACGCGGATGCGGGGCGCGGCGCCCCTGCAGCCGGTCCCCCGCCGGCGCCGGGCTACCCTGAAGCACCCGGTCAGCCGGCGGGCCCCGGCTACGCCCCGGTCGGCGGGTACGGCCCGGGCCCCGGGTACCCGCCCGCTCCGGGATGGGGCGCCGCACACGGCTGGACGCCGCCCCCGAAGCCCGGCCTGCTGCCGCTGCGCCCGCTCGGGCTCGGCGCGATCCTCGCGGGCTCCTTCCAGACGCTGCGCCGGAACCCCGGGCCCACCATCGGCAGCGCGCTCCTCATCCAGGGGCTCGTCGGCGTCCTGACCCTGCTGATCGTCGGCGGCGTGAGCGGCTTCGTCGTGCTGCGCGTGCTCTCGGCACGCGAGGCCGACCAGGGGCCGCTCATCGCGGGCGGCGTCGCGGCCGTCGTGGTCGCGGCGCTCGTGACGCTGGTGCTGTCCATCGTCGCCTCCGCCTTCCTGCAGGGCGTCATCGCGAGCGAGGTCGCCCGCGGCACCCTCGGCGAGCGCCTCCGGATGCGCGCGCTGTGGCGCCTCGCCCGTCCGCGCGTCGGGTCGCTCGTCCTGTGGAGCGCCTTCCTCGCCGCCGCGTGGACTCTCGTGGCCGCCGTGCTGACCGGCGTCGTCGTCCTCCTGGTGCTCGCGGGCGGCGCGGGCATCGTCGTCGGCGTGATCGTGGGGGTCCTCGGCGTGGCCGGCCTCGTCGTCGTCGCCGCCTGGGTCACGACCCGCCTCGCCCTCGTGCCGAGCGCGATCGTGATCGAGCGGCTCCGGCCGTTCGCCGCGGCCCGGCGCTCCTGGTCGCTCACGATCGGGTCGTTCTGGCGCGTGCTCGGGATCCTGCTGCTCACGGGCGTGATCGTCTCGGCCGCCACCAACGTCGTCACGGTGCCGCTGACGCTGCTGACCTCCATCCTGCAGGGCGTGCTCTTCCCGAACGGCGAGCTCGACTTCGAGTCCTTCGACGCGTCCGTCGTGTTCTACCTCGGGTCGCAGCTGCTCGCCGTCGTGGTGAGCGTCGTCGTGGGGAGCATCGGCGCCATCGTCACGACCGCCAACGCGACGATCCTCTACATCGACCTCCGGATGCGGCGCGAGGGGCTCGACCTCGAGCTCGCCCGCTTCGCCGAGGAGCGTGCCGCGGGTGCCCCGACGGCGACGGGCCCGGACGCGCGCGACCCCTACGCGGCGCCCGGCGCCGCCCCGGGACGCCCGTGATCCCCTCCCTCGCCCTCACGGCCGTCGCGCGCGCGGCCGCCGTGCCGCTCGAGCCCGACGCGGACGACGCCCGGCGCCTCCTGCTCGACGAGCTCGGGCGCCCGGAGTACGAGGCGGCGCGGCCGAACGCGCTCGACCTGGCCGCGCAGGCGGTGGCCGACTGGATCGCGCGCGTCCTGGGCGGGGCGAGCGGCGGCCTCGCCGACCTCGCGCCCCTCGTGATCGGCGTGCTCGTGCTCGCGGTGGTGGTCGTGGCCTTCCTCGTCTTCGGCGCCCCGCGGCGCGACCGGCGGCGTCGGGCCGCCCGGAGCGGGGACGGGCTGTTCGGGTCGGACGACCGGCGCTCGGCGGAGGAGCTGCGGCGCGCCGCCGAGGCGGCCCGGCGCGCCGGCGACCTCGACTCCGCGGTGTCCGACCTGTTCCGCGCCATCGCCCGCGAGCAGGCGGAGCGCACCATCGTCACGGTGGATCCCGGCACCACGGCCCGCGGCTTCGCCCGACGCGCCGGATCCGCCCACCCCGGCCACGCGGAGCGGCTGGTCGCGGCCGCCGACGACTTCGACGCCGTCCGCTACCTCGGGCGCGCCGGCACCGAGGGGATGGTCGACCGGCTCGCCGCGCTGGACCGCGAGCTGCGGACGTCCGTGCCGGTGCTCCACGAGCCCGTGGGCGCGGGACCCGCGTGACCGCGCCCGCGCCGGCGCCGACCACCCCGGACCCCGGCCTCGCGACCGCCGAGACGCGCACGCCGGGTCAGGCGCTCCGCCGGGCCGGGACCTGGATCGCCCTGGCCTCGCTCGCCGTCCTGGTGGCGCTGGCGTCGCTCGCGATCGGCGGCGCCGCGCGGCCGGGCGACGCGCTCGCGCCGGACAACCCCGCCCCGGGCGGCACGCAGGCGCTCGCCCGCGTGCTCGCCGCCCAGGGCGTCGACGTGACCCTCGCCGGCACCCTGGCCGAGGCCCGCGCCGCGGTCGGGGACGGCGACGACGCGACCCTCGTGCTCGGGCCCACGTCCGACCGCCTCGACGACGACCGGCTGGCGGAGGTCGGCCGGCTGGCGACGCGCACGGTGCTCCTCTCCCCCGACTTCCGGACGCTCCGGGCGATCGCGCCCGACGTCGCGGCGGGCGGCGCGGCCGAGTCCGACGACCGCGCGCTGGACGCCCGGTGCGCGCTCCCGGCGGCGGCGGCCGCGGGATCCCTCCCCGACGACGCGCCCGTGTTCCGCTTCGTCGGAGCGGACGCCTCCGCGGCCGTCACCTGCTTCCCCGACGACACCGGGGACGCCTTCGCGCTCCTCGAGGTGCCCGCGGCCCTCGCGCCGGGCGGCACGGTCGTCGTGCTGGACGCCGATCCCGTCCTGACCAACGACCGCATCGGGGAGCAGGGATCCGCCGCCCTCGCGCTCGGCGTGCTCGGGGAGCGCCCCCGGCTCGTCTGGTACACGCCGTCGCCCGACGACGCTGCGGGGGACGCGCCGCCCACGCTCGGCCAGCTGACGCCCGGGTGGGTGACCCCCGCGATCCTGCTGCTCGGCGCCGCGGCCCTCGCCGCCGCCGTGTGGCGCGGCCGCCGCTTCGGCCCCCTCGTCGTGGAGCGGCTGCCCGTCGTGGTCCGGGCCGACGAGACCGCCGAGGGCCGCGCACGGCTCTACCTGCGGGCCGACGCGCGCGGCCACGCCCTCGACGCGCTCCGCGTCGGCACGGTCGACCGGCTCGCGACGGCGCTCGCGCTCGGGCGGCTCGCGACCGTCGACGAGGTGGCCGCCGCCTCCGCCGCCGCCCTCGGCGAGGACCCGGCCGGGATCCGCGCCCTGCTCCTCGACACCCGCCCCCGCACCGACCGGGACCTCGTCGACCTCGCCGGGCGCCTCGCCGCCCTCGAGCGCCGGGTCGCCCGCGCCGTGGACCCCGCCTAGGAGAATGGACCCATGACCGACGACCTCCGCACCAGCCTGCTCGCCGTCCGGACCGAGGTCGGGAAGGCGGTGGTCGGCCAGGACGGCGCCGTGACCGGCATGATCATCGCCCTCCTCGCCCGCGGCCACGTGCTCCTCGAGGGCGTCCCCGGCGTCGCCAAGACGCTGCTCGTCCGGTCGCTCAGCCAGGCCCTCGCCCTCGACACGGCGCGCGTGCAGTTCACGCCCGACCTCATGCCGGGCGACATCACCGGGTCGCTCGTCTACGACTCCCGCGAGGGGGCGTTCTCGTTCCGCCGGGGCCCCGTGTTCACCAGCATCCTGCTGGCCGACGAGATCAACCGCACGCCGCCGAAGACCCAGTCGGCGCTGCTCGAGGCCATGGAGGAGCGGCAGGTCACGGTCGACGGGGAGAGCCACCCGCTGCCCGACCCGTTCCTCGTGGCCGCCACGCAGAACCCGGTCGAGTACGAGGGCACCTACACGCTGCCCGAGGCGCAGCTCGACCGCTTCCTCCTGAAGCTCGTCCTCGACCTGCCCGAGCGCGACGCCGAGGTGGAGGTGCTCCGCCGCCACGCGACGGGCTTCGACCCGCGCGACCTCCGCGCCGCGGGCGTCGCTCCCGTGCTCGACGCGGAGGGACTGCGCCGGGCGCAGGCCGCCGTGCGCGAGGTGCGCGCGGGCGCCGACGTCCTCGCGTACATGGTCGACCTCGCGCGCGCCACCCGCCGGTCGCCGTCGGTGCAGCTCGGGGTGTCGCCGCGCGGATCCACGAGCCTCCTGGCCGCGAGCCGCGCCTGGGCCTGGCTGAGCGGCTTCGAGGCCGTGACGCCCGACCACGTGCAGGAGATGGTGCTGCCCGTGCTCCGCCACCGCATCGCGCTCCGCCCCGAGGCGGAGCTCGAGGGCGTCTCCGTCGACGCCGTGCTCCGCGGGGTCATGTCGCAGGTGCAGGTGCCGATCTAGATGGCGCTGCGCTAGATGGCCCTCACCGGCCGCACCGTCGCGCTGCTCCTCCTGGGGCTCGTGCCGCTCGTCGCGCTCGGCGACGGGTCGGACGCGGCCTACGCGCTGCTCGCCGGCTGGATCCTCCTGGTCGCGCTGCTCGTGGGGCTCGACCTGGCCCTCGCCGCGAGCCCCCGCCGGGTGGCGCTCGAGCGGAGCCTGCCCGCGCGGATCCGCCTCGACGAGACCGGCGAGAGCCTCCTGCTCGTCACGAACCGCGGGTCCCGGACGCTCCGCGCCGTCGTGCGCGATGCCTGGCAGCCCTCCGCCGGGGCCTCCTCCACGCGCGACCGCGTGCGGATCCCGGCCGGCGAGCGCCGGGCGATCCGCCTCGCGCTCACCCCCACGCGCCGCGGCGAGCGCCGCACCGAGCGGGTCACGATCCGCTCCGCCGGCCCGCTCGGCCTCGCGGCCCGCCAGGCGACGCTCCTCTCCCCGGGCGCCGTGCGCGTGCTGCCGCCGTTCCGCTCCCGGCGCCACCTCCCGTCGCGGCTCGCCCGGATGCGCGAGCTCGACGGCCGCACTGCCCTCATGGTCCGCGGGCAGGGCACCGAGTTCGACAGCCTGCGCGACTACGTGCGCGGCGACGACGTGCGCTCCATCGACTGGCGCGCGACCGCCCGACGGCAGGACGTGGTCGTCCGCACCTGGCGGCCCGAGCGCGACCGGCGCGTCGTGCTCGTGCTCGACACCGGGCGCACGGCCGCGGGGCGGATCCAGGACGAGACGCGGCTCGACACGGCCTTCGAGGCGTCGCTCCTGCTGGCCGCCCTCGCGACGCGCTCCGGCGACCGCGTCGACATGGTGGCGCACGACCGGCGGGTGCGCGCCCGGGTGCGCGCGGGATCCGGCGGCGACGTCGTCTCCCGCATGGTCGACGCGCTCGCCCCGGTGGACCCGGAGCTCCTCGAGACGGACTGGACCGCCGTCCCCGCGCTCGTGCGCCGCATCGTGACGCAGCGCTCCCTCGTGGTGCTGCTCACGTCCATCGACTCCCCCGGCAGCTCCACGGCGCTGCTGCAGGTGCTGCCGCAGCTCACGCGCACGCACCACGTGCTGGTGGCGGCGGTCGTGGATCCCGGCCTCGCCCAGCGCGCCGCCGACCGCACCGGCCGCACGGCCGTGTACCGCGCCGCCGCGGCCGAGCGCGCGCTCCTCGACGTCGCCCGCGTGGAGGCCGCCGTGCGCCGGCTCGGGGCGGACGTCGTCACGGGCGCGCCCGCGGACCTGCCGCCCGCGCTGGCCGACCGCTACATCCGGCTGAAGGCCACCGGGCGGCTCTGATCCGGGTCCCGACCGGGTGGCCCGGGCGGCCACGGCGGACGGCGACCGCGCTCGCGGCGGTGGTCGTGGTCAGGTCGTGGTCGCGGTGCGCTCCCCGGCCGGCAGCGGGAGCGCCCCGCCGCTCAGGGCCCGGATGGAGCGCTCGAGCGCATCGCGCATGTCGATGTCCGGGCGGTAGCTCCACTGCAGCTGGAGGCCGTCGCTGACGGCCACGGCGAGGCGGGCGAAGTCGTCCGGGTCCATGCCCGCCGGGAGCTCGACGCCGAGGTCGCGCACCTGGTCGGCGAGGGCCCCCACGACTCGCGCGTAGCGGTCGGCGATGTAGGAGTGCGCGGGGTGCTCGACGCCCGCCGCGTCCACGACGAGGCGGGAGTACAGCGCGACGAGCCCGGGCGTCGCGGCGTTGCGGGAGCTGGCGTGCAGGAGCGCGCCCACCATGTCCGCGGGATCCGCGTCCGGCATGGCGTCGCGGTGGTCGGCGGCGGAGTGCGCGTCGCGCTCCTCGAGCACGGCGGCGATGAGCGCCTCGCGCGACTCGAAGTAGTGGAGGACGCCCGCCTTGCTGATGCCCACGGCGTCGGCGATCTCCTGCAGGGACGACGCCGAGTACCCCCGCTCGGCGATGAGGGCGAGCGCGGCCTCGAGGATCTCGCGGCGCCGGGTCGCCCCCTTGGCGTACCGCCGCGGCCCCTCTGCCCCTGCCATGGATCGACCTTAGCGATCCCGGGCGACGGCAAATACCTACCGCGGGTCGGTTTTGCGTGCTACCGTCATGCCGAGCCGCCGACGAGGGCGGCCAGACACCAGGAGGCACCGTGGCCGACGCAGTCCGAGAGCAGCACATCGAGGGCGCGTCGCGCGCCCTCCCCAGCGTCCGGGACGGTGTCCGCCCGCCCGGCTCGCGTCGCGCCGAGATCGGGATGCCCATCGCGCTCCTCGGCCTCTTCGTGGCCCTGCTGCCGCCCATCATCGTGTCGCTCGCGCTCAAGGTGAACGAGGTCGCGCCGGGGAGGACCGCCGGGACGCTGAGCCTCGTGCTCGGCCTCGGCGCGGTCGTGGCGCTCGTCGTGAACCCGCTCGCGGGCCGCCTCTCCGACCGCACGACCGGCCGACTCGGCATGCGGCGCCCCTGGATCATCGGCGGCGTCGTCCTCGGCTACGGCGCGCTCGTCCTCCTCACGCAGGCGACCACGGTGCTCGCCCTGGTGGGCGCGTGGATGCTCGTGCAGGCCTGCTTCAACGCCGCCATCGCCGCGCTCATCGCCGTCATGGCCGACTCCGCCCGCCCGCGCAACCGCGGACGCGTCGCCGCCGCCGTCGGCGTCGCGCAGAACGGCTCGCTCGTGGTCGGCACCTTCATCGTGCAGCTGTTCGCCACCACGACGCAGCAGGTGCTCGTGCCCGGCGCCGTCGGCGTGGCCGTGGTGGTCGCCTTCGCGCTCGTCTTCCGCGACCGCGTGCTCGTCGAGCGCCCCGCGGCTCCCCTGGGCGTCCGCGAGCTGCTCGGGTCGTTCGTGTTCGACCCGCGCAGGAACCCCGACTTCGGCTGGGCCTGGCTCATGCGCTTCCTGCTCACCGCGTCGGCCGTCACGGCCACGAACTACCTGGCGCTCTACCTCATCGACGACCTCGGCGTCGCCGAGGCCGACGTCGCGAACGCGGTATTCCTCGCGACCCTCTTCAACGTGATCGGCGTGGTCTCGACCACCTTCGTGGCCGGCTGGCTGAGCGACCGGCTCGGCCGCCGCAAGGTGTTCGTAGCCGCCGCGGCGCTCGTCGCGGTCGTCGGCCTCGTGATCCTCGCCCTCGCCCCCAGCCTCGCCGTCGTCTACGCGGCGCAGCTCGTGATCGGCGCGGGCATCGGCTCGTTCTACGCCGTCGACCTCGCGCTCATCACCGACGTGCTCCCGAGCGACTCGGACAACGGCAAGGACCTCGGCGTCGTGAACATCGCGCAGGCGCTGCCCCAGTCGCTCGTCCCGACCGCGGCCGGTGGCGTCGTCGCCGTCGCCGGCTACCCGGGCCTCTTCCTCGCGGGCGCCGCCGCCGGCCTCCTCGGCGCGGTGGCCGCCTTCCGCGTGAAGGGCGTCCGATGAGCGGCCCCGTCTTCCCCGCACCCGACCGGGGCGAGGAGACTCGCCCCGACGCCGACGTCCCCGAAGGAGCACCCATGGACCCCCGCGAGAGCACGCCGCTCGACCCCGACACCGCCCGCCTCGAGGAGCTCGTCGGGCGCCTCGCGCTCGAGCAGAAGGTGCAGCTCGTCACGGGCCGCGACTTCTGGACCACGTGGCCCGTGGACGGGATCGGACTCCGCCGCATGCTCGTCTCCGACGGCCCGAGCGGCGTGCGCGGCGAGGTGTGGGACGAGCGCTCCCCCTCGCTCAACCTGCCGTCCGCATCCGCGCTGTCGTCGACCTGGGACACCGGGATCGCGGCCCGCTACGGCCGGGCGTCCGCGGTGGAGGCGCGCCGCAAGGGCGTCGACGTCGTGCTCGGCCCGACCATCAACCTGCACCGCTCCCCCTACGGCGGGCGGCACTTCGAGGCGTTCAGCGAGGATCCGCTCCTCACCGCCGACCTCGCCGCCGCGTACGTGCGGGGCGTCCAGGAGAACGGCGTCGGCGCCACCCCCAAGCACTACGTCGCCAACGAGTACGAGACCGACCGGTTCACCGCGGACAGCGTCGTCTCCGAGCGCGCGCTCCGGGAGCTGTACCTCGCGGCGTTCGAGAAGGCCGTCGTCGAGTCGCGCGCCTGGCTCGTCATGAGCTCGTACAACTCCATCAACGGCACGACATCCACGGAGAACGACCTGCTGGAGACGCCGCTGAACTCCGAGTGGGGCTTCGACGGCGTCGTGGTCAGCGACTGGACGGGCGTCCGCAGCGTCGACGCCGCGCGCGCCTCGCAGGACCTGGAGATGCCCGGCCCGCTCGGCGCGTGGGGCCCCGCGCTCCTCGACGCCGTGCGCGACGGCCGCGTGCTCGAGGGCGACATCGACCGCAAGGTCCTCCGCCTCCTCCGGCTCGCCGCCCGGGTCGGCGCGCTCGAGGGCTTCGACGCCGTGGCGCCCGCCCCCGTCGCCGTCGAGGACGGCGTCGCGTTCGCGCGCACCGCCGCCGCGGCCGGCAGCGTGCTCGTGCGGAACGCGGGCAGGGCGCTCCCGCTCGACGCGTCCGCCCTCCGGACCGTCGCCGTCATCGGCCACAACGCCGTCGAGGCGCGCACGCAGGGCGGCGGCAGCGCGACGGTCATCCCGGAGCACGTGGTCACGCCGCTCGACGGGATCCGCGACGCGCTGCCCGACGGCGTCGACGTGCGGTACGCGCGCGGCGCGGTCGTGCAGAAGGGGATCCAGGAGCTGCCGCTGGCGGAGATCCGGAACCCCCGCACGGGCGAGCCGGGCGCGCTCGTGCGCTTCCTCGACGCGGACGGCGGCGAGATGTTCACGGAGGACCGCCGGGCGACGACCCTCATGTACTTCGGCGGCGACGCCCCGACGGGCACGGCGGCGGTCATCGAGATCACGGCCCGCTGGACCCCGACGACGACGGGCGAGGTGCTCTTCGGCTTCAGCGCCACCGGCCGTGGCCGCGTGTACGCCGACGGCGCGCTCCTCCGCGAGGACGGCGCCGCGCCCGTCGGCATGGACCTCGGCGCGAGCCTCATGTCCCCGCCCTCGATCTCGGCCGCGCTGGCGGCGACCGCGGGCGAGCCCGTGGACCTCAGGGTGGAGTTCGAGCTCACCTCCATGCCGGGCGGCCTCGCGGGCATCCTCGGCATCACGGTGGGCCTCGAGGCCGACGAGTCCGACCCGGAGCGCCTGCTCGACGAGGCCGTGGCGGCCGCGACCGGCGCGGACGTCGCGATCGTCGTCGTCGGAACGAACGCCCAGGTGGAGTCGGAGGGCTTCGACCGCGACTCCCTCGCGCTCCCGGGCCGCCAGGACGAGCTGGTGCGGCGCGTCGCCGCCGTCGCCCCACGCACCGTCGTGGTCGTCAACTCCGGCTCCCCGGTCCTCCTGCCCTGGCGGGAGGAGGTGGACGCGGTCCTCCTCGCGTGGTTCGGCGGCCAGGAGTTCGGCGCGGCCCTCGCGGACGTGCTCCTCGGCGCCGTCGAGCCGGGCGGACGCCTCCCCACCACGTGGCCCGCCGCGGAGGAGGACGTCCCCGTCCGGAGCGTCACGCCCGTCGACGGGCGGGTCGTCTTCGACGAGGGGATCCACGTCGGCTACCGCGCCTGGCTCCGCGCCGGCGCGACGCCCGCCTACCCGTTCGGCCACGGCCTCGGGTACACGACGCACGCCCTCGACGACCTCCGCGTGTCCGACGACGGCGCGGGCGGGATCACAGCGACCGTCACCGTGACGAACACGGGCGACCGCGCGGGCAAGCAGGTCGTGCAGGCCTACGCGTCGCGCCCGGCGTCCGCGGTGGACCGTCCGGTCCGCTGGCTCGCGGGCTTCGCGTCCGTGCACCTGGAGGCCGGCGCGTCGGCGGAGGTGCCCGTCGCGATCGCCGCCCGCGCCTTCCAGCACTGGGACGGCGGCTGGCGGCGCGAGCCCGGCGCCTTCCGCCTGCACATGGGCACCTCGGTGGACGCGACGCCGCTCGAGCGGGACGTCGACCCGGCCGGGGCCGCCGCCGCGGGCTGATCCGCGCCGGCACGACCCGCGAGGCGGGCGGCCGGCGGATCCGCGGGGCTCAGCCCGCGACGATCCGCCGGCCGCCCGCCTCGAACTCGTCCAGGTCGCCCGTGGCGCCCGAGCGGACCGCCCGGCCGCCCACGACCACCATGTAGACGAGGAACGCGGCGAGCGCCACGGCGCCGATGCCGATCTTCAGCGGCACGGGCCAGGGCTGCGGCGTCACGAAGCCCTCGATGACCCCGCTCACGAGCAGCACCAGCACGAGCCCCATGGCCACGGTGATGAGGGCCCGCCCGTCCTCGGCGAGCGCCTGGCCGCGGGTGCGGGCGCCGGGCGCGATCCAGGACCACGAGATGCGCAGGCCCGCGGCGGCGGCCACGAAGATCGCCGTGAGCTCCAGCAGGCCGTGCGGGAGGATGTAGGAGAAGAACGTGCCGCCCTCCCCGTAGGAGAACATGACGGCCGTGGTCGTGCCGAGGCCCTGCGCGTTCTGCAGGATCACGTACGGCACCCACAGCCCCGTGATGCCGAAGGCCACGCACTGCGCCGCGATCCACGCGTTGTTCGTCCACACCTGGCCGGTGAACGAGGCCGCGGGGTTGGAGCTGTAGTAGTCGATGAAGTCGTCCTCGACGTAGCGGCGGAGGTCCTCGTCGCTGCCGAGGCTGGCGATCATCGCGGGGTCCCGGAGGATCCAGGTGGCGTAGAGCGCCACGATGGCGATGGTCGCGAGGGCGACCGCGAGGGTGAGCCAGCGGATCCGGTACAGCGCCGCGGGGAGGTCGACGGCGAAGAACGCGGGGATGCGCGCGGCGGGGTTCGTCGCCTGCCCGGTGAAGCGCATGCGCGCCCGCGAGAGGGCGACGGACAGCCGGTCCCCCTGCGCGGTGGATCCGGCCGCGGCCTGGATGGCGGAGAGCTGGGCGGCGCCCGCCTGGTACCGGTCGACGAGCTCGTCGGCGTCGGGTCCCGTGAGCCGGCGCCGGCCGGAGAGGCGGGCGAGCCGGTCCCACGCGTCCCGGTGGGCGGCGGTGTAGGCGTCGAGGTCCATCTGCTTGACTATATGCATGGCGGCCGCCGACGCGCACGACCCGGGATCCTCGGACGGTCCCGACGCGCTCGTGGTGGGCGAGGCCGTCGCCCTCGACGTCCGTCCCGCGGGCTTCGTGCTGCGGGCCGCTGGCGCCGCGATCGACGTGCTCGCGTCCGTGGTCGTGGGCTTCCTGCTCGTCCTCCTCATCGGCCGGCTCGCCGCGGCGGGGCTGCTCGACGAGGCGTCGGGCGCGGCCTGCGTCATCGCCGCCGTCGTGCTCGCCGTCGTCGTGATGCCCGTCGTGGTCGAGGTCGCCTCCCGTGGCCGCTCGCTCGGCCGCTGGGCGGTCGGGGCGCGCATCGTCCGCGCGGACGGCGGCGGCATCGGCCTCCGCCACGCGGTCGCGCGTGCCCTCGTCGGCGTCCTCGAGCTGTACCTCACCTTCGGCGGGCTCGCCGCCCTCGTCGGGCTCCTCTCGCCGCGCGCCCAGCGCCTCGGCGACCTGGTGGCCGGCACCCGGACGCAGCACGAGCGCGTGCCCGCCTACCCGGCGCCGCTGCCGCCCGTGCCGCCGCACCTCGTCGCCTGGGCCGCCGAGGCCGACGTGGGCCGGCTCCCGGACCAGCTGGGCCGCCGCGTCGCGCGCTTCCTCACGCAGCGCGGCGCGATGACCGCGCCCTCCCGCGCGCGCCTCGCGGCCGAGCTCGCCGCGGAGGCCGCCGCGCACGTGTCGCCCGTTCCCGCGACCGATGCCGAGTCGTTCGTGACGGCCGTGGGCGCCGTCCGCCGCGAGCGCGAGCACCGCGCGCTGATGCTCGAGCGCGACCGGATGACGGCGCTCGAGCCGATCCTCGCGGGCCGCCCGCACGGCTTCCCGCCGCCCGGGGCGTCCACCCCGCTCTGAGGATCCGGCCCCGCACGCGCCGACGCCGCCCGCCCCGCGCTGCGGGTCGGACGGCGTCGGCGGTCAGGCGGTCGGCCCGGCGGTCGGTCAGTACCGGTAGTGGTCCACCTTGTACGGGCCCTCGACGGGCACGCCGATGTAGGCGGCCTGCTCCGGTCGGAGCTCGGTGAGCTCCACGCCGAGCGCGTCGAGGTGCAGGCGCGCCACCTTCTCGTCGAGGTGCTTCGGCAGCACGTACACGCCGATCGGGTACTGGTCGTTGCGGACGTAGAGCTCGATCTGCGCGAGCACCTGGTTCGTGAACGAGTTGCTCATCACGAACGAGGGGTGCCCCGTGGCGTTGCCCAGGTTCATCAGGCGGCCCTCGGAGAGCACGAGCACGCTGCGGCCGGAGGGCAGGCGCCACTCGTGCACCTGCGGCTTGATCTCGACCTTCTCCACGCCCGGGAGGCGCTCGAGGCCGGCCATGTCGATCTCGTTGTCGAAGTGGCCGACGTTCGCGATGATCGCCTGGTGCTTCATGCGCTGGATGTCGTCCACGCGGACGACGTCGACGTTCCCCGTGCCGGTGACGAGGATGTCGACGGCCTCGATGACCGAGGACAGCCGCGCGACCTGGTAGCCGTCCATCGCCGCCTGGAGCGCGCAGATGGGGTCGACCTCGGAGACGATGACGCGGGCACCCTGGCCGCGCAGCGCCTCGGCGGCGCCCTTGCCGACGTCGCCGTAGCCCACGACGAACGCGACCTTGCCGCCGATGAGCGTGTCGGTGGCGCGGTTCAGGCCGTCGGGCAGCGAGTGGCGGATGCCGTACTTGTTGTCGAACTTGCTCTTCGTGACGGAGTCGTTGACGTTGATGGCCGGGAACAGCAGCTCCCCGTCACGCGCCAGCTCGTACAGGCGGTGGACGCCCGTGGTGGTCTCCTCGGTGACGCCCTGGATGTCGGCGGCGCGGCGGGTCCAGCGGTCGCCGGACGCCTGCAGGCTGCGGCGGAGCGTGTCGAGGACGACGCGGTACTCGTGGCTCGCGTCCTCGGGGGTCTCCGGCACGGCCTGCGCGAGCTCGTACTCGCGGCCCTTGTGCACGAGGAGCGAGGCGTCGCCGCCGTCGTCGAGGATCATGTTCGGGCCCGTCCAGTCGGCGCCGGCGGCCAGCGCCTCGCCCGACCAGTCGAAGATCTGCTCGGTGCACCACCAGTACTCCTCGAGCGTCTCGCCCTTCCAGGCGAAGACCGGCACGCCCGCGGGCGCCTCCGGGGTTCCCGCGCCGACGGCGACCGCCGCGGCGGCCTCGTCCTGCGTGGAGAAGATGTTGCAGCTGGCCCAGCGCACCTGCGCGCCGAGCGCAGTGAGGGTCTCGATGAGCACGGCCGTCTGCACGGTCATGTGGATGGATCCGGCGATGCGCGCGCCCGCGAGCGGCTGCGACGCGCCGAACTCCTCACGGAGCGCCATGAGGCCGGGCATCTCGTTCTCGGCGAGGCGGATCTGGTGGCGGCCGGACTCGGCGAGCGAGAGGTCGGCGACGCGGAAGGGCAGAGCGGTGGAGGTGGCCTCCGGCAGCAGGGTCATGCCCCCAGTCTCGCATCCGCGGCATGACGCCCGCCCGTGCGTGACGGGCGGGCGCCCGGCGGCTAGCGGAAGGACCGCAGGCGCAGGCTGTTCGTGACGACGAACACCGAGGAGAGCGCCATGGCGAGCCCCGCGACGAGCGGGTTCAGGAGGCCCGCCATCGCGACGGGGATCGCGGCGGCGTTGTAGGCGAAGGCCCAGAACAGGTTGCCGCGGATGGTGCCGAGCGTCCGGCGGGCGAGGCGCACGGCGTCGGCCACGAGCACGAGGTCGCCGCGGACGATCGTGATGTCGCCGGCCTCGATCGCGGCATCCGTGCCCGTGCCCATCGCGATGCCGAGGTCGGCCTGCGCGAGCGCGGCGGCGTCGTTGACGCCGTCGCCGACCATCGCGACGACGCGGCCCTCGGCCTGCAGCCGCCGCACCGCCTCGAGCTTCCCCTCGGGGAGGACCCCGGCGATGACCTCCTCGATCCCCACCTCGTCGGCGACGCGACGGGCGGACCCCGCGGTGTCGCCCGTGAGGAGCACGGGACGGAGGCCGAGCGACCGGAGGCGGCGGACCGCCTCGGCGCTCGTCGGCTTCACGGTGTCGGCGACCGCGAGGACGCCGCGCACGGCTCCGTCCCACGCGACCGCGACGACGGTCGACCCGTCGGCCTCCGCCGCCAGGAGCGCCTCGGCGAGCACCGCGTCGGGCTCCGCCGACCACGCCTCCCGCAGCCACGAGGGCCGCCCGACGGCGACGGCGCGGCCGTCGACCACGCCGTGGACGCCGAGGCCCGGGGTCGCGACGAAGCCCTCGACGGCGGGCGCGGATCCGGCGCCCGCCGCCTCGACCACGGCCCGGGCAACCGGGTGCTCGGAGCGCGCCTCGAGGGCGGCCGCGAGACGGACGAGCTCGCCGGCGTCGACCCCGGCGGCCGGGACGGCACGCACGAGCGACATGACGCCCGTGGTGACCGTGCCGGTCTTGTCGAGGAGCACGGTGTCGATGCGGCGGGTGGACTCGAGCACCTGCGGTCCGGTGATGAGGATGCCGAGCTGGGCGCCGCGGCCCGTCCCCACGAGGAGCGCGGTCGGCGTCGCGAGCCCGAGGGCGCACGGGCACGCGATGATGAGGGTCGCGACGGCGGCCGTGAACGCGGCCTCCGGCGGGAAGCCGAGCAGCAGCCAGCCGGCGAGCGTGCCGAGCGCGAGCACGAGGACGACGGGCACGAAGACGGCCGACACGCGGTCGGCGAGGCGCTGGATGCGGGCCTTGCCGGTCTGAGCCTCCTCCACGAGGGCCGCCATCCGGGCGAGGCGGGTCTCCTCCCCCACGCGCGTCGCGCGCACGAGGAGGCGGCCGCCGGCGTTGAGGGTCGCTCCGGTGACGTCGTCGCCCGGTCCGACCTCCTCCGGCAGGGACTCGCCCGTGAGGAGCGACCGGTCGACCGCGCTCGCGCCGTCGACGACCACGCCGTCGGTGGCGATGCGCTCGCCCGGACGCACGACGAACTCCTCGCCGACGCGCAGGGCGCCGATCGGGATGCGCCGCTCGACGCCGTCGCGCACGACCGCCACGTCCTTCGCGGCGAGGTCGAGGAGCGCCGCGAGGGCGGCGCCGGACGCGCGGGCGGCGCGCGCCTCCAGGTAGCGCCCGCCGAGGATGAACACGGTGACGGCGGCGGCGACCTCGAGGTAGATGTCGCCGGATCCCGCGCCCGGCTCCCCGACGAGGGCCATGGTCATCGTCATGCCCCGCTCCCCCGCGTCGCCGAGGAACAGGGCGTAGAGGGACCACAGGAACGCGGCCGCGACGCCGATGCTCACGAGCGTGTCCATGCCCACGCCGCCGTGGCGGGCGCTCACCGCGGCGGCGCGGTGGAACGGCCACGCGCCCCAGACGGCGACGGGCGCCGCGAGCGCGAGGGAGAGCCACTGCCAGTCGGGGAACTGCAGCGCCGGGATCATCGCCATGAGGAACACCGGGACGGTGAGCGCGGCGGAGACGACGAGCCGCTGCCGGAGCGCGAGCTCGTCGGCGTCGGGGACGCGCGCGGCGACGGCGTCGCTCGGGCCGGTCTCGGCCGGGGCCGAGGCAGGGGCCGCGGCCGGGGTGGTGGATGCGGTCCGCGCCGCGGGGGCGGTCACCGCCGCGGATGCGAGGGCGGGAGGGGCGTCGACGGCCGGAGCGTCCGCGGGGACCGCCGCCTCGACGAGGGCGGCACCCCCCGCCTCCGGCACGCTCCCCCGCGCGGCGCGCTCGCTGGCGCGGTAGCCGGTCCGCTCGATGGTGCGGATGGCGTCCTCGACGCTCACGCCCTCGGGCAGCCGCACGCGCGCCCGGTGGGTCGCGTAGTTGACGGCCGCCTCGACGCCGGGCATGCGGCCGAGCTTCCGCTCGATGCGCATGGCGCACGACGCGCAGGTCATCCCCTGCACGTCGAGGTCGACGCGGGTG
Organism: Clavibacter sp. GW821-FHT01D01; assembly: GCF_059422605.1. NCBI lineage: Bacteria > Bacillati > Actinomycetota > Actinomycetes > Micrococcales > Microbacteriaceae > Clavibacter > Clavibacter sp. GW821-FHT01D01. Next base: position 244,418 of record NZ_JBWKXC010000003.1, read on the forward strand.
AGGGCGGCGTCCTCCGCGACGGGGGCGGATCCGGTGACGGGCTCGGTCATGTCAGAGCCCCGCGACGTACCCGGCCTCGTCGACCGCGGCGCGCACGGCCTCGGGGTCGAGCGGGCCGTCGCTCTCGACGGTGACGGTGGATGCCCCGCCGACGACGAGGTCGACGGCCACGGACGCGACGCCCGGGAGCTCGCCGACCTCCTCGGTGACGCTCGCGACGCAGTGGGCGCAGGTCATGCCGGTGACGGGGAAGGTCGTGGTGGTCATGGGGTCTCCTTCTCGGGGGTTCGCAGGTGGAGGGGCGTCGGGGGCGTCGGGGGCGCGACGGACGGCGGCCGACGCGGCCGCCGGGCGGATCAGGAGCGGACGAGCCGCGCGATGGCGGCGGAGGCCTCGCGCACCTTGTCGTCCGCGACCTGGCCTCCCTCGCGCGCGGCCTCGGCGAGGCAGTGGGCGAGATGGTCGTCGAGGAGCTTCAGCGCGACGGTCTCCATGGCGCGCGTGACGGCCGAGACCTGCGTGAGCACGTCGATGCAGTACGTGTCGGACTCGACCATGCGCTCGATGCCGCGCACCTGGCCCTCGGCGCGACGCAGCCGCTTGAGGATGTCGTCCTTGCCCTCGCTGTACCCGACCATGGTGGCCACCTCCCGTTCCCCTCCATGGTACCCCCTAGGGGTATCGAAGGTAACCCCCCGGGGGTACCTCGACGCGGACGGCACCGCCGGCACGCACGACGACGCCGCGCCCCTCGAGGAGGGGCGCGGCGTCGGGGGCGGTGCGGTGCGGGTCAGGCCCCGCGGATGAGCCCCAGGAGCTCGTCGCGGAGGGACGCCATGCGCTCCTCCGTCGAGGCCTCGACGTTCAGGCGCAGCAGCGGCTCCGTGTTCGACGGGCGGACGCTGAACCACCAGAAGGCGCCGTCGGCGTCGACCGGGCCGTCGACCGTGAGGCCGTCGAGCTCGTCGAACTCGCCGCGGCCGCGGAACGCCTCGACGATGCGCTCGTAGGCGGCCGGCACGTCCTCGACCGTGCTGTTGATCTCGCCCGAGAGCGCATAGGGCGTGTAGCGCGCCGACAGGTCGGACATGAGGCCCTCGCTCTGGCCGAACTCCGCGAGCAGGTGCATGGCGGCGAGCATGCCGTTGTCGGCGCCCCAGAAGTCGCGGAAGTAGTAGTGCGCGGAGTGCTCGCCGCCGAAGACGGCGCCCGTGGCGGCCATCTGGTCCTTGATGAGCGAGTGGCCGACGCGCGTGCGGACCGCCGTGGCGCCCGCCGCCTCGATCGTCTCGGGGACGATGCGCGAGGTGATGAGGTTGTGCAGGACGGTGACCTCGTCGTCCGGCGACTGCGCCTTCACGCGCGAGATCTCGCGGAGCGCGACGACCGCCGCGACGGCGCTGGGCGTGACCGCCTGGCCCTTCTCGTCGACCACGAAGCACCGGTCGGCGTCGCCGTCGAAGGCGAGTCCGAGGTCGGCGCCGTGCGCGACGACGGCCGCCTGCAGGTCGACGAGGTTCGCGGGCTCCAGCGGGTTCGCCTCGTGGTTCGGGAAGGTGCCGTCGAGCTCGAAGTAGAGGGGGATGATCTCGATGGGCAGCTCGGGGAGCCCGGCCGCCGTGCCGAGGACGGCGGGGACGGTCATGCCGCCCATGCCGTTGCCGGCGTCGACGACGACGCGCAGCGGGCGGATGGCGGAGAGGTCCACCAGCTGGCGGAGGTAGCCCGCGTAGTCGGCGAGGACGTCGCGCTCGCGCACCTGGCCGGCCGGCTCGACGGCGGCGATGCCGTCCGAGAGGAAGCCGATGGCGCGGTCGCGGATGGCCGCGAGGCCCGTGTCGAGGCTGATGCCCTGGGCGCCCGCGCGGGAGAACTTGAGCCCGTTGTAGGTGGCCGGGTTGTGGCTCGCGGTGAACATGACCGCGGGCGCGTCGAGGGACCCGGACGCGAAGTAGGTCTCGTCGGTGGAGCAGAGGCCGATGAGCAGCACGTCGGCGCCGCGGGCCGTGGCGCCCTCGGCGAAGGCCCGGGCGAAGGACGGCGAGGAGTCGCGCATGTCGTGGCCGACGACGACCTCGCTGCCGGCCGCGCCGAGCTCGTCGACGAAGCCCGCCCCGAGCGCCGTGACCAGCTCCTCCGTGAGCTGGCTTCCGACGAGACCTCGCACGTCGTAGGTCTTCACGATGGCGGTCAGGTTCTCGGCGGCAGTCGTCGTCATGCTCCGAAACCTACCTCACCGAGCACGCCGTGCCGGACGATCTGCCAGCCCTGCGGGGCCGAGAGACGGGCCGCGTGGCGGTCGCACAGGTCGTAGCTGTGGGGCTCCGAGTCGTGGCTGAGGGGACCGAGGACGGCCATGGAGTCGGCGTAGACGTAGGTGAGCGTGGTCGTGGCGCCGCCGGTGCAGCCGACGCGGGAGCAGGGCCTGTTCGTCATGTCGGGCCCACACTACCGCCGACGCCGGGGCCGTACGATGGGGCCATGCCACGTCCACGCCGCCGGGGAGGCCACGTCTCGATCCGCGGCTCCTGGCGCGACCGGCACGGCCGCGGCCTCCGCTCCCCCGTCACCGGGCCCGAGCTCCCGGTGCTGCGCACGCGCGCCGACCTCTTCGACCAGACCGTCGCGTCCGCCGCCGAGTACCTCCGCGGCCTGTGGCCCGATGAGCTCGACCGCGTCTCCTTCGAGGTCGCCGCCCTCCCCGCCGAGAACAGCGAACGGGACGGAATCGACCGCTGGAGCGTCCTCGAGGACCAGCGTCGCGTCATCTTCTACCGGCTCCCGATCGAGCGCCTCGCGCACCTCCACGAGGACGACGAGCACCACCAGCGCGCGCTCGTCGAGGGCTGCGTCTTCCGGGCGGTCGGGGAGCTCCTCGGGAAGGACCCGTGGGACCTCGCCCCGGACAGGTACGACCCGCACTAGCGGCGGATCGCGACCGCCCGGCAGGCTTCCGCGCCACGGGCGCGGGTGCCCGCGCGGGGCTCAGGGGTGGACGCGCAGGGGGTCCGCGGCCGGCAGCACGGGCACCACGGGCAGGGCTGCGGACCGCCCCGGCTCGGCGAGCGTCACGGTGGCAGTGAGGCCCGTCGCACCCTCGAGCAGGTAGGTGCGCCCGGCGGCGACCTCGACCGACGCGGCGGATCCCGCGGGCACCTGGACCTCCACGGCCTCGGAGCCGTCCGTCGGCCGCGCCGTCACGGTCGCGGCGCCGTCCCCGGCGTTCCGGACGTGGAGGAGCGGCGCGGGGCCCTCGGGGACGGACACGAGCGCGTCCCGGGTGAGCGCCTCCGCGGACGGCAGCCAGGCGAAGTCGGTGGCGCCGCCCTCGGCCGCGCCCGACACGCTCCGCACGGCGGCCGTGACGGGGACCGAGCTCTGCACGCTCACGGCGTAGCGGCCGTCGGGGAGGTCGGTGACGGGGACGTCGAGGGTGCGGCCGGCGTCGGCCTGCACCGTGAAGGTGGTGCCCGTGCCGTCGGTGCCGTCCTCGGGGGCGACGCTCACGCTGACGTCGGCGTCCTCCGTGCCGGGCACGAGGATCCGCACGGCCGTCTCGCGGTCGGGGTCGGTGCCGGGGTCCGAGCCGGCGCCGGGGGCGGATCCGCCGTCGTCGGCCGCGCGGGCCTCCTCCCCCTCCACGGGCGGCGCGGGCGCGGACGCGGAGTCGATGCGGAGCCCGGTCATCGTGAGCCGGGTGGCGGGGGCCGCGGCGGGGCCGATCCAGTCGACACCGCCCGCGAGGAGGCCCCGCACGGTGCTCTGCTCCAGCCGCGCGACGACCTGTCCGCCGCGGCTCTGAACGTGCACGGCCGGGGAGGCGAGGTCGGGGGCGAGGCCCGCGAGGCTGAGGACGCGCCGGCTGCCGGCCGGGACGGTGATGCCGCTCGCGCCGGGAGCGCTGACGGGGCCCTCCTCGCCCGCGATGGCGAGGTCCACGGTCGACGAGACGCCGGACGGGTTGTCGAGCACGACGAACGTGGTGCGGCCGGTCGTCGTGGCCCCGCCGACGAGCCAGGACTCGGCCGTCGCCTCGGCGCACGGGACGGCCGCGAGCCCGGCGAGGTCGCCCTCGCCGGCGATCTCGGACGCGGCGCCCGCGAGGTCGGTCGGCTCCCCGTCCACGTCGCCCGCGACCGCGAGCACGGACGCCTGGCTCGAGTCGCCGCCCTGGACGTCGGGGGCGGGGATGCGGGAGGTGCGGACCCCGGGTCCGCCGGCGGCGGCGCCGGCGACCGCGGATCCGCTCGTCACGGCGGCGCTGCCGACGGCGACCGCGGTCGTGGTGGAGGAGGCGTCCGCCTCGGGCGGGCGCAGGAGGGCGCCCGCGCAGACGCGCTGCTGGTCGGTGGCGACGGGCGTCACGAGGACGGAGGGGGCGCTCTCCCCGCCCGCCGCCGGCGGCAGCAGGAGCGCCCCGGCGACGACGACCCCGAGCACGGCCACCCCGGCGATCCCGGTGGTCACGCGCGTCGCGATGCGCACGGCGTCACGCCTGGCCATCTGTCCTCCTGCGGTCGTCGTCGTCGGCGCCGGGGCCGGGGTCGCGGTCCTCGGGGTCGGCGTCCTCGCGGTCCGGGCGTCCGCCCTCGGCGGGCGCGTCCACGTCGTCGTCGTCGTCGTCGAGCCGGCGCTCCCCCGCCTGCGGGATGTCGCCGAAGGCCGCGGACTCGACGCTCGCGCCCGTGGCCTCGTCCAGGTAGGCGGGCATGCCGCGGTCGTCGTGCTCGGGGCGCGGCTCGTCCGCGTCCGCGGGACGGGCGTCGGCGGCGACCACGGGCTCGCGGTACGCGGGGAGGGGACGGCTGCGCGCGGCCAGGCGGCCCGTGGGGATCGCGAGCAGGAGCGTGAGGGCGAAGACCAGGGCCTGCGCCGCGAGGACGCCCGCGCGCCCCGGGTCGTCGAGGTTCCCGGGGGCCGGGACCCGGGCGTCGAGGTCATCGCTGCCGACGAAGCGCCAGAGGAGGCCGGCCTCGGTCTCGCCGACCACCGTGAACACGGGATCGTCGTCGAGGGCCGAGCGCGCGCGGTCGTGGAGCACCGCCTGGGCCGTGCCCGCGGGCGGGGCGAGCAGCACGTAGCTGATGCCGAGGCCCCGCAGCTCCTCGGTCGCGTCGAGGCCGGACCGGGAGGACACGTTGCCGGCGAGCTCGGCGACGCGCTGCTGCGTGTCCGTGAGCGGACCTACGGCGGAGTCGATCGTGGAGACCTGCTCGAGCGTCCGGCCGGTGCCGCGCTCCACGTCCGCGGTGAGCGAGCCGTCGTCGGCGGCGCGCAGCACGAGCGTGCCCACGGAGGGGTCGGTCGCCGCCTCCGCGACGACGAGGCCCGGCAGGGAGGTGTCGGCGGTGGCGCGCACCGCGGTGGACCCGGCGACCGCCGCCGCGACGAGCGGGAGCGCCAGCACGACGAGCGTCACCGCGGCGACGAGCCCGGGGACGACGGAGCGGCGCCCGAGGGTGGCGAACCCGAGCACCAGGGCGCCCGCCAGGCCGAGCCAGAGGAGGCTGAGGCCGGATCCCGGCCACACGGCGACCACGTCGGGGCCGCTCGCCTGCACGACGGTGCGCGCGGCGAGGACGGCGGTGGCGAACCCGAGCACCGTCACGCCGAGCGCGAGGGCGGCGCGGTGCGATCCGCGGAGGAACAGCGCCGCGAGGGCGCCGAGGACGAGCGGGGCGACGAGCACCGCGACGACGACGAGCGGCACGGCGGCCGGCAGGCCGAGCCCGAGGCCGTCGACGAACGCCGTCCAGCCGCCGAGGCCGGAGACGGGGAAGCCGAGGGCGAGCCCCGGCACGTCCGCGGGGGTGAAGGCGGCGGGCACGGCCGGGTCGGCGGCGAGGGCGAGCGGCTGGCCCTGCATGAGGCGGTAGGCGACGAGGGGCGCGACGAGCGCGACCAGCGGGACGGGGATGGTGACGAGCCGGCCCGCACGGCGTCCGGCGCGCACGGTGGCGACCAGCCAGAGCACGAGGACGGCGGGCACGAGCGACGGGGCCGACGCCCCGACGGCGGCCATGAGGATCCCCGCGACGGCCGACGCCGACCACGACCGGGGCGCGCGCAGCACCGCCAGCGCGAGCCACGGGAGCAGCAGGTGCGCGAGCACGGCCGGCAGGCGGCCCTCGCCGAGCGCCACGAGGAACGTCGGCGCGAGCGTCCAGACGAGCGCTGCGAGCGCCCGCAGCCATGCGTTCCGGGTGAGCTGCGCGGCGCAGAGCCACGCGGCCAGCGCGGCGAGCGGCAGGGCCGCCACGAAGAGCCCCAGCACGGCGAGGGAGGGCTCCCACGCGGTGACGCTGCCGAGCACCGCGAGCACGTACGCGAACGGGTCGGACGGGGCCACGGGTCCGGCGCCCGAGCCTCGCACGCCGATGCCGACCTGCGCCCACAGCGCACCGGCGCTCGGCCCGAGCGGCAGGAGCTGCCCGCCGGTGAGCGCGGTGCCGGAGAGCCGCGGCAGCCACATCACGGCCGCCAGGAGGAGGGCCGCGAGGACCGTCCAGCCCCCGCCCGTGGCGAGGAACTCCACGCCGTCCGACACGCCCCGGTGCTCGACGCGGTACTGCTCGCGGGCGAGCGACCGGCGTCGGCGGCCGACCGCGAGCGGCTGGCGCAGCGAGGCGATGCTCGACCAGGGCGCGGTCCGCACGGCGGCGAGGCGGCGGCGGCTGGCCCGGATCCGGCCGGGCGCGACGGCGACGCGCACGGCCGCCCCGATCTCCCCCGGCGCGGCGGTGGGCCGCTTCCGGAGCAGCTGCAGCAGCGCCCGGAGGATCGCGAGCGGCACGAGGGAGAGCCAGAGGAACGGGACGGCGACCGGCGGCGCGTAGGCCAGGCGGCGGTGCAGCTGCGCCTGGCGTCGCAGCCGGCGTCGCCGGTGACGCGGCGTGCGGCGGCCGAGGAAGGCGGTGCCGGGGGCGGCGTCGCCCGCGGAGGCGACGCGCGCGGCCGGCACGACGACGACGCGGTGGCCGGCGAGCCGGGCGCGCACGCAGAGGTCGAGGGCGTCGTCGAGGGCGGGCAGCGCGTCGTCGAGGCCCCCGAGCTCGTCCCAGAGGCGGTGGCGGACGAGCATGCCGCCCGCGGCGACGCCGAGGACGTCGCTCATCTCGTCGTACTGCGCCTGGTCGAGCTCCACGTCGACGATGGGGACGGACGCGCCGAGCGTGGTCAGCGTGGTCCCCATCTCGTGGATGTACCCGGGGTGGTCCCACTCCATGGTCTTCGGCCCGGCGACCGCGACGCTCGGCGAGGCCTCGACCGCGGCGAGCAGGCGCTCGAGGGCGTCGGGCGCGGGCGCGTTGTCGGCGGAGAGCAGCCACAGCAGCTCGTGGTCGCCCTCGGGCGACGGGATGACGCGGACGGCCTGGTCGACGGCCTGCCCGAAGGTCATGCGGGCCGGCGCCTGCACCATGCGGGTCGGCTCGGCGGCGGCGAGCAGCGCCGCCGACGCGTCGCGGGAGCCGAGGTCGACCGCGACCACCTGGTCGGGACGCCGCGTCTGGGCCGCGAGCGCCTGGAGGGTCCGGTCGAGGAACTGCGCGCCCTCGTGGGCGACGAGGATCGCGGTTACTCGTGGCTGCATGACAGAGGAGACCCTACGTGGTGCGTGGTGCGGATCCGCCGCAGCCGACCGGCGCGCCGGTCAGCCCGCGCCGGGGCGCGGACGGGTGCCCGGTGGGCGCTCAGACGGCGCGCTTGCGGAGCTTGCGGCGCTCGCGCTCGGAGAGGCCGCCCCAGATGCCGAAGCGCTCGTCGTTCTCCAGCGCGTACTCGAGGCACTCGCTGCGCACCTCGCACGATCCGCAGATCCGCTTGGCGTCGCGGGTGGATCCGCCCTTCTCGGGGAAGAACGCCTCGGGGTCGGTCTGCGCGCAGAGCGAGTCCGCCTGCCACGCGAGCGGGTTGCCGTCCTCGACGGTGCGGACGCCCGGGACCCCGAGTCGGACGGGGTCGACGAACCAGTCGTCGGGGACTCCGGCGTGGTACTCAGGTAGTGCCATGTCACGATCTCCCCACGCGGCAGGGGCGCCCGGCCGGCCCCAGCTCATCGTCATAATTACACCGGCGTAACTCGCCTTCGTCAAGCCGCGGAGCGTAAACCCTCAGCCGCTCCTCGAGGGTTGCGACGCGCCGCCGCTCGCCGTCGGCGCTACGCCCCGGCGCCGGCCTGGCGGGCCCGCCAGGCGCTCTGGACCATGTCGTCGAGGGTGTGGCGCATGGCCCAGTCGATGTCGCGCGCGGCGAGCTCCCCGGACGCGACGATGCGCGCCGGGTCGCCGGGGCGGCGGTCGTGCAGCTCCGGCTCGAAGTCGATCCCGGTCGCCGTGCGGATGGCCGTCATGATCTCGCGCACGCTCGCGCCCTCGCCGCTGCCGAGGCAGTAGACGGGCTCGACGGGCTCCCCCGCCTCGAGGCGGCGGGCGGCCGCGACGTGCGAGGCCGCGAGGTCGACGACGTGGATGTAGTCGCGGACGCACGTGCCGTCGGGCGTCGCGTAGTCGCCGCCGTAGATGCGGGGCGTCCGACCGTCGAGCAGCGCGTCGAAGACGAGCGGGAACAGGTTGTGCGGGCTCGTGTCGAAGTAGCCCTCCTCGCCGGATCCGACGACGTTGAAGTAGCGCAGCGACGCGTGCCGCAGGCCCGTGGCGACGCCCTGGTCGCGCAGCAGCCACTCGCCGATGAGCTTCGACTCCCCGTACGGGGACTCGGGCGCCCGGGGGGTGCTCTCGTCGACGAGGTCGACGTCGGTCGTGCCGTACACGGCGGCGGAGGACGAGAACACGATGCTGTCGACGCCCGCGCGCTGCATCTCCTCGAGGAGCACCGCCGTGGCCGTGACGTTCTGCTCGTACGTGTGCAGCGGGCGCTGGACGGACACGCCGGCGTACTTGAAGCCCGCGACGTGCACGACCCCGCGGATGTCACCCGTCCCGAGGACGCGGGCGAGGAGCTCTCGGTCGAGGACGGATCCGCGGTGGAAGGGGACGCCCTCGGGGACGAAGGACTCGTGCCCGCTCGAGAGGTCGTCGAGGACGACCGTGTCGAGCCCCGCGCGCGCGAACGCCGAGACGATGTGCGAACCGATGTAGCCGGCGCCGCCGGTGACCAACCATGTCATGCGGCAACCCTATCGACGGCGCCGCGGTGCCCCGGTCACGCGGAGGGGGCGTCGTCCTCGTCCCGGGCGGTGGGCGCGGGCGTCGTCGCGAGGAACGCCTCCCCGTCGCCGACGACGACCAGGCGGCCCTCGTCGGGGGTGACGAACACGGCCTCGCCGCGGGCGACGTCCACCGCGGAGGCCTCGCCCCGGATCGACACGGCGCCCGCGGTGCAGATGACGATGGCGGGCCCGTCGATCGCCACGACGCTCGCCCCCGCGTCCCCGTCCGAGGCCTCGCGCGTGGCCGGGGCGATGCGCGCGAGCAGGAAGTCGGGCACGTCGGGGCGGTACAGCTCGACGCCGGGCGCCGCGTGCTCCGGCTCCAGGTACGGCACGGGCAGCGCCTGGAACTCGAGCACGTCGAGCAGCTCGGGCACGTCGACGTGCTTGGGCGTGAGGCCGCCGCGCAGCACGTTGTCGGACGCGGCCATGAGCTCGATCCCGAGGCCGTGCAGGTAGGCGTGGATGTTGCCGGCGGGCAGGTACAGCGCCTCGCCGCGGCGGAGCGTCACGCGGTTGAGCAGCAGTGAGGTGACGATGCCCGGATCGCCCGGGTACGCCTCGGCGAGCTCCCGCACGGTGCGCATCTCGGTGGAGAACTCCCGGCACTGCCGGTCGGAGGCGAGGCTCGCCAGCAGGGTGACGCGGTCGACCAGGCGCCGCACGGCGGACCCGCCGCCCATGAGGAAGGCGAACACGTCCCGGAGCACGTCCGCCTCGGACCCCGTGAGGCGCGACAGGACGCTGCGGATGACGGCCGGGTCGGAGTCGGGGCCGGAGGCGTCGAGGGTGAGGAGCAGCGTGAACACCTGCCGCACCTCCGAGAGCGGACGGAACCCGCAGAGCGCGTGGAACTCGTCGCTCAGCGCGTACACGAGCTCCGGCTTGTGCAGCGGGTCCTTGTAGTTGCGGTGCGGGGCGTCGACGGGGACGCCCCGCGCCTCCTCGTCGCGGAAGCCGAGGCGGGCCCGGTGCAGGTCGGGGTGCGCCTGCAGCGAGAGCGGGCCGCCCGCGGCGAGCACCTTGAGGAGGAAGGGCAGGCCGGGGCCGTCACCCGGGCGGAGGCCCTCGGCGAGCGGGCCGAGCGTGGTCGCGGGGTCCGCCTGGATCCACGCGGACAGCGTCGTCGCGCCGCCCGCCTGCGCGGGATCGACGATGCGCGTCGGCGAGCCGTCGTGCGCGCCGAGCCAGAGCTCCGCCTCCGGACCGCCGGACGGCTCGCGGCCGAGGAGGTCGGCGATGGCGGTGCGGGACCCCCAGGCGTAGTCGCGGGGGGTGTTGGCGAGGGAGGTGAACACGGATGATCCTGTCGGGCTTGGCGGCTACCTACAACGCCCGAGGGGGCGCGTCCTGTCCGGACGCGACCAAAGTACCAACCGATCGGGGCGCCGCCGCGACGCCGACATAGGCTCGGCCGCGAGGCGCCCGTCCCGAGGGCGCCGACGAACCGCAACGGAGCATCGTGTCCCTCACCCCCCTCATCGGCGACTTCTACGGCTACGAGTCCCGGCTCGGCGACCGGGAGAAGGAGTCCCTCGCCGACCTGCGCGCCTACCTCGAGGCCGAGGTCCGGCCCCACGTCAACGGCCTGTGGGCCCGAGCCGAGTTCCCCCGGCACGTGGTGGGCGGGCTCGCCGAGCGGGGCATCTTCGGGATGCCGTTCCCCGAGACGCGCCCCTTCGAGAACTCGGCCGTGTACCGGGGCTGGGCGGCGCTCGAGCTCGGTCGCGTCGACGCGAGCATCGCGACCCTCGTCGGCATGCAGAGCGGCCTGGTGATGGGCAGCGTCGCCGTCGCCGGGTCCCCCGAGCAGCGGGCCGAGTGGCTGCCGCGCTTCGCGTCGGGCGAGATCCTCGGCTCCTTCGGGCTCACCGAGCCGCTGTCCGGGTCCGACTCCGCCCGCGGCCTCCGCACCGTCGCCACGCGCCGCGGCGACGAGTGGAGCATCACGGGCAGCAAGCGCTGGATCGGCAACGGCACCGTGAGCGACGTCACCGTCATCTGGGCGAAGGACGCCGACGACGGGCAGGTGAAGGGCTTCCTCGTGCCCAACGACTCCCCCGGCTTCCGCGCCACCCGCATCGAGGACAAGCAGGCCCTCCGCATCGTGCAGAACGCCGACATCGAGCTGGACGGCGTGATCGTGCCCGAGCGGAACCGGCTGCAGAACGCGCGCTCCTTCGCCGACACCGCCACCGTGCTGCGCCTGACGCGCGCCGAGGTGGCGTGGGCCGCCATCGGCATCTCGGTCGGCGCGTACGAGGCCGCGGTCGCGTACACGGGCGAGCGCCAGCAGTTCGGCAAGCCCCTCGGCGCGCACCAGCTGATCCAGGACCTGCTCGTCCGCAGCCTCGGCAACATCACCGCGTCGATCGGCCTGGTCACGCGCGCCTCGGAGATGGTCGACGACGGCACGCAGACCGACTCGCACTCGGCGCTCGCCAAGGCCTACGCCACGAGCCGCATGCGGGAGACGGTCGCCTGGTGCCGCGAGGCCTTCGGCGGCAACGGCATCGTCCTCGACTACGACGTGGCGCGGTTCTTCGCCGACGCGGAGGCCATCTACTCCTACGAGGGCACGCGGGAGATGAACACCCTCATCGTCGGCCGCGCGATCACGGGCCACGCGGCCTTCGTCTGACGGACAGCGCGACGGGCGGCGCATCGGGCACCCGGGCGCCTCCCGCACCGCTTCCCTCAGGCGGCGGGACGCACGGCCGGACCCGGATACCCTGATGGGCATGCCCACCGCCAGCCGCCGAGCCCTCCGGGGATTCGCGACCGCCGTCCTCGTCACCACCTTCGCGGGTGACATGTGGCGGAACGGCCTCAGCTGGTGGGGGTTCGGCGCCATCGCCCTGGCGATCCTGATCACGAGCGTCACCCTCATCGCGCGCGCGCGGCCGCTCCCGCGCCTGCGCGTGCTGCCCGTCCCGCTGATCGCCTTCACCGGGCTCGCGGTGCTGTCGATCGCATGGTCCGGGTACCGGCCGGAGTCGGCGATCGGCGTCGTCATCCAGCTGTCGACGTCCATCGCCGCGGTGACGCTCGTCCTCCTGCTCTCGTGGGCCGAGATCGTGCAGGCGCTCGGGCGGGCGCTGCGCATCATCCTCGGGCTGTCGCTCGCGTTCGAGCTGCTCGTCGCGGTCGTGGTGCGGCAGCCGGTCATGCCCTTCTTCACCGACTACGGTCCCGATGCGCCGGCGGCCTTCGCCTGGACGCGCGGGGAGCTGCTGAGCGGAGGCCGCATCCAGGGCGTGGTGGGCAACGCGAACCTCCTCGCCATGGTCGCCCTCCTCGCCCTCGTCGTCGTCGCGCTGCAGCTCGCCGCCCGCGCGCTGCCCCGCCGCCGGGCGGTCGCGTGGATCGTCGTGGCGCTCGCGACCCTGGCCCTCACCGGCAGCTCCACCGTCCTCGTCGCGCTCGTCATGACGGGCGTCGTCGCCGCCCTCGCCCTCCTCGCGCGCCGCGTGGGCCTCCGCGGCCGGCTCGTGCTGGCCGGCGGCGTGGTCGTCGCCGCGGTCGTCGCAGCCGTCGTCGTCGCGACGCGCACGGCGGACGTCTTCGAGCTCCTCGGCCGGTCGCCGGACCTCACGGGACGCTTCGAGATCTGGGAGTCGGTCCTCGGCCTCTGGCAGCAGCACCCCGTCCTCGGCTGGGGCTGGATCGGCTACTGGGCACCGTGGGTCCACCCCTTCGAGGGCCTCGCCGTCCGCAGCGGCGTCACCTACCTCCAGGCGCACGACGCCTACCTCGACGTCCTCATGCAGCTCGGCGTGGTGGGTCTCCTCGTCTTCGCCTGCCTCGTCGTCACCACGTACGTCCGCTCCTGGTGGGCCGCCATCGACCGCCCGCAGCACCGGCGGGACCGCGTCGAGCCGTACACCGCGCTCGCGCTGGCGCCCCTGCTCCTCATGACCGCGCTGGTCGTGCAGAGCCTCGCCGAGAGCCGTCTCCTCTACGAGGGCAACTGGCTGCTCCTCGTCGTCATCGCCATCGCCACCCGCTCCGGCATGGTGGCGCGCGAGGACGTCCCCGGACCGGTCGACTCCCGCCGCCGGGACGCGCCCGCCCGTCCGGTGGCCGCGTCACCGTCGTCACCGTCATCGTCCGCGGCGCCGTCGTCCGCCGGCTCCGCGCCCGCCCCGTCCGTCGCGACCGCCGATCCCGGCGTCGCCTGAGCCGCGCGGCCGACCGGTGATCCGCCGACCATCCGCGACGCCCCGCGCATGACCCTCCCCGCCCGCCTCCCGCTGCCCGAGCGCCTGCCCGACCTCCTCGGGTCGGCGCGCTTCTCGGCGGCGCTCACGCACTGCATCCTCGGGACGGCGGTCCTCGCGCACGCGCTGCGCGCCACCATGGGCTGGGCGGGGCTCGCCGCCGTCGTGACCGCGCTGGTCGCGATGGCCGCCGGCTCGCTCGCGGCCAAGCGGGGCGACTGGGAGTGGCGGGGGCTCCTCCCGATCTCGCTGCTCGTCCTCGTGGGCTGGTGCGCGGCGACCCTGCTCTGGACGGCCTACCAGCCGGACGCGATCGGCGGGGTGCTGTACCTGACCGCCTCCGCCTTCCTCGCCGTCTACGTGGGCGTGGTCCGCGACCTCATCCAGATCGTGCGGGCGGCCGGCGACGTGCTGCGCCTGGTCCTCGTGTCGTCCCTCGCCCTCGAGGTGCTGGCGGGCCTGCTCATCGACGGGCCCATCCCGTTCCTCGGGATCCGCGGCGCGCTCGAGCGCCTGGGCCCCGTCCAGGGCCTCCTCGGCGAGCGCAACGCGCTCGGGATCGTGGCCCTCGTCGCCGCCGTGACCTTCGCCGTGGAGCTGATCACGCGCTCCGTCTCCCGCGGCCGCGGCGTGTTCTCGCTCGCCGTCGCCCTCCTCGTGGCGTCCCTCACGCGCTCGTCGGTGATCCTCGGCACGTTCCTGGTGCTCGCCGTGGCGGCCCTCGCGATCCTCGGGCTGCGGCACCTCGCCCGGCAGGCGCGCCCGCTCGCCAACAGCGCCGTCCTGGTGCTCGCCGCCGTCGTCGCCGTCCTGGTGGTCGCCTTCCGCTCCCCCGTGCTCCAGGTGCTGCAGGCCCGCCCCGATTACCTGCAGCGCGTCGCGGTCTGGCGGGAGATGCTCCGCCTCATCGACCTCAACACCATCGAGGGGTGGGGGTTCGTCGGCTCCTGGCCCCTGGACGCGTACCCCTACACGGCGCTCGACCTCGTCAGCCGCGGCGCGCAGGAGAGCGGGCGGAACGCCTACCTCGACCTGTACCTGCAGGCCGGCCTCGTGGGCCTCGCCCTGTTCGCGGTGTTCGGCGCCCTCGCGCTCGGGCGCTCCTGGGTGCTGGCGACCACGAAGCGCGGCGTCGGCTACGTCTGGACGGCGCTCGTGCTTGTCGTGCTGCTCGTGTCCTCGCTCGCCGAGAGCGCGACGCTCGTGGAGTGGGGCTGGGTCCTGCTCGTGATCTGCGCCGTCAAGGCCGCGCAGGGCCGCAGCTGGCGGCACGGGCTGCCGGAGGAGCACCGGCCCGGCTGATCCGCGGGCGGCGGCCGCCGGGAAGCCGGACGGGTCAGCGCAGGGGTCAGACCGCGCCGGTGTCCGTGGACGCGGCCAGGAGCCCGGGCGAGGGGGCCCAGTAGCCGACCTCGCGGAACCCGCCGGCGGCGGGCTCGAACGAGGTGATGCTCGACAGGGCGCAGCGGCGCTTCCGCGGGTCGTGGAAGAGCGGCTTGCCGGTGACGCTGCGGTGGGTCATCCAGATGGGCAGCTGGTGGCTCACGAGGACGGCGTCCGTGCCGTCGGGCGCATCCGCCGCCGCGGCGGCCAGCTCGACCCGCATGCGCGCGGCGACCTCGGCGAAGGGCTCGCCCCAGCTCGGCCGCAGCGGGTTGACCAGGTAGCGCCAGGCGGAGGGCTTGCCGAGGATCGACAGGCTCACGTCGAACCGCCCGCCCTCGAGGCGGCTGGAGGCCTCGATGAGTCCCGTCCGGTGCTCGGGGTCCAGGCCCAGCGCCGACTCCATCGGCGCCGTGGACTCGAGCGCACGCTGCAGCGGCGAGGTCCGGAGGAGGCCCACCTCGCGGCCCTCCTCGACGATGCGCTCGGCCGCGGCCTGCGCCATGCGGCGACCGAGGGCCGTGAGCCCGAAGCCGGGCAGCCGTCCGTAGAGGATGCCGTCGGGGTTGTCGACCTCGCCGTGTCGCACGAGGTGGATCCTGGCTGCCGTCACAGGAGGATGTTCCGTCGGATCTGCACCCGACGACCCTATCCGACGGCCGGTCCGCGGACGCCGCGGCCCCCGTCCCGGCCGCGGCCCGCCGGTTCGGCGCCGGGCCCCTCCACCGGCTACGGTGACTCTGATCGCCCGACCAGGAGGACCACCATCAGCGAACCAGATCTCGTCCCCCGCACCCCCGGCGGCACCAGCACGTCGGTCGTCGGCGGGGTCGTCCGCACCGCGCGCGTCCGCCAGTGGATGAAGAACGTCCTGGTGTTCGCCGCCCCGGTCGCCGCCGGCGCGCTGTTCGAGCCGTCCCTGGTCCGCGCCGTGCTCGCCTTCATCGCCTTCTGCCTCGCGGCGTCCGGCATCTACTTCCTGAACGACATCCTCGACGTCGAGGCGGACCGGGCGCACCCGCGCAAGCGCTCGCGCCCCATCGCGGCCGGCATCGTGCCGGTGCCCGTCGCCATCGCGGTCGCGGCCGTCCTGCTGCTCGCGGGCCTCGGCGTCGCGCTCCTCGGCGGGGTCGAGCTGGCCGTGGTCGTGCTGTGCTACGAGCTCGTCCAGATCGCGTACTGCATCTGGCTCAAGCACATCACCATCCTCGACATCGCCGTCGTCTCCTCCGGCTTCCTGCTCCGGGCCATCGCGGGCGGCGCGGCCACGGGCGTCGTCCTCAGCCAGTGGTTCCTCCTCGTCGCCGTCTTCGGCTCGCTCCTCATGGTCTCGGGCAAGCGCTACGGCGAGCTCGCCAGCAACCCCGACCTCCAGGGCGACGTGCGCGGGTCGTTGAAGGGCTACACGCTCGGGTACCTGGGCTTCATCTGGCACTCGGCCGCGACGATCCTCATCCTCGGCTACAGCCTGTGGGCGTTCGAGCTCTTCACCGACCTGCGGAACCTCTGGCTGTCCATCTCGGTGGCGCCCTTCGTCCTCGCGGTGCTGCGCTACGGCCAGCACATCGACCGCGGGGACGCCCAGGCGCCCGAGGAGATCGCGCTCGGCGACCGCATGCTGCAGGTGCTCGCCGGCATCTGGCTCGTGATCCTGGTCATCGGCCTGTACGTCCAGCCCGGCGTCGTCTGACGCGGCGCCCCGCCGCCGACGCACCGGCGCCTCGCCTCAGCGGGCGAGCGCGGCGAACAGCTCCTCGTAGGCACGCGTGGCCGTCTCGACCCCGTACAGCTCCTTCGCCCGCGCCGCCATCGCGGGGACGTCGTCCGATCGGGACGCGATGTCCTCGAGCGCGCGGGTGATCGCCGCCGAGTCCCGGGGCGGCACCACGACGCCGAAGCCGGTCGTGCGCACGGGCTGGCGCACCCCGGGCAGGTCGGACGCGACCGCGGGGACGCCCGCGATCATGCCCTCGACCTGCACGATGCCGAACGCCTCGAACGCGTTGACGGAGGTGAGCGCGAACGCGTCCACCGACGCGTACAGGTCGGGCACGTCCTCGTCGGCCACGAAGCCGAGCAGCCGGATGCGGTCGTCGCCCGCGATCCGCTCCTTCACCCGGTCGATGACCGAGCCGCCCGCGACCTTCGAGAAGTCGCCGCCGATGATGAGGCGCGCGTCGGGGCGGTCGAGCGCGGAGAAGCCCTCGACGAGGTACTCGATGCCCTTCTCCTCCACGATGCGCCCGAGGAAGCCGACGTGCGGGCCGTCCGTCTCCCGGAACGCGGGGCGTCCTCCGCTGCGGTCGTGGCAGCCCGGGGCGATCACGGCGCGGCCCCGCACGAGGGCGGACGCGATGCGGGAGTGGTCGGCGTAGTCGTCGCTCGTGACGACCACGCGCGTGGAGCTGCGGGCCGCGAGGACGCTCGAGCGGTCCATCACGGTGCGCTGGACGGCGTTCACCAGGCCGCTCGGCAGGTCGACGTCGCAGTGGTAGGTGGTGACGACGCGGGTGATCCGCGCCGCGCGCCACGCGAGGGGGCCGGCCTCGACCATGGGCGCGTGGATGTTGACCACGTCCGCGTGCCGTGCCTCGCGGAGGACGGCGGGGATGAAGGACGGGCTGATGACGCCCTTGCCGAGCTGCAGCAGGACGGGCGTGCGCACCACGCGGACGCCGGCGATGGTCTCCTCCCGCGGGAGGGCGGCGTCGTGCCGTGTGGTGACGACCGTGACGCGGTGGCCCCGGGCGACGAGCCCCTCGGCGACGTCGCGGGCGACGTTGGTGAGGCCGCTCACGTAGGGCGCGTAGTAGGTCAGGGCGATGACGACGTCGGTCACGGGGTCTCCTTGTTCGTGTGCGCCCGCGCGAGGCGGGCCTGCCGGGTGCCGACGGCGCGCAGCCGGAGCAGGGCCGTGATCCAGCCGACGAGCGATCCCCCGCCGAAGCCGGCGGCGATCGCCGTCGCCCAGCCGAGCGGCGCCTGGAGGGCGGCGGTCGCCGCGGCCGCGGCGACCAGGGCGATCACCCAGGCGAGCGAGGAGTCGCGGTGGCGGTCGGTGGCGATGAGGGCCTGCGTACCGATGACGAGGCCGACGTGCGCGAAGACGCCCAGCACGAGGATCCCGACGTCGACCGCGGGCAGCGAGCGGCCGGCGCCGAACACGAGCTCGATGACCCACGGCCCGGCGAGCGCCGCGACGACGCCGGCCACGACGCCGACGCCCGCGATCAGGGCGGCGAGGAGCGACATGCGCCGGATGAGGGCGCCCGTCTCCCCGCGCCGCACATACGCGACGAGCGGCGGGACGATGAGCCCCTGCAGCGGGACGAGCATGAACAGGGGGACCCGCGCGACGCTGAAGGTCGCCTGGAACGCGCCGGCCGTGCCGACGGTGCGGTCGAGGGCGGCGATGACCACGGGCCCGGCGTTCAGCAGCAGCTGGGCGCACACCCCGGCGCCGAGGAGGGCGAGGTAGGCGCGGCGGATCCCGGTCGCGGCTCCGCTCCCGGGCGTCGGCCCGCCGCCCGACCCGACGGCCGCCCCCTCCGCCGCGACGAGCGCCGGGTCCACGGCGCCGGTGCCCGCGACCGCGGCGGGGCGCGCCGTGCGGGCGCGGAGGCGGAGGAGGACCGGCACGTGCGCGAGCGCGATGGCGGCGAGGAGCGCGGCGGCGAACCAGGCGACGGCGTCCGGCAGGTCGAGCGCGGTCAGCAGGAGGAGCGCCGCCAGGGCCAGCACGACGCGCAGGCCGGAGTCCGCGAGCAGGACGCGGGAGTACGCGGGGACGTCGCCGCGGGCGACCATGGCCCCGCGCGCCGTGAACTGCAGGGCGCTGACCGGGGCGATGAGCGCGTAGGCGACCACGAGCCCCGGCGGCATCCCCGCGGCGAGGAGCAGGGGCGCGGCGGCCGCCACCACGGCGACGCCGGCGAGCGCGACCACGGCGGACAGGCCGAGGGCCGACCGGACGGCGGCGGGCACGTCGCGACCGTGCGCGCCGAGGCGCGCGAGCTCCTGCTCGACGGGCAGGAAGAGGCCGAAGCCCACGACGAGGGCGACGGACCAGAACACCGAGAACATGTCGAACGCGGCGTCGCCGGACGCGGCGTCCGGGGAGAGCGCGGCGAGGCCCCGGGAGACGATGCCGAGGAACACGTACGTGACGAGGCCCGTCACGACCGTGGCGCCCATCACCAGCAGGGCCCGACGGGAGGCGCTGGGGACGGCGGTCATCGGATCAGGCTACCGTCCGGGATCGGGGGGACCCGATCCTGTACCCTCGGGTCACTGTGCCGTCCTCCTCCCCCGCGCCCGCGCCCGAGTCCCCCGAGCTCACCGGGAGGTCCAGCCGCCGGCCGCGGCCCGCGCTCCTCGCCGGCCTCCTCGGCGCGGTGGCCATCGCCTCCGGCGGCCTGCTCGCGCTGGCCCCCGTCGACACCGCCGACGTGCGCGTGGCGTGGCCCCAGGACGCGTCCGACATCCGCAGCACCTCTCTCCTGCTCACCAACCAGACGCCGCACTCCCTCGACGCGTCCTTCACGTCCCGGGCGGTGGAGGCCGCCGCCGCGACGGACGACGGCGTCCTGCTCGCGACCATCGATCCCGCCGAGCCCGAGGCGGCGGTCGACGGCCTCGTCCTCACCGCCAGCGGCACCGCGCTCACCCTCGAGGTCGACGGCGTCTCCGAGCGCCTGCCCCTCCGGGCCGGCGACGACGTCTCCTACGCCCTGCACTCGGACGTCCACGGGCTGACCCTCGATGCCGACGGCACGCGCGTCGTCGACCTCCCCGGCACGCTCCCGCCGCAGATCGACGCCCTGGTCTCCAGCGTCACGTCCCTCGACGCGCCGTCCGACCTCGCCGTCGGCGTGCAGGTCGTCGACGACTTCGACAGCACGACCAGCGGGATCAAGATCGCCGTCATGGTGCTCATGTGGCTGAGCCTCGCCGCCGCCCTCGTGCTCCTCGCCCGGGACGACCGGTTCCGGCGCCGCCGCCGGGACGCCCGGGCCGACGCCGCCGGCCCTCCGGCTTCCGGGGGCGCGGTGCTCCGGGACGGACGCCCGTCCGCGACGGCCTCCTCCCAGCCCGGCGGGTCCGCCGCGGCCCCCGAGCGCCGCCGCCCGCTGTCCCGGGTCCTCCGCGCCCTCCGCCCCGTGGACGCCGTGGTCGTCGCGGTGCTCGCGCTCTGGATCTTCATCGGCCCGATGACCG
Organism: Clavibacter sp. GW821-FHT01D01; assembly: GCF_059422605.1. Classification (NCBI taxonomy): domain Bacteria; kingdom Bacillati; phylum Actinomycetota; class Actinomycetes; order Micrococcales; family Microbacteriaceae; genus Clavibacter; species Clavibacter sp. GW821-FHT01D01. The sequence continues at coordinate 264,407 of NZ_JBWKXC010000003.1, forward strand.
ACGACGACGGCTACTACGCCGCGATGTCGCTCAACGACGGCGTCGCCGGGTTCGTCGGCAACTACTACCAGATGTTCAACCAGTCCTTCACGCCCTTCACGTGGTTCTGGCAGCTCCTCGGCGCCTGGCAGGAGCTCGGCGGGCGCTCGCCCGTCTGGCTCCGGACGCCCGCCCTCCTCGCGGGCATCGCGGCCTGGTTCGTGTCCCGCCACCTCCTCGAGCGCGCGGTCGTCCGCCTCTCGCGCCGTGCGCGCCTCTGGGCCCGCGGCCTGCTCGCGCTGACCTTCCTCATCTGGTGGCTCTCCTACACGATCGGCAGCCGCCCGGAGATCCTCGGGTCGCTCGGCGGCGTGATCGTCCTCGCCCTCGTGCTGCGCTCGCGGGACCGCTCGACCCTGCTCCCTGCCGCCATCGCCGCCCTGGTCGCCGGGCTGGCCTTCGCGGCGCACCCCACGGGCATCGTCGCCTTCGCGCCGCTCCTGCTCGGGATCCCCGGCTTCTGGCGCCTCGCGTCGGAAGGCGGCTCGCGCCTCGCGGCCGCCGCCCGCACGATGGCCGTGCTCTCCGTCGGGTCCGTCGCGCTCTTCGCGGCCTTCGCGGACGCGACGCTGTCGGACGCCCTCACGGGCCCCAAGCGCTTCGCCGCCGTCGAGACGCCCCTCACCTGGCTCGACGAGTGGTCGCGCTACGCCCTGCTCATGAACGACATCCCCATGGGGTCGTACGCGAAGCGGTCCGTCGTGCTCCTGGCGCTCGTCCTGCTCGTGTGGTGGGTCGCGACCTACGCCGCGTCGCGCATGTCGCCGCGCGCCGCGCGGCTGATCCCGGCCCCGCTCGAGCTCGCGGGCTGGGGCCTCGCGCTCTCGTTCGTGCTGCTGTGGATCACGCCCAGCAAGTGGACCCACCACTTCGGCGCCATCTCCTCCGTGGGTCCGCTGTTCGTCACCCTGCTCCTCGTCCTCGCGCCCGGCATCGTCGCGGGCCTCCTCCACGGCCGGCGCGCCCCGTGGTGGCTGACGCCGCTCGCCGTGGCGAGCCTCATCCCGGTCATCGTGTTCTCCCTGCACGGTCCGAACTCGTGGGCGTACGCCTGGGGCCAGGGCATGTTCGGCGACGGCCGCGACCCGGGGTTCGGCCCGATCCGCTTCGGCGCCCTGCCCATCTGGATCCTCGTGGCGGCCGCGGCCGTCGGCGTCGCGGTCCTCGTGCAGCGCCGCGCCGGCCGCGCCTGGTCCGAGCCGCGCGGCCTCTGGGCGGTCACGGCCCTCGCGACCGTCTTCGCGCTCGTCACGGGCGGCTACCTGGTCGGCACGTTCTCCCTGGCCGCGGCTCGCGGGCTCGACGGCTACTCGGTGGGCGCCGCCAACCTCGAGGATCCCGACGGCTCGCAGTGCCTCACGGGTGCGGCCATCACCACGTGGGACGCGAGCGCGGGCAGCGCCCTCGCCGTCGACGAGGGCGACGAGGCGGAGGCCGCCGAGCCGGGCTCGTTCGCGCTGGGCGGCGGCTGGCCGAGCTCGGACCCGCCGCCTGCGGTCGCCGACGGCGTCGCCCTGTGGGGCAGCTACGCCGAGGGCGGCGACACCGTGGGCCGCATGACGACCCCCTGGTACCGCGTCCCCGAGACCACCGCCCAGCAGCGCATCGCCGTGCTCGTCGGGGGCGAGCTCGCCACGGGGGACGCCGACCGCCTGCGCCTGCAGATCCGGGACTCCGAGGACCGCGTCGTCGACCTGGGCGGCGTCGCCGTCGAGGACACCGTGGACCGACCCGGGTGGCGCACCATCGCGATCGACCCGTCGCGGCTGACGCCGGGCGACACCATCCGCCTCGATGCGCAGGACGGCACCACCGGCACGGACGGCTGGTTCGGGTTCACCGCGCCCGTGCTCGTCGACCCGGTCCCCTTCAACGACCTCGCGGCCCCCGACGCGCCGACCGCCGTCACCTGGACCTCGTCGTTCTGGTTCCCCTGCCAGCGGCCCGTGTCGATCGCGCACGGCATCATCGAGCGCCCCGTCCTCGCGACCACGTTCGGCGAGAGCGGCCCCGACAACATCTGGGTGCAGCGTCGGGGCGGGTCCCTCGCCGGCGTCGAGCGCTCCTCCACGGTCGTGACCCTGGCGTCCGACATGGAGGGGGCCGGCAGCTCGTGGGGTCGCGTCCAGCTGTTCGACTACCCCTACGCGGCGGACGCGTACGACCTCACGGTCGAGCGCGTGTCGACCTGGGGCTGGCGGACGCCGTTCGACCCGGTGTCGCAGATCGTCGAGTTCGACCGGGACCAGGGCGCCTCCGAGTGACCCCGGCGACGGCAGTCGTCGTCGGCCCGGGCGGCATGCCGCCAGCCGGCGCCGTCGGGCCGGAGCGCCGCTCCGTCCTCCGCGGCACCCTCGGCTGACGCGCCGGCACCGCCGACGCGTCATCCGTCCGCAGGGTCGCCCTCCGCGCGGTGCCGCACCGGTCGCCGCCGAGGCGGGGACGCCGACGTCGCCTGCCGCCGGATCGGGGCGGACGCCGGGACGGGGGGCAGACGACGAGGACCGTGCACCCCGGGGTGCACGGTCCTCGTCATGGGGCGGGACTAGCCGAGACGACCTGCACGCCCTGCGCGCCCACCACGATCCGGCCTCCCGTGAACTCCTGGATCACTTCGCCCCCGGATGCGCGCTCCTCCCCGAGCGGCAGGCCCAGTCGGCTGGTCGCGGCGCCGAGCGCCACGTACCGGTCGCCGATCCAGCCGCGCACGATGAAGGCGCCGCGTGCGGACGAGTAGATGCCGCCACCCGTGAAGGCCTGCGCGGCGCCGTTCGGCACGGCGGTCTCGATGCCCGTCGGCGAGCCCAGGACGCCGGACTGCTCGCGCGCCTGGACGTACCGGTCGCCGATCCAGCCCCGCACCCCGAAGGCGCCGCGGGCGGACGAGTAGAAGCGGCCGCCCTGGAACTGCTGCTGCGCGCCCTGCGCGGTGGCCCGCTCGTCGGCCGTGGAGAGGCCGAACGCGCCTCCCGCGGCCCCGCGGGCGCGGTAGGCGTCGGCGATCCAGCCGCGGACGACGCTCGTGCCGCTGGAGGTCGCCGACACGAGGCCGCCCGTGAAGTCCTGCGAGGCGCCGCCCGGAACGGTCCTCTCGTCCGCGCGCGGGAAGCCGAGGACCCCGGAGTCGCGGCCGAGCGCCCGGTAGCGGTCGCCGATCCAGCCGCGGACCACGAACGCGCCGGCGGACGAGGCGACGACGTCGCCCCCGCTGAAGGTCTGGCGTGCGCCGCCGCGCACGGACAGCTCGTCGGTGGTCGGGAAGCCCAGCACCCCGCCCGCGCCGCCCGCGGCGGTGAAGCGGTCGCCGATCCATCCGCGCACCGCGTGGGCGCCGGCCGCGGAGGAGTACACCGACCCGCCGCCGAAGCGCTGCACCGCTCCCCCGGGGAGGGCCTGCTCGTCCCCGAGCGGAGCGCCGAGCGCCCCGCTGGAGGAGCCTCCGCGGATCCAGGCGTCGCGGATCCAGCCGCGGACCACGAAGGCGCCCGCGGCGGACGACACGATGGAGCCGTTCCGGAAGTCCTGCGCGGCGCCGCCGGGCACGGCCCGCTCGGGACCGACGGGCGCGCCGAGGATGCCGGAGGCGCCGCCGACCGAGCGGTACTTGTCGCCGATCCAGCCCCGCACGTCGAAGGAGCTCGAGCCGAACCAGTCGGTGAAGTACGCGTAGAAGTTGCGGTTGCCGTACGAGGAGCAGCGGCCGCCCGTGCCGTAGCCGGAGGCGAGCGCCTGCCGGTCGGGCTGGTACGGCGTGTAGTAGTACAGGCTGGCGGTCGCCTGGTTCGAGATGTAGACGGCGCTGCTGCCGCACGACGCGTCCGGGTGGTACAGCACCTGCACCGTCGTGCCCTTGGCGTAGCGCGTGTAGCGGGTGCCCCAGGACGTGCCGGGGCCGGTGCCGGCCGGGTTGGAGTAGCGCTGGAACGCCCACGCCGCCTTGTAGACCTGGTTGTAGAAGCCGTAGAACTGCGCGTCGCAGGCGGCGGTGTCGGGGCATCCGTAGCCGGTCGCGGACCGGTAGGCGCGAGCCGACGGCGCCGTGGACAGGACGAGCCCCTGCTCCTTCTGGAGGAGCACGATGAGCACCTGCGGGTTGATGCCGCAGGCTCGGCCCACCTTCGCGATGATGTCGGCGGCGCTCTCGTTGCGGGCCCCCTGGTACGGGCCGCACATGGGGTCGGCGCCGCGGGAGAACGTGTCCTGCCGGTAGTCCTTCAAGCAGGTGTAGCCGGAGCGGCACGCGGCTACGCGCTGGGCGAGGAAGGCCTGCACCTGCGGCGCGCTCATCGTGCCCTCGTCGAAGAACACGGCATCCGAGATGATCGCGCCGGGGCGGAATCCGGACATGTCCGCGGCCTGCGCCGCCTCCGGCCCGCCGACGGCCCCCGCCATCATGATCCCGCACGCTGTCGCGATCGCGGCGATGACCGCCACCATCCGACGCGCGGATCCCCTCATCCGTCGCACTTGACGCCCCCGCTCCCGGGGGCCCGAAGCGCGCCCCGCTGGGACATGCTAACCGCTGGTCGGCGCGACCGGTCCGCCGGGACGGGCGGGACGACGCCGGGCGGCGACCCCGCCGTGCGGCCCGGCGTGGACGCCGGGGCCGCGCCGGAGGGTCAGCGCCCGTCGCGCGGCGGCGTGACGCCGAAGCTCCGCGCCCACTCCCGCTCGCTCGTGATGCGGGGCAGGGCGGCCCGGTACGCGGCCCGCAGCTGCGGCCAGCGCGCCAGGATGCGGGCGCGCAGCACGATGCTCGTGACGAGCATGCGGCGGAAGGTCGCCGGGTCGCGGCGGTGCAGGAGGGCCGCGGATCCCTCGGCGTTCGAGACGAGGACGCTGTCGTAGTTCGGCACCACCCACCAGCGCGCGTCCGCGAAGGCGAGGTGCGCCTCGGGAGCGCTCTGCGCCGCCGGCTTCACGGGGGTGAACGCGTGACGGAGCACGACGCGCGCCAGCCACACCGGGCGCGTCAGGGCGTTCGGCGCGCGGTACTGGCGGGGTCGGCGGCGGGACGCGAGCGTGCCCTCGACGGCGGGCAGCTCGTCGCGGTCCTTGATGGCGACGCCGTCGGTGAAGCGCGTGGCGAGCTCCCGCGTGCGGGCGAGCCGCGTGACCATGTCCTGGTGCAGCCCGCGGGGTCCGCGGAGGATGTTGCGGTACGCCTCATGCCGTGCCGCCAGGGCGAAGTACTGCATCGAGATGAGGTGCCGCACGTCGGTGGCGAGGTTCGCGGTGAGGAGCCGCCCGCCCCGCGGGAACGGCGAGTGCAGGAGCGCCACGATGAGCCGGTTGCGGGCGTGGAAGAACGCCTGCCAGTCCTGCGAGTCGTCCTTGTCGACCCAGGAGACGTGCCACACCGCGGCGCCCGGGAGCGTGACGGTCGGCACGCCGTGCTCGCGGGCGCGCAGCGCGTACTCGGCGTCGTCCCACTTGATGAACACGGGCAGCGACAGCCCGATCTCGCGGATGGTCTCGACGGGGATGAGGCACATCCACCAGCCGTTGTAGGCGGCGTCCACACGGCGGTGCATCCACCGGGTCTGGCGGAGGTTCGACGAGGGGAAGTCGTGGCGGGTGGGCGTGACCGGACCCCACATGAAGTTCCACATGTCGAAGCCCTCGGCGTACGCGTGGAGCTTGCCCTTGTCGTACATGTCGAACATGTGGCCGCCGACGATGGTCGGCTTGACCGCGTAGTCGGCGAACTTCAGCGCACGGCGGATGCTCTCCGGCTCGATCGTGATGTCGTCGTCGAGGACGAGCACGTAGTCGGACTCGCCGGCCTGCAGCGTCTCGTACATGCCGCGCGAGAAGCCGCCGGAGCCGCCGAGGTTCGCCTGGTCGATGACGCGGAGGCGGCCGCCGAGCAGCTCCTCGGCGCGCGGGAACTCGGGCTGGTCGACGATCTTCTGCGTGCCCTGGTCCGTGACGAAGACGTTGTCGATGAGCCGGGTCACCTCCGCGTTGGCGCCGATGTCGGTGAGGAGCTTCACGCAGTACTCGGCGCGGTTCAGCGTCGTGACCGCGAGGCTCACGGATCCGGTCGAGCCCGTGCGGGTGACGGTGCCCGCGGGGGCGAACCAGGCCGCCTGCACGAGCGAGAGGTCGGCCTCCTCGCCCACGAGGTCGAACCAGTACCAGCCGCCGTCGGCGAAGTTGGTGAAGGGCAGCTCGAAGGTGCTCGTGGTGGCGCCGTCGAGGACCCGGCCCTCGACCTTCTGGATCACGCCGCGCGCGTTGGAGCGGTAGACGATGACCTGCCCCTGGCCCTCGGTCATGACCTCGAGCACGACCGACGCGAGCGACGTGTGCGCGCGCCAGTAGGCGGCGGGGAACGCGTTGAAGTAGGTGCCGAACGAGACCTTGCGGCGGTGGGGCACGCGGAAGCCGCCCTCGCCGTCCATCGCGCTGAGGATCCCGATGTCGGACAGGCGCACCACCGCGCGGTCGTGGTCGGCGTCGATGACCTGCATGTTCGTGCCGTGCTTCCGGCGGTCGACGACCGGGATGCTCGTCCAGTAGTCGGCGTCGACGTAGAGCGGCACGGTGTCCGGGTCGTGGTCCGTGGGGAAGATGACGCGCTGCAGCAGCAGCGCCTCGTCCCGGCCCGTGGCCTCGATGAGGGCGTCCGCCATGATCAGGATCCTTCCGTCGCGACCGGCGCGAGGACCGGCTTGAGGACGTTCTCGTACATCGTGAGCGCCGAGCCGATGGCCATGTGCATGTCGAGGTACTGGTAGGTGCCGAGGCGGCCGCCGAAGTAGACGCCGTCCTCCGCCGCGGCGAGCTCCCGGTAGCGGAGGAGGCCCTGGCGGTCGTCCGGCGTGTTGACGGGGTAGTACGGCTCGTCCTCGCGCTCGGCGAAGCGCGAGTACTCGCGCATGATGACCGTCTTGTCCTCGGGGTAGTCGCGCTCCGGGTGGAAGTGGCGGAACTCGTGGATCCGCGTGTAGGGCACGTCCGCGTCGGCGTAGTTCATGACGGGGGTCCCCTGGTGGTCCTTGATCGGCAGGACCTCCCGCTCGAAGTCGAGCGTCCGCCAGGACAGCGCGCCCTCCGAGTAGTCGAAGTAGCGGTCGATCGCGCCCGTGTAGACGACGGGGACGCGCCCGACGGTGGAGGACTTCGTGATCTCCTGCGACTCGTCGAAGAAGTCGGTGGAGAGGCGCACCTCGATGTTCGGGTGGTCGGCCATGCGCTCGATCCACGCGGTGTAGCCGCCGACGGGCAGGCCCTCGTGTGCGTCGTTGAAGTAGCGGTTGTCGTAGTCGTACCGCACGGGGAGGCGGGAGATGACCTCGGCCGGGAGCTCCGTCGGGTCGGTCTGCCACTGCTTGGCCGTGTAGTCGCGGATGAACGCCTCGTAGAGCGGACGCCCGATGAGGCTGATGCCCTTCTCCTCGAGGTTGCGGGCGTCGCCCGACTCGAGCTCCGACGCCTGCTCCTGGATGAGGCGCCGCGCCCCCTCCGGTCCGTGCGCCGCGCGGAAGAACTGGTTGATCGTGCCGAGGTTGATCGGCAGCGGGAACACCTCGCCGCGGTGGTTCGTGTAGACCTTGTGGACGTAGGGCGTGAACTCCGTGAACCTGTTGACGTACTCCCACACGCGCTCGTTGGACGTGTGGAACAGGTGGGCCCCGTAGCGGTGGACCTCGATGCCCGTCTCCGGGTCGGCCTCGCTGTAGGCGTTGCCGCCGATGTGGTCGCGGCGGTCGATGACCAGCACCCGGAGGCCGAGCTCCTCGGCCACCCGCTCCGCGATCGTGAGGCCGAAGAATCCGGATCCGACTACTACGAGGTCATGGGCCATGGAGAACGGGTCCCTTTCATGTCTGGGGGGTCGTCGCGGCGCGACGACCCCAGGGTACCCTCCCGGCTCAGGGGCCGACGCGACCCGCGCCGGACCCCCCGGCGAAGACCCGGCCGTACGCCCACCGGCGCAGCCGCTCGGGCACGAGCCGGTAGCCGCCGCGGATCGCGACGTTGCGGAGGGCCTGGAACGGCGTGGTGAAGCGGCGGCGGCGGAACTCGCGCTGGAGCCGCAGCTCGGCCCGCAGCTGGGAGAGCCCGCCGCGACGCGCGTAGGCGCCGTCGCTCACGCGGTACATGACGAGGGGCTCCGGGATGTTCTCCACCCGGGCGCCCTGCTGCACCATGCGCGCGAAGAGGTAGTAGTCCTCCATCAGGCCGATGTCGATGTAGCCGCCCGCGGCGCGCACGGCCGAGCGGCGGTAGACGACGGTCGGGTGGTTGAACGGGTCGTGGAAGCGGGCGTACCCGCCGATGCGCGCGGCGCCGGTCGGCGGGGTGCGGGTGCCGACGATGGTCCCGACCTCGTCCGCGAACTCGTACATGCCCGTCCCCACGAGGTCGAGACCCGTGCCCATCAGCTCGAGCTGCCGCGCGAAGCGCTCGGGCAGGGAGATGTCGTCGGCGTCCATCCGCGCGACGACGTCGTGGTCGCACGCGTCGAGGCCGCGCTCGAGCGCGTGGGCGAGCCCGGCGTTCCGGGCCAGCCGGACGACGGAGGCCGGCACCGGCGACGCGGCGACGACCTCGTCGACCGCGCGGGAGAGGGCGGCGGAGACGGGTCCGTCCTGCACGACGACGACCTGGTCGGGGCGCAGCGTCTGCTGCTCCACGGAGCTGCGGAACGCCCGCACGAAGTAGTCGGGCTTGTCGCCCGAGTAGACGGGGAGGAGGAGGGTGAAGGGCTCCGTCACGCGCGCGCCCCCGCGTCCGCCTCGACCCAGGCGACGTCCTCGCTCGCGGCGCCGAGCCCCGCGAGCACGATGACGTTCGGACGCGGGCGCGTGAGCAGGCCCGTCCGGAGCCCGCGCAGGAGGCCCGACAGGAGCACGCGCCGGTCTCCCGAGCGGAGGATCGTGCGGGTCCACGAGCGCAGCGCCGCGCCCGTGTACAGCACGCGCTCCGCCGCCGTCAGCGACGGCGACAGGCGCATGAGCCACGCCTTGTTCCGGACCTCGTAGAAGAAGCGGGCCCCGGGATCGACGTCCGCGGCGCCGAAGGTGCGCGTCCGGTGCTCGACGGTGCTCGCGGAGGACACGAAGCCGCGTCCGCGGCGCAGCAGCCGGGTGCTGTACTCGAAGTCGTCGTTCCACAGGAAGTAGTCCGCGACCGGGAGTCCGTGGCGCCGGACCGCGGCGGCCTCGACGAGCAGCGAGACGAACGAGGCACTCCGGACCGGGTACGCGCCGTGCGCGGCCGCGCGCTCGCGCGACGACCGCGAGGCGCCCGGCCGGACGCGCGGGGTGTTCATCGGGTGCGGACGGCCGTCGACCCAGCGGACGGCGGAGGCCAGCACGACGGTGCCGGCGGGCGCGCGACGTCGGGTGGCCAGCAGGGCCGCCAGGGCCCCTGGGTCCGGGACGGTGTCGTCGTCCATCAGCCAGACGGCGTCGGCGTCGTGGACGGCCAGCGCCCGCGCGATCGCCACGGTGAAGCCGCCGGCCCCGCCCGTGTTCCGCGGCAGCACCACGAGGTCGACCTGCGGGAAGCGCTCCCGGATCACGTCGGCCGTGCCGTCGGAGGAGGCGTTGTCGACCACCACGATCGCGGCCGGCGCCACGGTCTGCTCGGCGAGCGCCGCCAGGGTCTCCTGGACGAGCTCGCGGCGGTCGAAGGCCACGACCACGGCGACGATGCGCGCGCTGCGCTCCACGTCGGACGGCATCCGGTCCTCTCCTCGGTCATCGTCCGCGCACCCCTCGGTCGGGCGGACGTCGGCGTGCGCCGGGCGACGGGGTCGACCGGGAGGCGCGCCGGGCTCCCCCGATGGTAGCGGGGAGCGGCCGGACGGCCGGTCAGCGCCCGGGCTGGGCGGCCGCCTCGGCGAGGGCCGCGAGGTAGCTCCCGTAGCCGCTCTTGATGAGCGGGGCCGCGAGCTCGCGGAGCTGGTCGAGGTCGATCCACCCGGCGCGGTACGCGATCTCCTCGATGCAGCCGATCTTGAAGCCCTGGCGGTCCTCGATGACCTTCACGTACTCGGAGGCCTGCATCATGCTCTCGAACGTGCCGGTGTCGAGCCACGCGGTGCCGCGGTCGAGGACCTGCACGCGCAGGCGGCCCGCCTGGAGGTAGTGGTCGTTGACCGCGGTGATCTCGAGCTCGCCGCGCTCGCTGGGCTCGATGGACTTGGCGATCTCGACCACGTCGTTGTCGAAGAAGTAGAGGCCGGGCACCGCGTAGGCGCTCTTCGGCTGGGCCGGCTTCTCCTCGATGGAGACGGCCGTGAAGTCGTCGTCGAACTCCACGACGCCGTAGGCCGTCGGATCGGCGACGTGGTACGCGAAGATCAGCGCGCCGTCGATCCCGGTGTTCTTCCGGAGGCTCGTGCCGAGGCCCGCGCCGTGGAAGATGTTGTCGCCGAGGACGAGCGCCACGGAGTCGTCGCCGATGAACTCCTCGCCGATGACGAACGCCTGCGCGAGGCCGTCGGGCGAGGGCTGCACGGCGTACTCGATGCGCATGCCGAGGTGCGATCCGTCGCCGAGCAGCGCCCGGAACTGGTCGTTGTACTCGGGCGTCGTGATGATGAGCACCTCGCGGATGTCGGCCATCATCAGCGTCGACAGGGGGTAGTAGACCATCGGCTTGTCGTAGATCGGCATCAGCTGCTTGCTGATGCCCTTCGTGATCGGCCACAGCCGCGTGCCGGAACCGCCGGCCAGGATGATGCCCTTCACGGGATCAGCTCACCTTCTGGGAGTCGTGGAAGGCGCGCATGTCCGACCAGGTGGGGAGGAGACCGGCGGCTGCCGCCTCGGCGAGTGTGGGCGCCGCGAGGTCCTTCGGGGAGAGCAGCGCCTCGCCCGCCTCCTCGGGGAAGCGGAGGTCGATGTCGGGGTCGAGCGGCGTGATGCCGTGCTCGGCGGCCGGGTTGTAGACGTCGCTCACGAGGTACGTGACGGCGGCGTCGTCGGTCAGCGCGACGAAGCAGTGGCCGAGGCCCTCGGAGATGTACACGGCCCGGTGGGTCTCGGTGTCGAGGCGCACGCTGTCCCACTGTCCGAACGTCGGCGAGCCGACGCGGATGTCGACGATGAAGTCGAGCACGGCGCCGGAGACGGCCTTCACGTGCTTGGCCTGGCCGCGGGGCACGTCGGCGAAGTGCACGCCGCGGACGACGCCCCGCCTCGACACGCTCATGTTCGCCTGACGGAGGTCGAGCGGGTGGCCGACCGCCTCCTGGATCTCGTCGAACCGGTACCACTCGAGGAACACGCCCCGGTCGTCGGTGCGCTGGACGGGGGTGAGCTCGTACGCGTCGGGTACGGCGAGTTCGCGGATCTGCACGGAGCCGACCCTAGCAACGCGTCAGGCCGGCCCCGCGGCGCCGGCGCCCGACGGACCGTCCGGGGGCTCCCCCTCTCCGGGGGACGGGCGCCGGAACGAGAACCGCCCGTGCCCGACGTAGCTCACGACCGTGATGAGCACGACGAGCATCGCCTGCGCCCCGAGCCGCGGGACCCCGAGCGCCACGAGCACCGGCAGGAGCACGGCGTTCAGGGCGATGGAGACGAGGTAGACGGAGATGAACCGCCCGAGGTCCCGCAGCAGGTGGCCGCGGACCCGGTAGACGAGCCGGCGGTACAGCGCGAAGGCGACCGCGATGGCGACCGCGTAGCTGCCGAGGAGGGGGACCAGGGATCCCGCGACGGGGTTCCCGGCCCGGTCGAGGGCACGGCCGACGGTCGCCTCCAGCGCCGCGAACAGCACGAAGGCGAAGCCCGTGTTGAATCCGCCGACGAGGAGGAACCGCACACGGCGGTCGCCGAGGAGCTCCCGCAGGCGGGCGACGGGGGTGATCCGGGGCACGCGTCCATGATGCCCCGCCCGTCCCGGCCGCGCCCGCGGGGCGCCGCACCCCTGATGTGGGGGGAGCGGTCCCCTCGGCCGCGCATGCCCCGCTCGATAGGATCGAGCGCCCGGCGCCCGAACGCCGGTCCATGACGCCGGCCCACCCGCCCGGCGTCTCTATCGAAGGACGTATCCCCCATGAGGATCCTCGTGACCGGCGGCGCCGGCTTCATCGGCTCCAACTTCGTGCGCCACGCGCTCCAGGACCACTACGCCGGGCTGGAAGGCGCCGACGTGATCGTGCTCGACGCGCTCACCTACTCCGGCAACCTCGAGAACCTGGCCCCCGTCAGCGACTCGCCCCGGTACACGTTCGTGCACGGCGACATCCGCGACGACGCCGTGCTCGACGAGTGGATCCCGAAGGTCGACGCGGTCGTGCACTTCGCCGCCGAGAGCCACGTCGACCGCTCCGTGCGCGACGCCAGCATCTTCGTCGAGACGAACGTGCTCGGCACGCAGAAGCTCCTCGACGCCGCCCTCCGCCACGACCTGGAGCGCTTCGTGCACGTCTCCACCGACGAGGTCTACGGGTCCATCGCCGAGGGCTCGTGGGACGAGGAGCGGCCGCTCGAGCCGAACTCCCCCTACTCCGCCTCCAAGGCCGGCAGCGACCTGCTCGCCCGCTCGTACCACCGCACCCACGGGCTGAACGTGTCGATCACGCGCTGCTCCAACAACTACGGGCCGTACCACTTCCCCGAGAAGGTCATCCCGCTGTTCGTCACGAACCTCATCGACGACCGGCACGTGCCGCTCTACGGCGAGGGCCTGAACATCCGCGACTGGCTGCACGTGGACGACCACTGCCGCGGCATCGCGCTCGTGCTCGTGCAGGGCGCGCCCGGCGAGATCTACAACATCGGCGGCGGGACCGAGCTCACCAACCGCGAGCTCACGCAGCTCCTCCTCGACGCCACCGGCCGCGACTGGTCGTACGTCGACCGCGTCGAGGACCGCAAGGGCCACGACCTCCGCTACTCCGTCGACATCTCCAAGATCCAGCGCGAGCTCGGCTACGCGCCCCAGGTGCCGTTCGAGCGGGGCCTCGCCGACGTCGTGCAGTGGTACCGGGACAACCGCTCGTGGTGGGAGCCGCTGAAGCAGCGCGCCGAGCTGCCCGCGTGAGCCGGATCCTCGTCACCGGCGCCCGCGGGATGCTCGGGCAGGACCTCCTCCCGGCCCTCGCCCGCCACGACGTGACCGCGCCCGCGCGCTCCGAGCTCGACATCGCCGACGAGGCCGCGGTCCGCGCGGCCGTCGCCGGGCACGACGTGGTCGTGAACCTCGCGGCGTACACCGCGGTCGACGCGGCCGAGGAGCACGAGGAGGAGGCCCGCGCCGTCAACGCGACGGGCGCCGGCGTCCTCGCGCGGGCCGCCGCCCGGGAGGGCGCCCGCATCGTGCACGTGTCCACCGACTACGTGTTCGACGGCTCCGCCGACGCGCCGTACCCGGAGGACGCCCCGCACGCTCCCGTCTCCGCCTACGGCCGCACCAAGGCCGAGGGCGAGCGGCTCGTGCTCGCGGGCCACCCGGCGGGCGCGAGCGTCGTGCGCACCGCCTGGCTGTACGGCGCGGGGGGCCCGAGCTTCCCGTCGACCATGCTGCGGCTCGCGGGGACGCACGAGACGGTGTCCGTCGTCGACGACCAGCGCGGGCAGCCGACGTGGACGGTCGACCTCGCGGCGCGCCTCGTCGAGCTCGTCGAGGCTGGCGCACCCGAGGGCGTGTTCCACGGGACGTCGTCGGGCGTCGCCACCTGGTACGACCTGGCGCGGGCCGTCTTCGCCGAGGCGGGACTCGATCCCGAGCGCGTGCGGCCGACCGACAGCGCGTCCTTCGTGCGGCCGGCGCCCCGCCCCGCGTACTCCGTGCTCGGCCACGACGGCTGGGCGCGCGTGGGGCTCGCCCCGCTGCGGGACTGGCGGGAGGCGCTGTCCGACGCCGCCGCCCACGGCGTCCTCCGGGCACCCTGACGGCTACACTCGTGTCCGGTCCGATCCCGGACGCCGTCCCCGTCCCCGCTCCGCGCCCCGCGCGGACCCCACGCAGTCCGAAGGGCACCACCGACGTGTCGAGCATGACGAGTTCCGAGGCGCGGGAGTTCTCGAGGCCCGGCACGGGCGCGGGCCTCCTCGACGTCTACCGTCGCCGCTACCTCCTCTCCCTGCTCGTGCGCAAGGAGGTGCAGGTCAGGTACCGCGGCTCGGTGCTCGGATGGCTGTGGTCGTACGTGAAGCCGGCGGCGCAGTTCGCGGTGTTCTTCATCGCGATGGGCGTGTTCCTGCGGCTCAACCAGAACCAGGTCAACTACCCGATCTACCTGTTCTCGGGCATCATCCTCATCAACTTCTACACGGAGGCGTTCTCCAACTCGACGAAGTCCCTCGTCGACAACGGGGCGCTGATCAAGAAGATCTACCTGCCGCGGGAGCTGTTCCCGGTGTCGAGCACCTTCGTGGCGCTCGTGAACTTCCTGCCGCAGCTGGTGATCCTGCTGGTGGTCTGCCTCTTCGTGGGGTGGGCGCCGACGCCGGTGCAGGTCCTGGGGATCCTGCTGGGCGTCGCCATCATCGGCACCCTGGCCATCGGCCTCGGCATGCTGTTCGGCGCCGCCAACGTCTCGTTCCGCGACTCCCAGAACTTCGTCGAGCTCATCGTCATGGTGGTCGTGTGGGCCTCCCCGGTGCTCTACCCCTTCGCCCAGGTCCGCGACGTGCTGCCGGACTGGCTGCTCGTGGTCTACCAGCTCAACCCGGTCACGGCCGCGGTCGAGCTCTTCCACGCGGGCTTCTGGTACCCGACCACCGCCGGCACGGGCGACCTGCCCGAGAACCTGTGGATGTACGGCTTCATCGCCCTCGGCGTCTCGCTCCTGAGCCTCCTGCTCGGGCAGCTCGTCTTCAAGAAGCTGGAGGGGCGCTTTGCCCAGGACCTCTGAGTCGGACGCGCTCCCGCGCATCATCGTGGAGAACGTGCGGAAGTCGTTCCTGCTGCGCCACACGCACTCCATCAAGGAGACGGTGATCGCCGCCGTCCGCCGCAAGCCGCTCGCCAGCACCTTCGACGCGCTGGAGGACGTCAGCTTCTCCGTGCGTCCCGGCGAGTCCGTCGCGCTGCTCGGGTTCAACGGCTCCGGCAAGTCCACGCTCCTGAAGCTCATCTCGGGCGTCTACCAGCCGGACAGCGGCGAGGTGCTCGCGCGCGGGCGCATCGCGGGCCTCATCGAGGTGGGCGCGGGCTTCCACCCCGACCTGTCCGGGCGCGAGAACATCTACCTGAACGCGGCGATCCTCGGCATGGAGCAGCACGAGATCGATGCGCGCTTCGACCAGATCGTCGCCTTCAGCGAGATCGAGAAGTTCATCGACACCGAGGTCAAGCACTACTCCTCGGGGATGTTCCTCCGGCTCGCGTTCTCGGTCGCCATCCACACCGAGGTCGACATCCTGCTGGTGGACGAGATCCTGTCGGTCGGCGACGAGCCGTTCCAGCGCAAGTGCCTCGCGAAGATCCGCGAGCTGCACGACCAGGGCAAGACCCTCGTGGTCGTGAGCCACGACCTCGACATGGTCTCCGACCTGTGCGAGCGCGGCATCCTCATCCAGTCGGGCAGGGTCGCCTTCGACGGCCCCTCCAAGGAGGCCGTGGAGCGGATGCGCCAGGGCTGACGCCCCGGCGCTCCTCCCGGGCGCCCGCGGCGGCCGTCGGTACGATGGTCCTCCCGCGGGCCGACCCGACACCCGCGCGATGGAGGACCGTGACCACCACGCTGCGCGTGATCATCGACCAGTTGACCGGACCCACGCCCGGCGGCATCGGCCGCTACGCCGAGGACCTGACGAGCGCCGTGGTCGCCGCCACGCCGAGCGGCTGCGAGGTCGAGGGCGTCGTCTCCGCGATCACGCCGGAGCAGACGGCCGACCTCGAGGCGCGGCTGCCGGGGCTCGCCCGCATCACGCGCGTGCCGCTCCCCCGCCGTGAGCTCTCCCGCGCGTGGCAGCTCGGCCTGCCCACGCCCGGGACGACCGGCATGGTGCACGCTCCGGGCCTCCTGGCGCCCCTCCGACGCCACGACCGGGTCAACACGCACGACCAGATCGTCGCCACCATCCACGACGTCAACGCGTGGACGCACCCCGAGAGCATGACGAGCGCCTCCGTCTCCTGGACGAAGGCCATGGCCAAGCGGGCGCGCAAGCACGCCGACGCCGTGGTCGTGCCGTCGCACGCGCTGGCCGAGGAGCTCGCGCGGTACGTCGACCTCGGCGACCGCGTGCGGGTGATCGGCGGCGCCGTCAGCCCGCGCATCGCGCTGCCCGAGGACCCGGGGGCCCGCGCCGCCGAGCTCGACCTCCCCGCCGACTACCTGCTCACGGTCGGCAGCCTCGAGCCGCGGAAGGGCGTGCAGGCGCTCGTGCAGGCGCTGGCGCGACCGGAGACGGGCGACCTCCCCCTCCTCATCGTCGGGCCCGCCGCCTGGGGCGACGTCGAGCTCGCCCAGGTGGCGGACGAGGCGGGCGTCGACCCGTCGCGGGTCCGCAGCCTCGGATCCCTCTCGGACGCCGACCTCGCCGTCGCCCTCGACCGCGCCACGGTATTCGTGCACCCCAGCCTCTCGGAGGGCTTCGGCCTGCCCGTGGTCGAGGCGCTGTCGTTCGGCACGCCCGTCGTGCACTCGGACGCGCCCGCGCTGCTCGAGGTCGCGGCCGACGCGGGCGTCGTGGTGCCGCGGGACGACGCCGACGGGTACCCCGAGCGCCTGGCCCACGCCATCGGCGGCCTGCTCTCCGACGCCGCCGCGCGCGAGCGCCTCGCCGTCGTCGGCCAGGACCGGGCCCGCGCCTTCAGCTGGCGCGATGCCGCCGAGAAGGTCTGGCAGCTGCACGCCGACCTGTAGGCGCGGCGCGGGTCAGCCCGCGGAGCCCTCCGCGAACCGGTCCTGGATCGCCTGGCGGATGGCCGGGAAGTCCGGGTCCTGCGAGTCGAACCGGGGCGGCACGATCTCCAGGTCGTCGATGGGCTGCCCCTTCGTCTTCAGCGCCAGCCGGGTGAAGTAGCCCAGCATCCCGCGCGGGATGTCGGTCTTGACCACCTGCTGGCCGGCCTCCGCGATGGCGTCGAACTTGGTGAGCACGTTGGCGGGGTCGAACTGCTGGACGACGGCCTGCTGGACCTCGCGCTGGCGCGCCATGCGGTCGTAGTCCGTGGTCTGGTAGCGGGACCGCGCGTACCAGAGGGCGTGGTAGCCGTCGAGCCGCTGCCTCCCCGGCTCGATCCACTCGGGGATCGGCACCGGGTTGAACTGCTCGTCGTGCCCGGAGCCCATGCCGATGCGCCGCTGCACGTCGATCTCGATGCCGCCGAGCGCGTCGACCATCTCGGAGAAGCCCTCCATGTCGATGAGCGCGTAGTACTGGATCGTCAGCCCGGTGACGCCCTGCACGGCCTCGCGCATCGCCTCGATCCCGGGGAGGCTGCCGCGCTCCACCGCGTCGGGGTAGAGGTCCTGCTTGTAGACCTCGACCTCCGTGTAGATGGAGTTGAGCATGCAGGCGTCCACGTCGCAGCGCCGGTACCCGTCCGGGTACCGCGCCGCGAGCGGCGAGCCGTCGGAGAACGGCACGTCCTCCATGTCGCGCGGGAGGCCGACCATGGTGGCCTGCCCGGTGTCGGCGTCGATGCTGACCACCGTGATGCTGTCGGGGCGGAGGCCCGCGCGGTCGCTGCCCGCGTCACCGCCGAGCAGCATGATGTTGTACCGCCCGTCGACGGGCGCCTCGCTGGCGTAGTCCCCGAAGATCCCGCCGAGGGCGCCGCGGCCGACGCCGACGACGTAGGCCGCGTAGGCGGCGGAGCCCGCGGTGCCCACCATGAGGAGCACGGAGAGCGCCGCGATGACCGGCCGGGCGCGGGGCGCGACGCGGATGATGCGGGCGAGCCGCAGGGTGTCGAGCGCGAGCACGACCCAGAGCACCGCGTAGGCCGCGAGCACGACCTGCAGGACGACGAGCAGCCACTCCTCGGACACGAGCTGGATGAGCGCGCCGCGCGCGAAGAGCGCGAGCCCGCCGACGACGACGGCGATGCCCCAGACGACGAGCGTGGAGGCGAGGCCGATGCGGCCGAGGCGGCGGTTCCCCGCGAGGACCTGGGCGGATCCGGGGATGAGCACGTTCAGCACGACGAGCCACCAGGCCCGGGTGGTCATGATCCGCGGCGACCGGCTGTCCGGGTGCCGGATGGGCTGGGTCAGGCTCACGCGCGCGACGAGACCTTCTGCCGCAGCGCGGCGTCCTTGCGCTCGACGAGCTCGGCGAGCTCCGTGCGGTGGCGCGCGAGGGCGTCGGCGATGCGCGCGTCGGAGGTCGAGAGGATCCGCGCGGCGAGGAGCCCCGCGTTCTCCGCGCCGCCGATGGACACGGTGGCGACCGGGACGCCCGCGGGCATCTGGACGATCGACAGCAGCGAGTCCATGCCGTCGAGGGTCGCGAGCGGCACGGGGACTCCGATGACGGGCAGGGTCGTGACCGAGGCGAGCATGCCGGGCAGGTGGGCGGCGCCGCCGGCGCCGGCGATGATGACGCGGATCCCCCGCTCCCGCGCGGCCTGCCCGTAGGCGATCATGCGCTCGGGCGTGCGGTGCGCGGACAGGACCTCGACCTCGTGGGCGATGCCGAGGGAGTCGAGCGCGACGGACGCCTTCTCCATCACGTTCCAGTCGGAGTCGGAGCCCATGACGAGGCCGACGAGTGCAGGGGTGTCGGGATTCACGGGCTCCATGCTAGGTGCCGGATCCCGCGTGCCCGGCCTCGCCACGCAGCCGCCGCCGGAGCGCGCCGGGGAGGCCGGGCGCGGCCGCGCGTCAGCCCCGGAAGAACGCGGCGGCCGCGCGGGCGCGGTACGCGGTCTCGTCGAGGTCGTCGCCGACCACTGTCACGTGGCCGACCTTGCGGCCGGGCCGGGGCTCCTTGCCGTAGAAGTGGAAGCGCGCCTCGGGCTGGTCCGCGAACGCGCGCGGGTAGCGGTCCGCGACGGTGCCCTCCTCGGGGCCGCCCAGGACGTTGATCATGACCGACCAGGGCGCGAGCGGGCGCGGGGAGCCGAGCGGCAGGTCCAGCACGGCGCGCAGGTGCTGCTCGAACTGGCCGGTCACCGCCCCGTCCATCGACCAGTGCCCGGTGTTGTGCGGGCGCATGGCCAGCTCGTTCACGAGAAGGCGGCCGTCGACGGTCTCGAACAGCTCGACCGCGAGGACGCCGGTGACGCCGAGGCCCTCCGCGATCCCGCGGGCCATCTCCTCGGCCGCCTCGCGGAGGCGCGGGGTCGCCCCGTGCGCCGGCGCGATGACCTCGGCGCAGACGCCGTCCCGCTGGATGGACTCGACGACCGGCCACGCGGCGATGTCCCCGGAGGGCCGGCGGGCGACGGACTGGGCGAGCTCGCGGGCGTAGTCGACGAGCTCCTCGGCGAGGAGGGCGTCACCGGCGCCGAGCGCGGCGAACCAGTCCTCGGCCTCGTCCGCCGATCGCACGACCCGCACGCCCTTCCCGTCGTATCCGCCGCGCGGCGTCTTCACGACGGCGACCCCGCCGTTGTCGGCGAGGAAGGCGGCGAGCGCGGCGCGGTCGGCGACGCGCGCCCAGACCGGCACCGGGACGCCCAGCTGCTCCAGGCGCTCGCGCATGAGGAGCTTGTCCTGGGCGACCATCAGGGCGTCCGGCCCGGGGTGCACCGCGACGCCCTCGGCGACGAGCGCGCGCAGCACGTGCTGCGGCACGTGCTCGTGGTCGAAGGTGATCACGTCGACCCCGCGCGCGAACTCGCGGACCGCGTCGAGGTCGCGGTAGTCGCCGACGGCGGTCGCGGCGAGGGCCGCGGACATGCCGTCGGCCTCGGCGAGCACGCGGATCCCGATGCCGAGCTCCACGGCGGGGGCGATCATCATCCGGGCGAGCTGGCCGCCGCCGACGACTCCGACGATGGGCGTCATGGTGTGCTCCTCTGCGAAGGTGGGGGGCCCGAGGGCGCCTACGGGCGTCGGCGCGACAGCCGTCGCGCCACCAGCCGGTAGCATCGTCCGTCACGCCACCCGCCATCCTCCCCCATCCAGGACGGACCCCGCCCATGTCCCCCCGCCGCTCCCTCGCGTCGCTCGGCATCCAGATCGCCCGCTTCGGCCTCGTCGGCGGCCTGGGCTTCCTGGTGGACCTCGGGGTCTTCAACCTGCTGCGCGCGACCGTCTTCCACCCGGACGCCGTCGAGGCCGGACCGATCCTCGCGAAGGCCGCCTCCACCGTCGTCGCGATCGCCGTGAACTGGGTCGGCAACCGGTACTGGACCTTCGGGGCCGACCGCACCGCACGGCGCGGCCGGGAGGCGCTCGAGTTCCTCGCCGTGAGCCTCGTCGGCATGGCCATCGGCCTCGGCTGCCTCTACGTCTCGCACTACGTGCTGGGGCTCACGTCCCCGCTCGCGGACAACGTCTCCGCGAACGTCATCGGCCTGGGGCTCGGATCCGCGGTGCGCTTCGTGCTGTACCGGCAGTGGGTGTACTCCCCGGCGCGTCGCCACGCGGCCGCGGCGCGGGACTCCGACGCACGGTCCTCCGACGCGTCCCGCACGGCGGCGCCTCTCGCGCAGGACGCCGCGGAGCCGGAGCGGATCGCGGTCCCCTAGCCGCGGCCGCCGCGGGAGCCGCCGGAGCCGCGGGCATCGCCACCCCGGCGCCGAGCCGGTGGCCGCGTGGGCGCTATCCGGCGGACGGTCAGGACCGCTGCCAGGGCTGGGTGTCGTCCGGCCACGCGGACCGGGCCTCGTCCTGCTGCCGCCATGCGGCGTCCCCCGGGCGCCCGCGACGCGACTCCTCCTGACGGCGCCGCTCCGCGACCATGTTGGCGTTCTCCTCCATGAGGTCCTGCAGGGCCTGCACGACGAGCCCGGCCGACGGGACGTCGCGGAGGACCACGGGGGCCTCGAGCCCGGCGTTGATCGTCACGTTGCCGCTGCGGTGCAGGTGCTGCAGCGGTCCGCGCCGGAGCGTCACGTCGTAGCCGCGCGAGTGCAGGAGCTCCTGGCGCGTGCGCACGAAGAAGCCGTGCGAGACGACGAGCCGGCGGGTCGTGACGATGTAGCGGCGGTTGAGCCAGACGAGCACCGGCAGGACCGTGACGAACACGCCCACGCCGGCGAGGGACACGAGCAGCAGCATGTTCTCCCACGGCTCCGGGAACCACGCGCCGAAGTAGCCGGCGGCGAGGCAGATCGCGAGGAGCAGGAGCACCGGGAGGGTGAGGGCGCGCCCGTGCGGCCGGAGCCGGACGAGGACGCGCTCCGGGTCGGCGGCGACCACCTGCTGGGGCGGCGCGGCGGGCGGGGCGACGGGCCGGCCGAGGCGCGGATCGACGACGTGCGACGACGTCAGGCGGGCCGCCTCGTCGTCGGCGATGCGCCGGCGCTCCTCCTTCTCGGCCCTCCGACGAGCCCGGCGTCCGCCGCGGACGGGCAGCGCCCGACCGCCCTCCCCGGGTGCGTACCGCTGCGTGTCACCCGTGTGCGCCATGCCTCATTGATACCGCAGATGCGTCACGTCCCCGGCGGCGACAGACGTGACGGCCGGATCCCCGGCGGACTCCACGGTGAGGCGCCCGTCGTCGTCCACCCCGGTCGCGCGCCCGAGCAGCTCCCCGCCGCCCGGCAGCTCGACGCGGACGTCCCGCCCGATCGTCGCGCACGTGCGCCCCAGCTCGTCGACGAGGCCGGCCGCCCGCGCGTCGCCGTCGGCGGCGGCGTACGCCCGGTACCGCGTGCGGAACGCCGCGAGGTACGCGGCGAGGATCCCGTCGACGTCCGGCCTCCGCACGCCCGCCAGCAGGAGGGACGTGGAGGTGGCGGTCGGCAGGTCCCGCTCCTCGAGCGTGAGGTTGAGCCCCGTCCCGAGGACGACCCGGCCCGGGGCGACGAGCTCGCCGAGGATCCCAGAGACCTTCCGCCCGTCCACGTGCACGTCGTTCGGCCACTTCAGCGTCACCTCAGCGGGCGCCGGGACGACCTCGCGCAGCGTCGCCACCAGGGCGAGGCCCGCGACGAGGGGCAGCCAGCCCGGGTCGAGGTCCGTGCGTCCCGGCGCGCAGAGCACGCTCACCGCGAGCGTCCGACCGGGCGGCGCCACCCACGTCCGTCCCCGCCGCCCGCGCCCGGCGGTCTGGTCGAGCGTCAGCAGGACGGAGCCGTCGGGCCAGGCGGAGGGATCCGCCGTCGCCCGCCGCGACAGCTCGTCGTTGGTCGAGCCGACCGTGTCGAGGGCGACGAGGCGCGGGGCGGCGAGGCGGCTGAGCGGGAGGTCCATGCCGTCACCGTAGCGACCGGATCAGGAGGAGACCGCACCCGGGACGCGCCGCCTTCTGTGCGGTCCCTACAACGGCGGGGCCCATGGCCGCCGGTACAGTGAGGCGGGTGACTGCACACGAGCCAGACGAGGACGCCGGCGCCCCGGACATGTACACGACCGCCGGGAAGCTCGCCGACCTGAAGAGGCGCTACCACGAGGCCGTCACCGCCAGCGGCGAGGCCGCCATCGAGAAGCAGCACGCGCGCGGCAAGATGACCGCCCGGGAGCGCATCGACCAGCTCCTCGACCACGGCTCCTTCGTCGAGCTGGACGAGTTCGTCCGCCACCGCACGCACGCCTTCGGCATGGATGCGAAGCGCCCCTACGGCGACTCGGTCGTCACCGGCACCGGCACCGTCAACGGCCGCCAGGTGGCCGTCTACTCGCAGGACTTCACGATCTTCGGCGGCTCCCTCGGCGAGGTGGCGGGCGAGAAGATCATCAAGGTCATGGAGCTCGCCATCAAGACGGGCGTGCCCATCATCGGCATCCTCGACTCGGGTGGCGCGCGCATCCAGGAGGGCGTCGTCGCCCTCGGCAAGTACGGGGAGATCTTCCGGCTCAACACGCGGGCCTCGGGCGTCATCCCGCAGATCTCGCTCATCATGGGCCCGGCCGCGGGCGGCGCCGTCTACTCCCCCGCGCTCACCGACTTCGTGATCATGGTCGACAAGACCAGCCACATGTTCGTCACGGGTCCCGACGTCATCAAGACCGTCACGGGCGAGGAGGTCGGCTTCGAGGAGCTGGGCGGCGCCCTCACGCACAACCGCGTCTCGGGCGTCTCGCACTACCTCGCGAGCGACGAGGACGACGCGCTCGACTACGCGCGCACCCTCCTCGGCTTCCTGCCGGACAACAACCTGGCCGAGCTGCCGGAGTTCCCCCGCACGGCCGACCTCGAGATCACCGCGCAGGACCTGCGGCTCGACACGATCATCCCGGACAGCCCGAACCAGCCGTACGACATGAAGGCCATCATCGAGCTGGTCGTCGACGACGGCGAGTTCCTCGAGACCCAGCCGCTGTTCGCGCCGAACATCATCGTCGGCTTCGCGCGCGTCGAGGGCCGCTCGGTCGGCATCGTCGCGAACCAGCCGAACGCGATGGCGGGCACCCTCAACATCGAGGCGGGCGAGAAGGCCAGCCGCTTCGTGCGGTTCTGCGACGCCTTCTCCATCCCGATCCTCACCCTGGTCGACGTGCCCGGCTACCTGCCCGGCACCGACCAGGAGTGGACGGGCGTCATCCGCCGCGGCGCCAAGCTCCTGTACGCCTACGCGGAGGCCACCGTGCCGCTCGTCACCGTCATCACGCGGAAGGCGTACGGCGGCGCGTACATCGTCATGGGCTCCAAGCAGCTCGGCGCCGACATCAACCTCGCATGGCCGACGGCCGAGATCGCGGTGATGGGCGGCCAGGGCGCGGTCAACATCCTGTACCGGGGCGAGATCAAGCGCGCGGAGGCCGCCGGCGAGGACGTCGCCGCCGTCCGCACGCGACTCGCCAACGAGTACACGTACAACGTGGCGAGCCCCTTCCTCGCCGCGGAGCGCGGGGAGCTCGACAACGTGATCCAGCCCGCCGCCACGCGCGCCTCGGTCATCAAGGCCCTGCGGGCGCTGCGCACCAAGCGGGCCAGCCTGCCGCCGAAGAAGCACGGGAACATCCCGCTGTGAGCGACGCGCCCTCCGCCCCCGGCCCCGACGCGCCGGACGCCGCGATCGGCGGCGTCCGCGTGGTCGGCGGCTCCCCCACCGAGGAGGAGCTCGCCGCGGCGACCGCCGTCCTCGTGGCGCTGGCCGCACAGCCGGCGGCCGAGCAGCCCGTGCGACGCGCGCCCGACGCGTGGCAGCGGTCCCAGCGCGGCGTCCGGGGGACGCTCGTCCCCGGCGCCGGGCGCTGGCGCGGCTTCTCGGCCTGATCGGAGCCGTCCGGCCCGGCGGGCCGTGTCCCCCCATTTGCCGACTTGGCCCGCCCCTCCCGTTCCGTGAGACTCGTCCTGCTGGGGGACCCGCATCGCGGGTCGGTCAACAGGCGTCGTCCAACTGTGGTGAGCAGACGACGCCAAGGGGGCGGATCATCCTGGTGCTCGGGTCATCGGGATGACCGGAGAGGCGCGGAGGCGGACGGTGCAGGCACCGGCCCCGCGCCTCTCAGCACCACCCGCCGGCAGCGCCTGCCCGGCAGCACGCTCATCGGCAGCGCCAGCCGCCTCGACGGGCGCTCTCAGCCGCGCGGGCGCGGGATCTCGAGCCAGAGGTCGACCTCGTCGTCCAGGTCGTCGCTCCCCAGGAGGCTCGCGCTGCCGTCGCCGGCCACGCTGAGTCCCACCACGGTGATCGCCGTGTCGGAGCCCTCGGGCACCGTGCGGGCGATGATCTTGTCCGCGCGGGTGTCCCGCACGGCCTCCGCCAGCCGGTCGAGCACGACGTCGCGCGTCGCGTCATCGAGGTCGTCGATGCCGCCCTCGTCGAGGAGCGTGACGACCGTGCCCCGCCGGCGCGCGAGCATCACCTGCTCGCGGACGGCGTCGTTGAGCAGCGTCCGGCCGCGGATCTCGTCGCGGATGGCGCCCTCCAGGTAGAGGCACTCCTGCCGCTCCTCCGGCGACAGGTCGCCGCCCGTCTCCACGATGCGCCGGAGCATCGGGACCGCCATGCGGCTCGTCTGGCGCAGCCGGAACTGGCGCTCGTAGAGGTGCGCCTCCTGCGCGGCCTGCCAGTCGGCCGCCTCGCGCTCGGCGCGGTGGAACTGGCGGGCGTCCCGCGCGGCCTTGGCCAGCGCGTGGGCGAGGACGTGGGAGATGGCGACCCAGAGCGCGCTGCCCGTGACGCCGAAGTCGACGAGGCCCGCGGGGCCCGTCCAGAGGACCATCTGCACCGCGAGGATGACGATGCCGGCCCAGGCGAACCCCTGCCGCCGCCGGGCGGACGTGATGGTCATGAGCGTCCCGACCGCCGCGACGTGCCAGGTCGAGAACGACGGGACCGAGCCCGCGGTGAGCTGGCTCGTCACGAGCACCGGGACGACCGTCGCCACGGCGAGGTTGAACGCCGCGAGCCACACGGGCATGACCGTGGGGCTGGTCGGCCAGAGGCTCATCGTCGTCGCGACGAGGTAGAGGGCGACCGCGACGAGGGTGACGGCGGGATCCGCGGGGGCCGCGATCGCGACCAGCGCCAGGACCACGTGGTACGCGGAGAACAGGGCCGCGAGGCCGAGGATGATGGAGCGCGGGACGACGATCATGCGCGGTCCCCCGCCCGCTCGGGGCGTGCCTGCGGACGCGCGGCAGCCGCGTCCGGGACGACGTCGCCGGGGATCGGCGGGACGGCGGGCGCGGACGCCGCGGCGCCTCCCGGCGCCGGCCAGCGGATCCGCACGGCGGTGCCCTCGCCCGGCGCCGACTCGATGGTCACGAGGCCGCCGGCCTGCGCGACGCGCTCCTTGATGGACACGCGCAGCCCCAGGCGCTCCGTGGGGATGCGGCGCTGGTCGAAGCCCGCGCCGTCGTCGACGACGTCGATGGCCACCCCCTCGTCGCCGTGGCCCGAGATCACGAGCCGGCGGGTGATGGTCTCCGCCGAGGTCCCGGCGTGCTGGAGGCTGTTCATCATCGCCTGCACGGCCGCGGAGTAGACGGCCTCCGCCGTGGCGACCGGCACGGTGCGCGTGCCGAGGTCGCGCGTCTCGAGCACGAACGGGGCGGAGAGCGCGGAGGCCGCGTCCACGATGCGCTTGGTCACGGCGCGGAGCGGCACGGAGGCGTCGTCGTCCGTCCCCTGCTCCGCCGCGGCGAGGTGCCCCATGGCGTTCGCGGCCATGGTCGCGGCGAGGGCGCGCGCGGCCGGGTCCACGGTGCGCGCCGCCGAGAGCAGGGTCGTGAGGACGCTGTCGTGCACGATCGCGTCGACCTGCACGCGCTCGACCTCCGTGGCGTGCTGCCGCACCGCGTGCGAGTACCGCGTCAGCGCCGTCCCCTGCGCCCAGTCCACGCCGAGCGCGGCCTGGCGGAGCACCGTGACGAGCATCAGGACGGACCCGCCGAGGATGATCGAGTACAGGACCTGCAGGAACGAGTCGAGGGGCGTGATGACGCCCTGGCGCACGAGGACCTCGAGGAAGCCGAGGGACAGGGGGACGGCGACCGTGTAGAGGACGGCGATCCAGAGCCGGAACGCCATGGCGGCGCACGTCGTCGCGACCGTGAGCTCCTGGTACAGGAACGGCTGCGGCGTGGTCGCGTAGGTCGCCGGCTCGATCGCGAACGGCCACGTGGCGAGCGCGACGACGAAGACGAGGGCGACGGTCGCATGCGCCGGCACGACGCCGCGGCGGATGGCGCCGGCGACGCACGTCCAGACGAGGCCCCCGAAGAAGGCCGTCAGGAACGCGATGCTCCAGGCCGGGCGCATGACGTCCAGCTGCTGGCTGATGACCTGCACCGACTGGAGGGCGAAGAGCAGGCCGAACGCGCCCGCACCGCGGCCGAGGATCGTCTCGATGCGGGCGAGGCTGATGGGGTTGCCGGGGGTGCGCGGCGGCGCGCCGGCGAGGGCGCGCGTGACGGGTGCCGCGGGACGCGGCGCGCTGGCCGGTGGCCTAGCGGGCATCGCCGCCGTCCTGGTCCAGTCCCGGGAGGATGCCGTCCTCGACGGCGCGGCGGAGGAGGTCGACCTTGGTGGGCGCGGGCCTGCCGACCTCGACGTACTTCACGCGGATCCGGTCGAGGTACTCGCGCGCCGTGCTGTTCGCGATGCCGAGCTGCTGGGCCACGAGCTTCAGCGGCAGGCCGGACGCGTAGAGGTGCAGGACGTCGCGCTCGCGGCGCCCGAGCTGGGCCTTCGCGAAGTCGCGGTCGGCGTCGATGGCGGTGGCCCACTCGAGGTTGTTGAGCACGTCGCCGCGCGCGACCGTGGCGATGGCCGCCATCACGGTCTGCGTGGCGGACGACTTGGGGATCACGCCCGCGGCGCCGGCGGCCAGCGCCTCGCGGACGCTCGCGACCCGGTCGGCGATGCTGTGGACGAGGACGGCCGCGCCCGTGCCCTGGGCGGCCTTCACGTTGTCGGTGACCGTCGAGCCGTCGCCGAGCGACAGGTCGAGGACGACCACGTCGCACTCGCGCCCGACGAGCCCCTCGACGAGCTCGCGCGCGTCCGCCGCGGCGAGGATGAAGTCGTACCCGGCGTCGAGGCACGCGGCCTTGAGGCCGAGGCGCACCGACTCGTGGTCGTCGACCACGGCGACCCGGACGGGTGGACGGCCCTCGGCCGCCGGAGCGGGTCCCTGCGTGGTCTCGGTCATCCGGCTCCCCCGTCATCGCCTCTGCCGTCGTTCGCCGACGGTCCCCGAGGACACTGTATCGCCCGACCGGCCGGCTCCCGAGGCCGCGGAGGGCCCGGTCAGGAGGCGGCGGGCACCAGGACGGCGACGCTCTCGACGTGGTGGGTGTGCGGGAAGAGGTCGAACGAGCGCACCGACCGGAGCTCGTAGCCGCGCTCCGCGAAGAGCGACACGTCGCGGGCGAGCGCCACGGGATCGCAGGCCACGTAGACGACCTGGGCCGGGTGCAGCTCCGCGAGCGCGTCGACGACGACCTTCTTGGCGCCCGCGCGCGGCGGGTCGAGCACGACCGTCGCGCCCTGGAGGCGGCGGCGCTCGGCGGGACTCGCCGTGCGCGCCAGCCCCTGGAGGTAGCGGTCCACGCGCGCCGTGAGGGACGCGGCGCCCACCCACTCCGCGAGGTTGTCCCCCGCGAACTCGGTGGCGACCTCGTCGCTCTCGACGCTCGTGATGCGGACGGTGTCGCCGAAGCGGTCGCCCACGGCGGCGGCGAGCAGCCCGACCCCGCCGTACAGGTCGAGGTTGGCGGCCCGCGGGTCGAACAGGGCCTCGTCGATGGAGGACTGGACGGCGTCGTACAGCGTCTCGGCGGCGCGGCGGTGCACCTGCCAGAAGCCGCCCGCCTCCAGCCGGAACTCGCGGTCGCGGACGCGCTCCGTGATCGTGTCCCGGCGCTGGGGCTTGCCGTCGATGAGGAGCATGCGCACGTGGCCGTCCGCGGGCGCGACGAGGTCGATGCCCTCGACGCCCGGGAAGCGCTGGCCGAACGGCGCGGCGCCGTTGACGCCCTCGGTGGCGAGCGGCAGCGACGTGACGGGGATGACGCGGTGCGAGCGCGAGGCGTAGGGGCCGACCGTGCCGTCGTCGTCGACGTGGAGGCTCACGCGGGTGCGCCAGCCGAGGCCGTCGGACTCGTCGTCGCCCGGCAGCGCCTGCACCTCGACGTCGCGGTCGACCCCCGCCATGCGGGACAGGGAGTCCACGACGACCTGCCGCTTCAGCTCGCGCTGGTGGGCCAGCGCGATGTGGCCGAGCTCGGCGCCGCCCACCCGGTCCTCGGGCGCGCGGTCGACGGAGGCCTCCGCCCAGACGTGCGGGCGGCGGTGCGGGGACGCGTCGAGGACCTCGACGGTGTCGGCGCGCCAGAAGGACTTCTTCGCGTCCTCCGTGATGCGCGCCCGGACCCGCTCGCCCGGGATCGCGTCCGAGACGAAGATCACCCGGCCGTCGTGCCGGGCGACGGAGACTCCCCCGTGCGCCATGTTGGTCACGTCCACCTCGACCTCGCGGCCCACCTGCTCACCCATCCCGCAACCCTGGCACACGCGGGCGCGGCGTCCGCACACGGGCCGCGCCCGGCGTCGTCCGGGGCGCGTGCCACCATGTCCGCATGCCCACGCGCCTGCACCTCGCCTCGACGTCCCCCGCCCGCCTGGCCCTCCTGCGCTCCGCGGGGATCGAGCCCGTCGTGCTGCCCTCCGAGGTCGACGAGCCCGCCGCCGTCGCCGCCGCGGAGGCGCGCCAGGGGCCGCTCGGCCCGGTGGACATGGTCCAGCTGCTCGCCCGGGCCAAGGCCGAGGCCGTGGTCGGGCAGCTCGTCGCGGGCGCTCCCCTCACGGGCCTCGTGCTCGGCGGCGACTCGGCCTTCGAGATCGACGGCGTGGTGCACGGCAAGCCGCACACGGCCGAGCGCGCCACGGAGCGCTGGCGCGCCCAGCGCGGCCGGCAGGGCCGCCTCCACTCCGGCCACTGGCTGATCCAGGTCGCCGACGGGCGCATCGTGCGCGGCGTCGGACGCGCCGCCGTCGCCGAGGTGCGGTTCCGCGACGACGTCTCCGACGGGGAGATCGACGCCTACGTCGCCACCGGCGAGCCGCTCCTGGTCGCGGGCAGCTTCACCATCGACAGCCTCGGGGCGGCGTTCATCGAGCGCATCGAGGGCGACCCGAGCACGGTCGTCGGTCTGTCGCTGCCGACCCTCCGCGGCCTCGTGCGCGAGCTCGGCCTGGGGTGGACCGACCTCTGGAACCGCGCGGGCGCCGTCGAGGCGCGCCTGGTCTGACGCCGAGGGGCCTCAGCCCATGCCCAGGACCTCGATGCGGTCGGTCAGGTACGCCGCGAGCGGCCGGGTCTCGTGGGCGTTCGGCCCCCACTGGACGCGCAGCTCGCGCCCCCGCAGCGACAGGGGCCCGGAACCGCGGGCGAGCGCTGCCGCGTCGAGGTCGACGGGCTCCCAGTCGTAGTCGACGGCGTCGCCCTCCTCGAAGGAGCGGACCGCCCGACGCCGGGCCTCCTTGCGCGCCTCGACGCCGGAGTCGAGACCCTGCGACCTGGTCGGCTCGACGGCGCGCGTGATGCTCCCGGTGCGGCGGAGGGACCCGTCGGCCGACAGCAGCAGCACGCCGAGCCGCCACGCGCGGCCGACGGGCACCATCCGCGGCTGGCGCTTGAGGGGGCCGATGGACCGCGGGACGCGCACCTCGGCGAGCGCCTCGTCCGGCGCGCCGCGGGCCTGGAGCTCCGCGACGGTGGCCCGCAGGAGCTCGGCGAGGTCGGCCGCGGCGCCTCGCGCGTCGTCGTCGTCCGGAGCGGGTGCCGTCATGGGTCGATCATGCCAGGGGCGGGATCCCGACGACCTGTTGTGGGCGCGCGTACCCGCCAGGGCCGCATGTTTGTGGCGACCCTCCGAAGCCGGGCGCATCCCAGACCCTAGGCTGGGGTCCCATGACGCGTGTGAACAAGGTCCTCATCGCCAACCGGGGCGAGATCGCCGTCCGCATCATCCGGGCGGCGAGGGATGCGGGGATCGGGTCGGTCGCCGTCTACGCCGACCAGGACCGCGACGCGCTGCACGTGACGCTCGCCGACGAGGCCTACGCCCTCGACGGGCAGACGAGCGCCGACACCTACCTCGTCATCGCCAAGATCCTCTCCATCGCCCGCCGCTCCGGCGCCGACGCCGTGCACCCCGGCTACGGCTTCCTCGCCGAGAACGCCGACTTCGCCCAGCAGGTCATCGACGCCGGCCTCATCTGGATCGGGCCGTCGCCGAGCGCCATCGAGCAGCTCGGCGACAAGGTCACGGCGCGCCACGTCGCCGAGCGGGTGGGCGCCCCGCTGGCGCCCGGGACGCTGAACCCGGTGTCCGGGGCCGCCGAGGTGCTCGACTTCGTCGACGTGCACGGCCTCCCCGTCGCCATCAAGGCCGCGTTCGGCGGCGGCGGCCGCGGCCTCAAGGTCGCCCGCACCCGCGAGGAGGTGCCGGAGCTGTTCGAGTCCGCCACCCGCGAGGCCGTCGCCGCCTTCGGCCGCGGCGAGTGCTTCGTCGAGAAGTACCTCGACCGCCCGCGCCACGTGGAGACGCAGTGCCTCGCGGACTCCGCGGGGACCGTCGTCGTCATCTCCACCCGCGACTGCTCGCTGCAGCGCCGCCACCAGAAGCTCGTGGAGGAGGCGCCGGCCCCGTTCCTCACGGACGAGCAGAACGCGCAGCTCTACGCCGCCTCGAAGGCGATCCTCCGCGAGGTCGGCTACGTCGGCGCCGGCACGTGCGAGTTCCTCGTCGCGCAGGACGGCACCATCTCCTTCCTCGAGGTCAACACGCGCCTGCAGGTCGAGCACCCCGTCTCCGAGGAGGTCACGGGCATCGACCTCGTGCGCGAGCAGTTCCGCATCGCCGCGGGCGGCCTCATCGACTACGACGACCCGGCGCCGCGCGGCCACTCCTTCGAGTTCCGCGTCAACGGCGAGGACCCGGGCCGCGGCTTCTTCCCCGCCCCCGGTCCGGTGCACGTGTTCCAGGCGCCCGGCGGTCCCGGCGTGCGCGTCGACTCGGGCGTCCGCGCGGGCGACGAGGTCTCCGGCGCGTTCGACTCGCTGCTCGCGAAGCTCATCGTCACCGGATCCAGTCGGGAGGACGCCCTCGAGCGCTCGCGCCGCGCCCTCGACGAGTTCGAGGTGCAGGGCCTGCCGACCGTGCTGCCGTTCCACCGCGCCATCGTGCGCGACCCGGCCTTCGCCCCGGCGGACGGCGCGCCCTTCGCGGTCTTCACGCGCTGGATCGAGACCGAGTTCGACAACGACATCGAGCCCTGGTCCGGTGCCCTCGCGGATGCCGGGGAGGCGCCCGCGCGCCGCACGGTCGTCGTCGAGGTGGGCGGCAAGCGCATCGAGGTGAGCCTCCCCGAGGACCTGGCCCCCGCGGCCGGTGCCGCGACCTCGCGCCGGGGTGCCGCGGCGCCCGCCCGGCGCAAACAGGGCGGCGCGGTCGACACCTCCGGCGGCGGATCCGTGACGTCGCCCATGCAGGCGACCGTCGTGAAGCTCGCCGTCCAGGAGGGCCAGCAGGTCGTCAAGGGCGACCTGCTCGTCGTGCTCGAGGCCATGAAGATGGAGCAGCCCCTCACGGCGCACCGCGACGGCGCCGTCACGGGCCTCGCCGCCGAGGTGGGCCAGACCGTGCCGTCCGGGCACCGCCTGCTCGACATCGTCTGATCCCGCACCACGCGACGACGGCCGGCCCCCGCGGGGACCGGCCGTCGTCGCCTGCGGGCCGCGCGGGCCGCGGGAGCGTCAGAGCACGATGTGCATGGCGCGAGCGGCGTCGGAGATGCTCCCGGAGAGCGACGGGTAGACCGTGAACGCCCGGGCGACGTCGTCGACCGTGAGACGGTGCTCGACCGCGAGCGCGAGCGGGAAGATCAGCTCGCTCGCCTTGGGCGCCACGATCACGCCGCCGATGACCGTGCCCGAGCCGGTGCGCGCGAACAGCTTCACGAAGCCGTCCTTGACGTTCTGCATCTTCGCGCGGGGGTTCGAGGCGAGCGGCAGCTTGTAGATGTCGCCCTGCGCGAGCCCCTCCTCGATCTGCTTCTGCGACCAGCCGACCGTGGCGATCTCCGGCTGCGTGAAGATGTTGGAGGTCACGTTGCGGAGCTCGGTGGGGCTCACGGCGTCGCCCATCGCGTGGTAAACCGCCGTGCGGCCCTGCATGGACGCGACCGACGCGAGCGGCAGGAACGTGGTGCAGTCGCCGGCCGCGTAGACGCTCGGCACGGAGGTGCGCGCCACGCGGTTCACGCGGATGTGGCCGGAGTCGCTCAGCTGGACGCCCGCCTCCTCGAGGCCGATCCCGGCGGTGTTCGGCACGGATCCGACCGCCATGAGGCAGTGGCTGCCCTCGACGACGCGGCCGTCGGTCAGCGTCGCGACCACGCGGTCGCCGTCGCGCACGACCGACTCGGCACGGGACTTCGAGAGCACGGTCATGCCGTTGCGCGTGAAGACGTCCTCGATGACGCGGGCCGCGTCGGCGTCCTCGCCCGGCAGGACCTGGTCGCGGGAGGAGATGAGCGTGACCTTCGCGCCGAGCGCCGTGTAGGCGGAGGCGAACTCGGCCCCGGTGACGCCGGATCCGACGACGATGAGGTGCTCGGGCACCGAGTCCATCGTGTAGAGCTGCGTCCAGGTGAGGATGCGCTCGCCGTCGGGTCGCGCGGTGTCGAGGATGCGGGGGCTGGCACCCGTGGAGATGACCGTGGTGTCCGCGTCGATCTCGTCGAAGTCGGTGCCGCCGCCGCCGCGTCCCGTGGAGACGACGACGCGGTTCGGGCCGTCGAGACGCCCCTCGCCCTGGACGATGCGCACGCCCGCGCGGATGAGGCTCGACTTCATGTCCTCGGACTGCTGGCGCGCGAGGCGCAGGAGCCGGTCGTTGACCGCCTGCAGGTTGACGGCCACCTCGGGCCGGACGGGGCGGCGGCTCTGCTCGCCGCGGGAGAAGAACTGGACGCCGAGGTCGGCTGCCTCGCCGAGCGCGTTCGTGGCCTCGGCGGTGGCGATGAGGGTCTTCGAGGGGACCACGTCGGTCATGACGGCGGAGCCGCCCACGCCGACGCGCTCCACGAGCGTCACCTCGGCGCCGAGCTGCGCGCCGGCGATCGCGGCCTCGTATCCCCCGGGACCGCCTCCGAGCACGACGATCCTCTGCGTGGCCTCGAACTCGTATCCCATGCGCACATCATCCCGCAGGCCGCGCCCCCCGCGCGAACCGGGGCCGCGGCGGCCCGGACCGCGCCGAGGCGCGCATTTAGGATCGGGGGATGACCTACAGCAACCCCCTCGAGGCGCCCGACGCCGACCCCCAGGAGATCGCGCGCGAGGCGGCCCGGCAGATCGCCGAGCTCACGGGCGTCGAGCGCCACGACATCGCCCTCACGCTCGGCAGCGGATGGGGGCGCGCGGCGGACCTCCTCGGCGAGACCACCGCCACCATCCCGGCCACGGAGGTCGTCGGCTTCTCGAAGCCCGCCCTCGAGGGGCACGTCGGGTCGCTGCGCAGCATCCTCCTGCCGTCCGGCCGGCGCGCCCTCGTCATCGGCGCGCGCACGCACTACTACGAGGGCCACGGCGTCCGCCGGGTCGTGCACAGCGTCCGCACCGCGGCGGCGACCGGCGCCACCACGATGATCCTCACGAACGGCGCGGGCGGCATCCGGCGCCACTGGACGCCGGGCACGCCCGTGCTCATCAGCGACCACATCAACCTCACCGCGGACTCGCCGCTCGAGGGCGCCACGTTCGTCGACCTCACCGACCTCTACTCCGCGCGGCTCCGCGCCATCGCGCACGAGGTCGAGCCCGACCTCGACGAGGGCGTCTACTGCCAGTTCCGCGGCCCGCACTACGAGACGCCTGCGGAGGTGCGCATGGCCGAGGCCATCGGCGGGCACATCGTGGGCATGTCGACCGCGCTCGAGGCCATCGCCGCCCGCGAGGCGGGCATGGAGGTGCTCGGCATGTCGCTCATCACGAACCTCGCCGCGGGGATCCAGGAGACCCCGCTCAGCCACGAGGAGGTCATCGAGGCGGGCCGCGCCGCCGAGGGCCGCATCGGCGGGATCCTCGCCCGCATCGTGGGCGCCCTGTGAGCCGCGAGGAGACGTCGGCGCTGGTCGCCGCGGCGCGCGCCTGGCAGGCCCAGGACCCGGATCCGGTCACCCGCGCCGAGGTCGACGAGCTGCTCGCCGCCCTCGACGGGTCGGTGCCCGCCATCTCCGCGGCCGACCGGGAGCAGGCGGCGGCCGGCCTCCGCGACCGGTTCCAGACGCGCCTCCAGTTCGGCACCGCGGGCCTCCGCGGCGAGCTGGGGGCGGGACCCAACCGCATGAACCGCGTGCTCGTCTCGCAGGCGGCGGCCGGGTTCGCCGACTACCTGCGCAGCCGCAGCCCCCGCCCGAGCATCGTCATCGGCTACGACGGCCGGCACAACTCGCGCGTCTTCGCCGAGGACACCGCGCGGATCATGGCCGGCGCGGGCGTGCGCACGGTGCTGCTCCCCCGCGCGCTGCCGACGCCCGTGCTCGCGTACGCCGTCAAGCACCTCGCGGTGAGCGCCGGGGTCATGGTCACGGCCTCGCACAACCCGGCCCGGGACAACGGCTACAAGGTCTACCTCGGGGACGAGGACCACGGCGCCCAGATCGTCAGCCCCGCGGACCGCGACATCACCGCCTTCATCCACAAGGCCGCCGGTGAGCGCACGGTGCAGCAGCTGCCCGTCGCCGACGACTTCTCCCTGGCGCCGGAGTCGCTCGTCGACTCCTACGTGGAGGAGACCGCGGCCCTGTTCGCCGCCCCGCTCGCGCCGCTCACCTGGGTCTACACGCCGCTGCACGGCGTCGGGTGGGAGACGGCGGCGCGCGTGTTCGACGCGGTGGGCGTCGAGCGGCCGGTGCTCGTCGCCGCGCAGGCGGATCCCGACCCCGACTTCCCCACCGTCGACTTCCCGAACCCGGAGGAGCCGGGCGCGCTCGACCTGGCGTTCCAGGCGGCCGTGGAGTCGGACGCGGAGCTCATCATCGCCAACGACCCCGACGCGGATCGGCTGGCCGTCGCGATCGCCGACGAGCACGGCGCCTGGCGGCGGCTCTCCGGCAACGAGGTGGGCATGCTCCTCGGCCTCGGCATCGCGGAGCGCTACGCGGCCGACGGCGGCACCGGCACGTTCGCGTCGTCCCTGGTCTCCTCGCCCGCCCTCGAGGTCGTGGCGCGCGAGCTCGGCTTCGGGTACCGCGAGACGCTCACGGGCTTCAAGTGGATCAGCCGCGTGCCGGACCTCGTCTACGGCTACGAGGAGGCCCTGGGGTACCTCGTGGCGCCGTGGATCACGAGCGACAAGGACGGCATCTCGGCCGCCGTCGCGGTGCTGCACGGCGTCCTGCTGCTGAAGTCCCGCGGCCAGACCATCGACGACTACGACCGCGCGTTCGCCGAGCGCTTCGGCTCCTTCGCGAGCGACCAGATCTCGGTGCGCGTCACCGACCTCGCGGTAATCCCGCGCATCATGGCGAAGCTGCGGCAGTCGCCGCCCGCGTCGATCGGGTCGCGGAGGGTCGAGCGCATGGACGACCTCGCGGAGGGCTCGGCCGACCTGCCGCCGAGCGACGTGCTCCGATTCCACCTGGGCGACGGGGCGCGCCTCATCGTGCGCCCGAGCGGCACGGAGCCGAAGATCAAGGTCTACCTCGACGCGCAGAGCACCGACGGCACCGTCGCGGAGCGCCGCGACGCGGCCCGCGCGATCGTCGCCGACCTCGCGCAGGCCGTTCCCGCGCTGCTCGAGCTCTGACGGAGACGGATCCGCGGGCCGCGCCGGGCCCGCGAGTCTCGCCTCGCCCGCACTGGTAGTAGCGCTATCAGTGCGCTAGCCTCGCGGCATGCGCATCACCGAGCTCGCGGCCGCCACGGGAGTGGCCCCCGCCACGGTCAAGTACTACGTGCGCGAGGGCCTCCTGCCCGCGGGCACCCGCATCAGCGACAACCGCACCGACTACGACGACGAGCACGCCCGCCGCGTGCGGCTGATCCGCGCCCTCATCGACGTCGGCCGGCTGCCCGTCGCGCGGGCCCGCGAGGTGCTCGCTGTGCTCGACGACGACGCCCGGCAGGTGCAGGACGTCTTCGCGGTCGCGCAGGACGCCCTCACGCCCGGACCACCGCCGATCGAGGCTCCCCCGGCCGAGGCGCTCGCGCGCGTCGACGCCGCCACCGAGCACGCCGGCTGGTGCGTGCTCGAGGGCCACGCGGGACGCGCGCAGGCCGCGCGCGCCGTCGACGCCTTCGAGCGCTCGGGGCACCGCATGGACGACGGCTACCTCGCGCGGTACGCCGAGGCCGCAGGGATCCAGGCCGCGGCCGACCTCGACGCCGTGCGGCACCGGGCCGACCGCACCGCCATGGCCGAGCTGATGGTCGTCGGCACGGTGCTCGGCGACCAGCTCGCCGCGGGGCTCCGACGCGTCGCCCAGGCCACCGTCTCCATGCCCGGCCGTGCCGGCGCGACGGGCGGCGCGGCATGATCCACCGGGCGTACGCCTGGCACCGGCCGCTGATGACCGTGGCCGTCGTCATGCTCGTGCTCGCCGCCGTCAGCGTCGTCGGGCGGATGGTCGACGACCGCATCGTCACGGGAGCGCCCGTGTGGGACAAGCCGGCGAAGTTCTCCCTGTCGATCCTCGTCTACGCCGTCTCGTGGGCCTGGCTCATCGCGCGGCTCCCCCGGCACCGCGTCGCCGCGCACCGCCTCGGCACGGTCGTCGCGGTCGCGCTCCTCGTCGAGCAGGCCGTGATCGTCGGCGCCGCCGCGGCCGGCACCACGAGCCACTTCCTCGTCGCCACGCCCCTCGCCACGGCGCTGTGGGCCGTGATGGCCGTCTCGATCACGGTGCTGTACCTCTGCACGTTCCTCACGACCCTCGCCGTGCTCCGGCTGCGGCTCCCGGATCCCGCCGTCACCCTGGGCATCCGCGCCGGCGCCGCGATCGCACTCGTGGGCATGGGCCTCGCCTACCTGATGACGTCGCCGACCGCGGCGCAGCTCGCCGACTTCCACGGGGTGTCGGGCGCGCACACGGTCGGCGGGCCGGACGGCGGCGCGGGCCTCGCGGTCCTCGGCTGGAGCACGACCGGGGGCGACCTGCGGATCCCCCACTTCGTCGGCATGCACGCGCTGCAGCTCCTGCCCGTCGCGGCGCTCGTCCTCGGCGCGGCCGGGCGCCGGATCCCCGCGCTCGCGCCGGACCGCGTGCGCGTGCGGCTGACGGCGATCGCCGCCGCCGCGTACCTCGCGGTCGTCGCGCTGGTGGCCGTG
Organism: Clavibacter sp. GW821-FHT01D01; assembly: GCF_059422605.1. NCBI lineage: Bacteria > Bacillati > Actinomycetota > Actinomycetes > Micrococcales > Microbacteriaceae > Clavibacter > Clavibacter sp. GW821-FHT01D01. The sequence goes on from NZ_JBWKXC010000003.1 coordinate 302,221, forward strand.
CAGGCGCTGCGGGCCGAGCCCGTCACGGCGCCGTCCGCCGCGACCCTGACGGCGGCCGCCGTCATCGTGGCGGCGGCCCTCGTCGCCGCGGCCGTGGCGGTCGTACGGGGAGGGCCCGGGGACGAGGCCGTGGTCCCGGACCATGACCGGGCCGGGACGCCAGAACTCGCCCCGACGGCACGGCCGACCGGGACGGCACGGCCGACCGGGACGGCACGGCCGACCGGGACGGATCAGCCCAGCGCGGCGTCGAGCTTGGCCGAGATCTCCTCGAGGTCGAAGTAGTTGTCGATCACGACGACGTCCGCGTAGGTGGCGCCGATGCGGTCGACCAGCTCGGGCGACGTGAGGATGACCTGCGCGTCCTCCGCGACGGTCCCCACGCTCGCCAGGTCGGCCGCCGTGACGTCGGCCTCGATGCCCAGGCGGGCCAGCGCCCGCTCGGCGTTGACCTTGAGGATCCCGGACGTGCCGATCCCCACGCCGCAGATCGTGACGACCTTCATGCGCTCTCCTCGCCGGCCATGATGCGCCGGACCTCGTCGGTGGTGGTGGCGGCGCGCAGCCGCGGGATGGCGGTGGCGTCGTTGAAGATGTTGGCGAGGTCCGCGACGGACGACACGTGCCGGTCGACCGTGGTGACCGAGAGCCCGACGACGACGTCGACCGGGTCGTTGTGCGCGTGGCCGAAGGGCACGGGGTCCCGCAGGACGACGACCGCCAGGCCGTCCTCCAGCGTCTCCGGCCCGGGACGCGCGTGGGCGAGCGCGAGGCCGGGCGCGATGACCACGTAGGCGCCGAACTCCTCGATCACCCGGATCATGGCGTCGGCGTAGTCGGCCGTGGCCGCGCCGGATCGCACCAGCGCGTCGCCGGCGAGGCGCACGGCGGCGCGCCAGTCGTCGGCCGCGGCGCCGATGGTGACGGCGTCGTCCGGGAGCGGTGGGAGCACGGGGAGCGGCCTCTCTGCCTGACGGGTGGACGGGATGCGGGCCGTGCGGCCGCGCGGCTACAGGCGGGCGAACCCGTCGGAGACGATGTCGGCGAGCGCCTCGCGCTCCTCGAGCGGGAGGAACGCCGCCGCGGCCGCGTTCAGCTGGAAGGCCTCGTGGTCGTCGAGGTCGTACGCGAAGGCGTCGGTGAGCAGGGCGAGCTCGCGGCTGAGGGACGTGCCGCTCATCAGGCGGTTGTCGGTGTTCACCGTGACGGCGAAGCCCAGCTGGTAGAGCAGGTCGAACGGGTGGTCGCGCATCGCGTCGCCCCACGCCTCGATGGCGCCGGTCTGCAGGTTCGACGACGGGCTGAGCTCCAGCGGGATGCCGCGGTCCTTGACCCACTGGGCGAGCGTGCCGAGGGTGACGAACACGTCCTCGCCCTCCTCGCTGTCGATCTCGATGTCCTCGGCGATGCGGACCCCGTGGCCGAGCCGGAGCGCCCGGCCGTCGAGGAGTGCGCCCCGGATGGACTCGAGGCCGTCGGCCTCGCCCGCGTGGATGGTGCGGGGCATCCACTCGCGCGCGAGCAGGTCGAACGCGCCCTGCATGCGCGACGGCGGGAAGCCCGCCTCGGGGCCGGCGATGTCGAAGCCGACGACGCCGCGGTCGCGGTGGCGGATGGCGAGCTCGGCGATCTCGGTGCCGCGGTCGAGGTGGCGCATGGCGCTGACGAGCTGGCCGACGCGGATGGAGCCGCCCGCCTCCTCGACGCCGCGGACGCCCTCCTCGATGCCCGCCTGCACGGCCTCGACGACCGCGTCGAGCGACAGGCCGGCGGTGAGGTGCTGCTCGGGGGCCCAGCGGACCTCGCCGTAGACCACGCCGTCCTCCGCGAGGTCCTCGACGAACTCGCGGGCGACGCGGGCGAGGTGCTCCTCGGTCTGCATCACGGCGATGGTGACGTCGAAGGTCTTCAGGTAGTCCACGAGCGATCCCGAGTCGGCGCTGGTGCGGAACCACTCGCCGAGCGCGTCCGCGTCCTGCGCGGGCAGCTCGATGCCGGCGGCGGCCCCGAGCTCGAGGATGGTCGCGGGGCGGAGCCCGCCGTCGAGGTGGTCGTGCAGGGAGACCTTGGGGAGGTCGCGGTACGACCCTCCGCCGGGCAGCGTGGAGTCCTCGGGAGCGATCGTCATGGGTCGAATCTACTAGCCTCGACGGGGCCCGCGCCGAGTTCGTGAGCGCACTGATCATCGGTGCGCGACGCAGATGGCGGGTCCCCATCGAACCCGGAGGACCCGTGCGCACCAAGATCCTGATCGACTGCGACCCGGGGCACGACGACGCCCTCGCCCTGATGCTCGCGCACGGCAGCCCCGAGGTCGAGCTCGTCGGCATCACCACCGTGGCGGGCAACCAGACCCTCGACAAGGTGACGCGCAACGCGCTCGCGGTCGCGACCGTCGCGGGCATCCACGACGTGCCCGTCGCCGCCGGATGCGGGCGCCCCCTGGTGCGCCCGGTGATGACCGCCCCCGAGATCCACGGCGAGTCCGGCCTCGACGGGCCCGAGCTGCCGGAGCCGACCGTGGAGCTGGACCCGCGGCACGCGGTGGACCTCATCATCGACACCGTCATGGCGCACGCACCGGGCGAGATCACCCTCGTGCCGCTCGGGGCCCTCACCAACATCGCCCTGGCCGTCCGCCGCGAGCCGCGGATCGTGGAGCGCGTGAAGGAGGTCGTGCTCATGGGCGGCGGCTACCACGCGGGCAACAGCACCGCCGTCGCCGAGTTCAACGTCGCCGTCGACCCCGAGGCGGCGCACATCGTGTTCGGCGAGTCCTGGCCCGTGACCATGGTCGGCCTCGACCTCACCTACCAGGCCACCGCCACCCCGGAGGTGATGGACCGCATCGCCGCCCTCGGGACCCCGGCGGCGCGCTTCGTCGTCGACTCCCTGGAGTCGTACGGGCGGGCGTACCACGACCGGCAGGACTTCCCGAGCCCGCCCGTGCACGACCCGTGCGCGGTCGCGCGCGTCATCGACCCGCGCCTGGTGTCCGTCCGTCGGGCGCCCGTGTCGGTGGAGCTCACCGGCACGCACACCACCGGCATGACGGTGACCGACCTCCGCCGGCCCGCTCCCGCCGACTGCACGACGCAGGTGGCCGTGGAGCTCGACCACGCGGGATTCTGGGACGTGGTCGTCGACGCCCTCGAGCGGATCGGCTGACCCGCCCGCCCGAGGACGGCGGCGCCCGGGTCCGTCCGGCTGTCCGGCCGCCGGCGTGGAGCGACCGGACGGCCCGGATCAGTCCTCGGCGGTGATGCGCTCGCGCACGAGCGGGCCGCGCGCGACGTGCTCGTCGGGATCGCCGACGCGGTAGGCGCCCTCGAGCGACTCGAGCGCCCGGGCGAAGCGCTCCGGCTCGTCGGTCGACAGCGTGAAGAGCGGCTCGCCGCGACGCACCGGATCCCCGGGCTTCGCGTGGAGGTCGACGCCCGCGGCGTGCTGCACGGCGTCCCCCTGGCGTGCGCGGCCCGCGCCCAGGCGCCACGCGGCGATGCCGAAGGGCAGGGCGTCCTGCTGCACGAGCACGCCGTCGCGCTCGGCCCTCACGACGTGGGTCTCGCGCGCCACGGGCATCGCGGCGTCCGGGTCCCCGCCCTGCGCGCGCACGGTGGCGCGCCAGGAGTCCATGGCGCGGCCGTCGCGGAGGGCGTCCTCCACGTCGGCGTCGGGCATGCCGACGGCGGCGAGCATCTCCCGCGCGAGCGCGAGCGTCAGCTCCACGACGTCGGCCGGCCCCCCGCCCGCGAGCACCTCGACGGACTCGCGCACCTCGTTGGCGTTGCCGATGGCGAGGCCGAGCGGCACGTCCATGTCGGTGAGGAGCGCGGTGGTCCGCACCCCCGCGTCGGTGCCGAGCTCCACCATGGTGCGCGCCAGCTCCCGGGACCGGTCGATGTCGGTCATGAAGGCGCCGGACCCGTACTTCACGTCGAGCACGAGCGCGCCCGTGCCCTCGGCGATCTTCTTGCTCATGATGCTCGACGCGATGAGCGGGATCGCCTCGACCGTGCCCGTGGTGTCGCGGAGCGCGTAGAGGCGCTTGTCCGCGGGTGCGAGACCGGTGCCCGCGGCGCAGATCACGCCGCCGTGGTCCCGCATCTGCTGCACCATCTCCTCGGTGCTGAGGTCGGCGCGCCAGCCGGGGATCGACTCGAGCTTGTCGAGCGTGCCGCCGGTGTGGCCGAGCCCCCGGCCGGAGAGCTGCGGCACGGCGACCCCGTAGGAGGCGACCAGCGGCATGAGCGGCAGCGTGATCTTGTCGCCCACGCCGCCCGTGGAGTGCTTGTCCACCGTGGGCTTGCCGAGCCCGGAGAAGTCGAGGGTCTCGCCGCTCGCGATCATGGCGAGGGTGAGGTCGCGGATCTCGGCGCGGTCCATGCCGCGCAGGAGGATCGCCATCGCGAGGGCGGCCATCTGCTCGTCGGCCACGTAGCGGTCGGTGTACGCCGCGACCAGCCAGTCGATCTCGGCGGTCGAGAGCCGGCCTCCGTCGCGCTTGGCCCGGATCAGGTCGACGACGTCGAACGCGGCGCTCATGCCCGGTCCCCGTACGCGTCCAGCGTCCTCGGCCCGAAGGCGTCGGGCAGGACCTCGTCGATGGTGCGGACGCCCGAGACGGTCTCCAGCAGCATGCCCGGCACCGCGTGCTCGAACAGCAGCTGACGGCAGCGCCCGCACGGCATGAGGATGTTGCCGTCGCCGTCCACGCACGTGAACGCCACCAGCTGGCCGCCGCCCGTGAGGTGCAGGACGGAGACGAGGGCGCACTCGGCGCACAGGGTCAGGCCGTAGGACGCGTTCTCCACGTTGCAGCCGGTGATGACGCGGCCGTCGGTGGCGATGGCCGCGACGCCCACGGGGAAGCGGGAGTAGGGCACGTACGCGCGCTGCATGGCGTCGTGGGCTGCCGCGCGGAGGGAGCCCCAGTCGATGCCGCCCGACTCCACGGGCTCGACGCCGCTCACGACTTCACGTAGGGCTTGCCGGCCGCGGCGGGACCGCGCACCTGCCCCACCAGTCCGGCGACCGCGGCGATGGTCACGACGTACGGCAGCATCAGCATGAACTCGCTCGGCACGGGCGACCCGATGACGCCGAGGACGTTCTGCAGGTTGCTCGCGAAGCCGAACAGGAGGGCCGCGAGCGTGGCGCGCAGCGGATCCCACCGGCCGAAGATGACCGCGGCCAGCGCGATGAACCCGGCGCCCGCCGTCATCTCCTTGTTGAACGCGCCGACGGAGCCGAGCGTGAAGAACGCCCCGCCGAGCCCGGCGATCGCGCCAGCGAGGGACACGTTCCAGAACCGGGTGGCGGCGACCTTGATGCCCACGGTGTCGGCCGCCTGCGGGTGCTCGCCCACCGCGCGGAGGCGGAGCCCCCAGCGCGTGTGGAACAGGCAGAACCAGACGAGGAACACGGCCACGTACATGAGGTAGACGATGATCGTCTGCCGGAACAGGACCGGGCCGATGACGGGGATCTGACCGAGGACCGGGATGTCGATGCGGTCGAAGCGCGGCGGCGAGTTCAATGTGCCGGGGTCGGCCGAGAGCACCTGCGAGAACAGGAAGCTCGTGAGGCCCGTGACCAGCACGTTGAGCACGACGCCGACGATGACCTGGTCGACCAGGTACTTGATGGCGAAGGCGGCGAGCACGAACGAGACGAGCATGCCGGCCGCCATCGCGGCCACGAGCCCGATCAGCGGCTGGCCCGTGATCGACGCGACCACCGCGGACACGAACGCGCCCGCCAGCAGCTGGCCCTCGATGGCGACGTTGACGACGCCGACGCGCTCCGAGAGCACCCCGCCGAGGGCGCCGAAGATGAGCGGCACCGAGAGGCTCACGGTGCCGACGAGGAGACCCGGCACCGGGATCGTCTGGCCCGCCGACGCCCAGGTGAGGAACGCCACGAGGAAGAGGACCGCGAAGACGGCCGTGAACCACAGCGGCGTCCGCGCGGAGCGGCGCACGAGCAGCACGGACACCACGGTGAGCGCCGCGAGCAGCACGGTGACGACCACGCCGGTGGCGGCGGTCGGCAGCACCACGGGCGCCAGCTGGATGAGGTCCGTCCCGGTCGAGAGCCCGAACGTGCTCGAGCCCTCGCGGCCGAGGAGCACGAACAGGACGAGCGAGACCGCGGTGAAGAAGCCGAAGGCGACGGGCGCCTTCCAGCTCGTGGCGACGGTGCGCTCGAGCGCGGTCGCCGCCGGGTCGTGGGGCGCCGGGGACGACGCCGTCGTGGGGGTGGTCGCGGTCACGATGCCGTCGCCGCCTTCCGGGTCCGGGTGGTGCGCCTGGCCTGGCCCGGCGCGGGGAGGCGGAAGACCGCCCGCACGAGCGGAGGCGCCGCGATGAACAGGACGATGAGCGACTGGACGACCACGACGATGTCGATGGGCACGCCCTCGGCCGCCTGCATGGAGAAGCCGCCGGCCTTGAAGGCGCCGAACAGGATCCCCGCGACGAAGACGCCCCACGGCCGGCTGCGGCCGAGCAGGGCCACGGTGATGGCGTCGAAGCCGATGCCCGCGTCGATGCCCGAGCTGAAGCCCGTGGTCACCGTGCCGAGCACCTGGCTCGCCCCGGCGAGGCCGGCGAGGCCGCCCGAGATGAGCATGGCGTAGAGGTAGGAGCTCTTGACGTCGATGCCGGCGACCCGCGCCGCGCTCGGGTTCTCGCCGACCGCGCGGAAGCGGAAGCCGAGGCCCGAGCGGTTGAGCAGGTACCAGATGACGACCGTCGCGACGACGACCACGAGGAAGCCCGCGTGCAGCGAGTACTGGTCGCCGAGGAGCGGCGGGAACACGGCCGTGTCGAGCATCGCCGGCGTCTTCGGGTTGTTGGACCCGGGCGCCTGCAGGAGGCCCGGCGTCCGGAGCAGGTAGGAGATGAGGTAGAACGCGACGTAGTTGAGCATGATCGTGACGATCACCTCGTGCGCGCCGGTGCGGGCCTTCAGGAGCCCCACGATCCCGCCCCAGAAGGCGCCGCCCGCGATGCCCGCGGCGACCGCGAGCACCAGGTGCACGACGGGAGGCAGGTCGAAGCTGAAGCCGACCCAGCCGGCGCACCCGGCGGCGATGAGCATCTGGCCGCGGGCGCCGATGTTGAACAGGCCGACGCGGAACGCGATCGCCACGCCGAGGCCGGCCGCGATCAGCGGCGTCGCGAAGGTGAGCGTCTCGGTGAGCGGCTTGATGCCGTTGGCGAACCCGGGGCGGCGGAAGTTGTACACCGAGCCCTGGAAGAGCGCCGAGTAGGCGCCGGACGCGGCGTCCCACCCGGCGCGGAGGGTGTCGAGCGGGCGGCTGAAGAAGTACCCGGCCGCCTCCTGCGTCGCCTCGTCGGTGACGGCGATGAGGAGCGCGCCGACCACCAGGCTGAGCACGACCGCGAGGACGGAGAGCAGCGCGCTGCCGCTCGCGATCTCGCGGAGGACCTGTCCGGCGCGCGACCCCTCGGGGCCCTCCCCCGGGCTCGCGTCGGCGGGCGCGGCGGTCGCCGCGGCGGGGACGCCGGCCGGCGCCTCCGAGCGCGTGGGGTCGCCCACCGATCCTGCCTCGCGACCGGAGGCGGGCAGCTGCCCCGCGGACGGGTCCGCCGGGCCGTGGCCCTCGGGACGTCGGGTGTCGTCGGTCATGCGGTGCGCCCTCCGGCGGTCGTGGTGGTGGAGACGGATGCCGGGACCTCGCCGGCCATCATGAGGCCGAGCACGTCGCGCGGGGTGTCGCCGGGCACGATCCCGACGATGCCGCCGCGGTACATGACGGCGATGCGGTCGGCGAGCGCCGCCACCTCGTCGAGCTCCGTGGAGACGACGATGACGGGCAGGCCGCGGTCGCGCGTCTCGACGACGCGGGTGTGCACGAACTCGATCGACCCGACGTCGAGGCCGCGCGTGGGCTGCGCGGCGACGAAGAGGCGGAGGTCCCGGCTGAGCTCGCGCGCGAGGACGACCTTCTGCGCGTTGCCGCCGGACAGGCGGCCGACGTGGGTGTCGATGCCCTGCGTCCGGATGTCGAACTCACGCACGCGGTCGCGGGCGAACTCGTCGAGGTAGCCGAGCTTCAGGGATCCGGCGACCACGAAGGGCGGGCTGTCGGACCGGTCGAGCATGAGGTTCTCGGCGATGGTGAACTCGGCGACGAGCCCGTCCTCGTTGCGGTCCTCGGGCACGAAGCCCACTCCGGCGTCGAGCACGCGGCGGACGGAGCGGCCCGTGAGCCGGGTGCCGTCGAGGTCGATGGTGCCGGACACGCGCGGCTGGAGGCCCAGGATCGCCTCGGTCAGCTCGGTCTGGCCGTTGCCCTGCACACCGGCGATGGCGAGGATCTCCCCTGCGTGGACGTCGAAGCTGACGCCGTCGACGACGACCTGTCCGGACGCGTCGATGACGGTGAGGTCGCGCACGACGAGGGCGGCGGCGCCGGGCGTCGCGGGGTCCTTGGCGACCGTGAGCGACACGCTGCGGCCCACCATGAGGGACGCGAGCTCCGCGTTGCTCGCGGTGGGCTCGGCCTCGCCGACCACCTTCCCGAGCCGGATGACGGTGATGCGGTCCGCGACCTCGCGCACCTCGCGCAGCTTGTGCGTGATGAAGACGATGCCGGTGCCGGCATCCCGGAGCTGCTTCATGATGACCATGAGCTCATCGGTCTCCTGCGGCGTGAGCACAGCGGTGGGCTCGTCGAACACGAGCACCTCCGCGTCGCGCGACAGGGCCTTGATGATCTCGACGCGCTGCTGGACGCCGACGGGCAGGTCCGCGACGAGCGCGTCCGGGTCGACGTCGAAGCCGAACCTCGCCGAGATCTCGCGCACCTTCGCGCGGGCCCCCGCCAGGTCGAGCCGGCCGCCGAGCTTCGTCTCCTCGTGGCCGAGCATGACGTTCTCCGCGACCGTGAACACGGGGATCAGCATGAAGTGCTGGTGCACCATGCCGATGCCGGCGGCCATGGCGTCGCCGGGCCCGGCGAAGCGCGCCACCCGGTCGTCGAGGAGGATGTCGCCCTCCTCGGCCTGGTACAGGCCGTAGAGCACGTTCATCAGCGTGGACTTGCCCGCGCCGTTCTCACCCAGGAGGCAGTGGATCTCGCCCGGGTGGACGACGAGGTCGATGTGGTCGTTGGCCACCAGCGCGCCGAAGCGCTTGGTGATGCCCCGCAGTTCGAGCTTCATCGGATCAATCTGTTCGGTGGGACGGGTGAGCACGCGGCGGGGGGACCGGCGACTGCCGATCCCCCCGCGGTGCGTTCGATGCTACTTCGTCGGCGGCGTCGCTACTCCGTGAGCGACGACGGCGACTCGACGGTGATGGAGCCGTCGATGATGCCGGCCTTGATGGCGTCCAGCTCGCCGGAGAGCTCCGCGGGGACCTCGGACTCGTAGTCGTGGAACGGGGCGATGTCCACGCCGCCGTTCTCGAGCGTGCCGACGTACGGCGTCGCGTCGAACGCGCCGTCGGCGGCGGTCTTCACGACGTCCTCGACGCCCGCGTCGATGCCCTTCAGCACCGACGTGAGGAAGAGGTCCTTGAGGTCGGGCGCGGTCTCGTACGCGTCGGAGTCGACGCCCACCATGACGACCTGCTTGTCGCTGGAGTCGCGGATGGCCTCGCCGGCGCTCAGGAAGATCGGACCGCCGACGGGCATGATGACGTCCGCGCCCTGGTCGATGAGCGTCTGCGCGGCCGTCTTGGCCGTCTGGTTCGCGACGAACTCGCCGGTGAACGAACCGCTCTGGCTGGCGACGTCCCAGCCGATGGCCTTGACGTCCGCGCCCTTCTGCTCGTTGAAGTAGGCGACGCCGTCCACGAAGCCGTCCATGAAGATCGTGACGGTCGGGATCTGCAGGCCGCCGAAGGTGCCGACGGTGCCGGTCTTCGAGTAGGCCGCCGCCGCGTAGCCCGCGAGGAACGCGGCCTCGCTGGTGTTGAACGTGATGGGCTTCACGTTGTCGGCGCTGATCTGCGCGTCGTCGATGATCGCGTACTCGATGTCGGGGTTCGCGGCGGCGGCCTCCTCCGTGGCTTCCTTGAGCAGGAAGCCGACCGTGACGATCAGGCCGCAGCCCTGGTCGGCGAGGTTGGTGAGGTTGGGCGCGAAGTCGGTCTCGGACGCCGACTCCACCGTCTTCGGGGCGGTCAGCCCGAGGTCGTCGACGGCCTTGGTCAGGCCCTCGAAGCCGAGCTGGTTGAACGACTTGTCGTCGAACCCGCCGGAGTCGGAGACCATGCAGGAGAGGAGGTCGTTGCTCGCCTCGTCGCTCGCACCCCCGCTCGTGGACTCGGGGGCGGCGCCGCAGCCCGCGAGGAGCGCGGTGATGCCGACGGCGGCGAGACCGCCGAGGGCGGCCTTTCGGGTGGTGATGGTCACTGTGGCCTCCAGTTGCAGCCCGGGTCCGCCGGGCGATGTGGCTTCATGTTACCCATGCGCGGGAATGCTCCCGAGGCCCTCGGCGGCCTCCGTGGCGCAAGCGTTACCGATCCGCGACGAGGCCGAAACCCCGCCGAAACGCGGGCTCTGCTACGGGGTCGAGACGGACCGCACCTCGACCTCGCCGGAGACGATCCGCGCCTCCAGCGCGTCGAGCTCCGCCTGCAGCTCGGCGGGGACGGAGGCCGCGAGGTCGTGGTACCCGGCGAGGCCGACGCCGCCGTTCTCCAGCGTGCCCACGTACGACTCGGAGGAGAAGGTGCCCTCGGCGTCGTCGCCGACGATGTCGACCACCGCCTGGCCCGTGTCCTTGAGCACGCTCGTCAGCAGGAGCGGGCGGTACTCGGCCGGGAGGGTGTCGTAGCCGTCGTTGTCGACCCAGATGAGCTTGCCGCTGCCGTGCTGCAGGATCGCGGACGCGGCGCCCTCCCCCACCTGCCCCGCGACGGGCATGATGACGTCCGCGCCCTGGTCGAGCAGGTTCTGCGTGGTGGTCTGGCCCTTGGCGACGTCCTCGAAGTCGCCCGTGAACGTGCCGTCCTGCGCCGCGGCGTCCCACCCGAGCGCGACGACCTGCGTGCCGTGCGCCTGGTTGTAGGCGGCGACGCCGTCGACGAAGCCGTCCATGAACAGGGTGACGGGCGGCTGGTTGCCGCCGCCGAACGTGCCGACCTTGCCGGTCTCGCTCACGCCCGCCGCGAGGTAGCCCGCGAGGTAGGAGGCCTGCGCGGTGTCGAACACGAGCGGCTTGACGTTGGGGGCGTCGACGACCTCGTCGACGATGGAGAAGTGGACGTCGGGGTTCTCGGCCGCCGCGGCCGCGGTCGCCTCCGCCAGCTCGTAGCCGACGGTGAGGACGAAGCCGCAGCCGGTGCCGACCGCCTGCTCGACGTTCGGCCCGAGGTCGGTCTCGGAGGTGGACACGAGGACGTCGGCCTCGATGCCGAGCTCCTGCTCCGCGCGCTCCAGGCCCTCCCAGCTCGACTGGTTGAAGGACCGGTCCTGGAGCCCGCCGGAGTTGGTGACCATGCGGGCGCAGTAGTCGCTCGCGGACGCGGTGCCGCTGGCGGAGGGATCGGGCGCCGCGCCGCAGCCGGCGAGGGCCGCGGCGGCGAGGAGGGCGATGGGCAGGCTGGCGGCGCGGACGGCGAGGCGGGTGCGGGGCATCCCCGGAATCTAACGGCGGGGATCCGGCGCCTCGGAGGCCCCGGAGACCGCCCGGGGGGATCGTTGCCCCTTCGTTACAGGACGTCCGTCCCGCCGCTGAGCTTGAGCGCGTCCACCACGCTCTTCACCCGCTGGGCGTTCTCCTTCGTGGTGACCAGCAGCGCGTCGGGGGTGTCGACCACGACGATGTCGCGCACGCCGATGAGGCTGATGACGCGCTTGCTGTTGGCGACGACGATGCCGCTCGACGCGTCCGAGAGCACGCGGGCGTCCTCGCCGAGGATGACGAGGTCGGACTTCCGCCCGCTGGAGTGCATCTTGGCGACGGAGGCGAAGTCGCCCACGTCGTCCCACGTGAACGTGCCGGGGATGACGGCGAGCGCACCGCGCGCGGCGGCCGGCTCGGCGACGGCGTAGTCGATGGCGATCTTCTTCAGGTTCGGCCAGACGCGGTCGACGACCACGCCGCGGTCGGCGGTGTCCCACGCCTCGGCGAGCTCCAGGACGCCCTTCAGCAGCTCGGGCTCCGTGCGGCCGAGCTCCTCGAGGAGCCGGTCGGCGCGGGCGATGAACATGCCCGCGTTCCAGAGGTGCGTCCCGCCCTTCACGTAGCCGCGCGCGACGCCGATGCTCGGCTTCTCCACGAACGACGCGACCTCCAATGCGTGCGGTGCGTCGGGGATGCTCAGCGCCTTGCCCGTGTGGATGTAGCCGAAGCCCGTCGCGGGCTCGGTGGGCGTGATGCCGATGGTGGTGATGTAGCCGGCGTCGGCCGCGATGACGGCCTCGCGCACGGTGTCCCGGAAGCGGTCCGGGTCGGCGATCACGTGGTCGGCGGCGAAGGAGCCGATGATGACGCCGGGCTCCCGGCGCTCGAGGATCGCGGCGGCCAGCGCGATGGCCGCGGTGCTGTCGCGCCCCTCGCTCTCCAGGACCACGTTGGGGTCGGCGAGCTCGGGCAGCTGGGCCTCCACGGCGGCGCGGTGGGCGCGGCCCGTGACGACCATGATCCGGTCGGCGCCGGAGAGGGGGGCGAGCCGCTCCCACGTGTCGCGCAGCAGGGTGCGGCCGGAGCCGGTGAGGTCGTGGAGGAACTTCGGGGCGTCCGCGCGGGACAGCGGCCAGAGCCGGGAGCCCACGCCCCCCGCGGGGATCACGCTGTAGAAACGGGAGATCGCGCTCGTCTGCTCGGTCATGCGCCCACCCTATCGGCAGCCTCGGAGGCGTCCGGATGCGGCGAGTTCACGCACCCGCAACGGGGCGTTCACGGCCGCGCGGCGGCCGGGACGGCGCCCGTGCCTAGCGTCGGGGCATGCGCGTAGCCGTCGTCAGCGAGAGCTTCCTCCCCACCGTCAACGGCGTCACCACGAGCGTCTGCCGGGTGCTCGAGCACCTTCGGGATCGCGGCCACGAGGTCCTCGTCATCGCGCCCGACGCCGGCGCACCGGCCGAGTTCGCCGGCTTCCGCGTGCACGGCGTCCCCGCCATCGCGTACCGCCAGTTCCCCGTCGGCATCCCGAGCCCGCACGTGCTGCGCCTGCTCGCCGACTTCGCGCCCGACGTGCTGCACGCGGCCTCCCCGCTCTTCCTCGGCGCGCAGGCCATCGCGGCCGCGACGCGCATCGAGGCGCCCTCCGTCGCCGTGTTCCAGACGGACGTCGCGGGCTACGCGCGCCGGAACGGGCTCGCGGCGACGGCGCCGTACGTGTGGCGGCTCGTCCGGTGGATCCACCAGGGCGCCGACCTCACCCTCGCGCCCTCGAGCGCCGCCGCGGCGGACCTCGCCGCCGCGGGCGTGGAGCGCGTCGCCCGCTGGGGCCGCGGCGTGGACCTCGACCGGTACCACCCCCGCAACCGCGCCATGGAGGATGCCGTCGCCCTCCGCCGTCGTGCGGCCCCCGGCGGCGAGACGGTCGTCGGGTACGTCGGGCGCATCGCCCCGGAGAAGCAGCTGGAGAGGCTGTCGGCCCTCCGCGGGATGCCCGGCGTGCGCTTCCTCGTCGCGGGCGACGGTCCCGGGCAGGCCTCGGCGCGCCGCGCCCTGTCCGGCATGCCCGTGACCTGGCTCGGACGGGTCGGCGGCCGCGAGCTCGCCGCCGCCTACGCCGCGATGGACGTCTTCGTGCACACGGGGACGGAGGAGACCTTCGGCCAGACGGTCCAGGAGGCGCACGCGTCCGGGCTCCCGGTGGTCGCGCCGCGCGCGGGCGGTCCCATCGACCTGGTCGACCACGGGACCGACGGCTTCCTCTTCGACCCCGCGTCCCCTCGCGACGCGCACCTGCGCCGCCTCGTCGACGAGCTCGCGGGCAGCGCCCCCCTGCGCCTGCGCATGGGCGAGGCGGGGCGGCGGGCGGTGCTCGGACGCTCCTGGGCGACGGTCGGCGACGAGCTCATCGCCCACTACGGACGCGCCGTCTCGGCCCGCCGGTCGGCGCTCACGACCGCGGATCCCACGAGCGCGGGACAGGTGCCCGTCGGCGCCTGACGACCGGGCCCGCGAGGCCCGAGCGCTTAGGGTGCCCTAACGGGTGACCGCCGGGAGCGGGCCGTAGACTCGACGGACGCGCAATGTCGGCGCGAAGGCGCTCCGCCCACGGGGCACCAGCATCAGGGAGGGTCGTTCCGTGTCCATCAAGACGGCAGGAACCCGGGAACCGCAGCAGGTCTCACGTGCACCGAAGGTCCCCGCCGGGACGCTCTACCGGGGCCGCGAGGGCATGTGGTCGTGGGTGCTCCATCGCATCACCGGCGTGTCCATCTTCTTCTTCCTCCTGGTGCACGTGCTCGACACGAGCCTCATCCGGGTGAGCCCCGAGGCGTACAACGCCGTCATCGGCACGTACAAGAACCCCGTCATGGGGATCGGCGAGGTCGCCCTCGTCGGCGCCATCGGGTTCCACGCGCTCAACGGCCTCCGCATCATCCTCATCGACTTCTGGAAGTTCGGCGCCAAGCACCAGCGCCTCATGTTCTACGTGGTCATCGGCCTGTGGGTCGTGCTCATGGCCGGGTTCGTGCCGCGCCACCTCATCAACGTGTTCAGCGAAGCGGGATGGATCTGATCATGAGCGACATCGCACAGAAGGTCAGCATCGAGAAGCCCCGCCAGGCACGGCAGCCCCGCAAGCAGGGCGGCGTGAACTGGGAGAAGTGGGGCTGGATGTACATGCGCGCCTCGGGCGTCGTGCTCGTGGTGCTCATCTTCGGCCACCTCTACGTGAACCTCATCCAGGGCGAGGGCATCAAGGCCATCGACTTCGCGTTCGTCGGCGGCAAGCTGTCGGACCCCTTCTGGAAGGTGTGGGACATCGCGCTGCTCTGGCTCGCGGTCATCCACGGCGCCAACGGCATGCGCACCCTCGTGAACGACTACGCCGCGTCCCCGCGCACCCGCACGATCCTCAAGGGCGCGCTCATGGCGTCCACCGTGGTCCTGCTCGTGCTCGGCACGCTCGTCGTCTTCACCTTCGACCCGTGCCCCGCCGGCCAGCCCGCGGACCTCCTGCCCGCCTTCTGCGGCGACCTGTAGCCGCTCCCCCTCCGCCTCGAGAAAGAGCCCTGTGACCACCGACACCACCACCCCCGGTTCCGAGCCGTCCGCGAGCACCATCGTGGACGGCGTCCACTACCACCAGTTCGACATCGTGATCGTGGGTGCGGGCGGTGCCGGCATGCGCGCGGCCATCGAGGCGGGACCCCAGGCGAACACGGCCGTCATCTCGAAGCTCTACCCCACCCGCTCCCACACGGGCGCGGCGCAGGGCGGCATGGCCGCGGCGCTCGCGAACGTCGAGGAGGACAGCTGGGAGTGGCACACCTTCGACACCGTCAAGGGCGGCGACTACCTCGTCGACCAGGACGCGGCGGAGATCCTCGCGAAGGAGGCCATCGACGCGGTCATCGACCTCGAGAACATGGGCCTCCCCTTCAACCGCACGCCCGACGGCAAGATCGACCAGCGCCGCTTCGGCGGCCACACCGCCGACCACGGCAAGAGCCCGGTGCGCCGGTCGTGCTACGCAGCCGACCGCACCGGACACATGATCCTGCAGACGCTGTACCAGAACTGCGTCAAGTTCGGCATCAACTTCTACAACGAGTTCTACGTGCTGGACCTCGTCATGGCCGAGGTCGACGGGAAGCAGCAGCCCGCGGGCGTCGTGGCGCTCGAGCTCTCCACCGGCGAGATCCACGTCTTCCAGGCCAAGGCCGTCATCTTCGCCACCGGCGGCTTCGGCAAGATCTACAAGACGACCTCCAACGCGCACACCCTCACGGGCGACGGCGTCGGCATCATCTGGCGCAAGGGCCTGCCGCTGGAGGACATGGAGTTCTTCCAGTTCCACCCGACCGGGCTCGCCGGCCTCGGCATCCTCCTGTCGGAGGCGGCCCGCGGCGAGGGCGCGATCCTCCGCAACAGCGAGGGTGAGCGCTTCATGGAGCGCTACGCGCCCACCATCAAGGACCTCGCCCCCCGCGACATCGTGGCCCGGTGCATGGCGACCGAGATCCGCGAGGGACGTGGCGCCGGCCCGAACAAGGACTACGTCTACCTCGACATCACGCACCTCGAGCCCGCCGTCATCGACGCGAAGCTCCCCGACATCACCGAGTTCGCGCGCACGTACCTGGGCGTCGAGCCGTACACGGAGCCCGTGCCCGTGCTGCCGACCGCGCACTACGCGATGGGCGGCATCCCCACGAACATCAAGGCGGAGGTGCTGTCCGACAACACCACCGTGGTCCCCGGCCTGTACGCGGCCGGCGAGTGCGCGTGCGTCTCGGTGCACGGCTCCAACCGCCTCGGCACCAACTCGCTCCTCGACATCAACGTGTTCGGCAAGCGCGCGGGCAACTACGCGGCCGAGTACGTCAAGACGGTCGACTTCACCCCCCTGCCCGCGGACGCCGCCGACTTCGTGAAGGGCCTCGTCGAGGGCGCGCGGAACTCCAACGGCACCGAGCGGATCTCGACGCTCCGTCGCGAGCTGCAGGAGTCCATGGACCGCAACGCCCAGGTGTTCCGCACCGAGGACACGCTCATCGAGGTCACCAAGGTGATCGCGGACCTGCGCGAGCGGTACACGAACATCCAGGTGCAGGACAAGGGCCAGCGCTTCAACACCGACCTGCTCGAGGCCATCGAGCTCGGATTCCTCCTCGACCTCGCGGAGGTCGTCGTGTACTCGGCGATGTACCGCAAGGAGAGCCGCGGCGGCCACTTCCGCGAGGACTTCCCCAAGCGCGACGACGAGAACTACATGGTCCACACCATGGCGTACCTCACCGGCGACGCCCACAGCACGGACGCCGGCGACCACATCAAGCTGAGCACCAAGCCCGTGGTCATCACGAACTACCAGCCGATGGAGCGGAAGTACTGACCTCGGGTCAGCACCCGCCCGTCACCGCAGCACCGATCGGAAAAGGACTCGAATCGTGAGCACCGCAACCCTGGACGCACCCCCCGCGGGAGAGGCATCCGCCATCCCGACCTTCACGGTCACCCTCATCATCCGCCGCTACCTCCCCGGCCAGGACGCGGAGCCGCGGTGGGAGGACTTCGACGTCGAGGTCTACCCGACCGACCGCATCCTCGACGCCCTGCACAAGATCAAGTGGGAGCAGGACGGGTCGCTGACCTTCCGCCGCTCCTGCGCGCACGGCGTCTGCGGGTCCGACGCGATGCGCATCAACGGCCGCAACCGCCTGGCCTGCAAGACGCTCATCAAGGACCTCGACATCAACCAGCCCATCTACGTGGAGGCCATCAAGGGCCTGCCGCTGGAGAAGGACCTGGTCGTCGACATGGAGCCGTTCTTCGAGTCGTTCCGCGACGTGCAGCCCTTCCTCATCTCCAACACGAAGCCGGAGAAGGGCAAGGAGCGGATCCAGTCCGCCGCCGAGCGCGCCCGCTTCGACGACACCACCAAGTGCATCCTCTGCGCCGCGTGCACGTCGTCCTGCCCCGTCTTCTGGACGGACGGCCAGTACTTCGGCCCCGCCGCCATCGTCAACGCGCACCGCTTCATCTTCGACTCGCGCGACGAGTCGAACGTGCGCCTCGACATCCTCAACGACAAGGAGGGCGTGTGGCGCTGCCGCACGACCTTCAACTGCTCCGAGGCGTGCCCCCGCGGCATCCAGGTGACGCAGGCCATCGCCGAGGTCAAGCAGGCCATCATGCGCGGCAAGGCGTAGCACCGCATCTCGCGCAGACGGACGGCCCCGCAGCTCCTCGGAGCTGCGGGGCCGTCGTCGTGCATCCCCGGATGCTGATCGTCGAAGGCGACCCCCGGCGTCTGAGATCCGTGATGCGTCAGATTCGCCGAGTGCCGGTGAGACCCGTCACGTCGACTGGTCCTCGGGCGAAGGGCCTATTGCAGGCGCCCGTGATGCGTGGCGGGGCGGGCCACCCTCCACACCAACCAGAGGACGAAACCCAAGACCGGGACGAGCAAGATGAATGTCCCGACGACTTTGGAACCCATCGACATGTCTCGCGAGACGAGCACGGTCACGATTCCGACCAATGCAGGGACGAACACCTCCAGGTTCAGGATCAGGATCCAGACGTGTGAGAGGGAGGTGGTCTCGAGCATGATGCCCCCTACGTCTACTGCCAGATCCGACCGGCGGCGTTCACATGCACGGTATGTGACTCGTCCCATGGTGGTCGACTGCGATACCACGGACTCAGCCGCGTCCACTCCGCGATCCGCTGCCGCCGCCGGCGTACCGACGCTCAGGGCAACCAGCACGACGCCGATGGCGATGCCTGCTCCGGCCGTGTACGAGCTTCGTGCATGTGTCATCTCGCGTTCCCTCAGTCTCCGGTCCGCCTAGTCGTGGACCCATGACGCGAAGGTGTCAGAGCTGCCCTCGTCGAAGATCAGCCTCACGCCCCATCCCTCCAGCCGATCGGCTGGCGGCTGTCGTCCCCGGGGCGCCTGATACGGCCCGTCCACCCACCCCATGGGGTTGCGCGGCGCGTCGATTCTCCTGCCCTCCCGTCGGCTTCTCCCGAACCGGGCCGGGGAAGCGCTTCGGTGCCTGTCAGCCATCCGCCGACGCCTGCCGCTTCCGGAGGCCGTCGTCGTCCGCCTGGTCCAGCAGGCCGACAAGCTGCTCGGCCCCTGGGTGTGATGCGTCGACGAGGTCGTCGCGCGGATCAGCGGGCGGCAAGCGCCTGCTCGGCGGCGGCGCGGGCACCGGCGGCCGTGCGGGCGGTGAGGACGGCCGCGGCCGCGGCGCGGGCGTCGTCGAGCGTGCGACGCGAGAGCTCGAGGCGGACGTCCGCCAGGGCGGCGGGCGTCATGGAGAGGCTCGTGGCGCCGAGGCCGACGAGGACCACGGCGAGGAGCGGATCCGCCGCCGCCTCGCCGCAGATGCCGACCGGGGTGCCGGACGCCGCGCCGGCGTCGCCGAGCGTCCGCACCAGGCGGAGTATCGCGGGGTGCCACGGGTCCTGGTAGGCGGCGACCGAGCCGAGCAGGCGGTCGGCGGCCATCGTGTACTGCGTGAGGTCGTTCGTGCCGATGCTCACGAAGTCGGCCACCTCGACGACCTGGTCGGCGAGGATCGCGAGCGACGGCACCTCGGCCATCACCCCGACCGTGCTGAGGCCGAGCTCGCGGCCGAGCTCGACGAAGTAGGCGGTCTCCTCGGCGTCGCCGACCATGGGCGCCATCACCCAGAGGTCCGCGTCGGTCGCCGCGTCCGCCGCGGCGAGCGCGGTGAGCTGGTCGCGGAGGACCTCCTCGTGCGCCCGGAGGGCCCGGAGCCCGCGGAGGCCGAGGGCCGGGTTCTCCTCGTCGGCGTCGGTGAGGAACGCGAGCGGCTTGTCCGCGCCGGCGTCGAGCGCCCGGACCACGACCTTCCGGCCGGGGAAGGCCTCGAGGAGCGCGGTGTACTGCGCGGTCTGCGCGGCGACGGACGGCGCGGTGGCGGCGTCCAGGAACAGGAACTCGGTGCGGAAGAGGCCGACGCCCTCGGCGCCGAGCTCCACCGCGCGGGCGGCCTCCGCCGGGGACCCGAGGTTCGCCAGCAGCGGGACCGGGGTGCCGTCCGCCAGGGCGCCGTCGGTGACGGGAGCGGCCAGCGCCTCCTCCCGGGCGCGGATGCGGCGGAGCGCGTCCTCGCGCTCCGCGTCGTCGGGGTGCGCGATCACCACGCCCGCGGCCGCGTCGACGACGACCTCGTCGCCCTCCGCGAGCTCCGCGGCGCCGCGCGCGCCGACGATGGCGGGGATGGAGCGGCTGCGGGCGAGGATCGCGGTGTGGCTGGTCGGGCCGCCGTCGGTGGTGACGAGGGCGAGCACGCGGTCGAGCTCGAGGAGCGCCGTGTCGGCGGGCGCGAGGTCGCGCGCGACGAGGACGAAGGGGGCATCGGCCGTGGGGATCCCCGGCGCGGGCACGCCCCGGAGCCGGGCGATGACCCGCTGGGCGACGTCGGCGAGGTCGGCCGCCCGCTCGGCCATGTAGCCGCCCATGCCGGTGAGGAGCTCCTGGAAGGTGGCGAAGGACTCGAAGACCGCGCGCTCCCCCGAGCGGCCCTGGCCGACGAGGCGGCCGACCGAGTCGAGGAGCGCGGGGTCGCGCGCCATGAGCGACTGCGCGTCGAGCACGTCCTTCGCGTCGCCGCCCGCGCGCGCTCCGCGCTCGGCCAGGTCGTCCGCCGTGGCGGACAGGGCGGCGGCGACGCGCGCGACCTCGGCGTCGGCGTCACCCGTGAAGGGCTGCGTGCCGGGCTCGGGGAGCGGGTCGGGCATCCGCATGACGGGCCCCGTGGCCACTCCGTGTCCGACGCCGATTCCGGTGATGCGCACAGGGACTCCCTCGCTCGGGTGCGTGCCGTGCGGACGGGCGCCGTCCGCGCGGGTGGCTGTCCGGTCGGGTGCCGGAACGGCCCGCCCACGCTATCAGGGGCGGACCGGCCCGTATCCTCGGGGGATGACCGCCCCCGACGGCCGAGGCCGGCCCGAGCGTCCCGCCCCCGCCTCCCCCGCGCCCGGCTCCGCAGCGGCCGACGGTCCCGCGGCTCCCGCCGGGATCCCGGCGCTCTTCGCCCGCGTCATGGCGCTGAAGCCCGTGCGCGTGTTCCTCGCCTACGGCGCCGCGGGCGGGCCCATCCTCGCGGCCGGCATGTCCTACCAGGCGGTCTTCGCCGTGTTCGCCGCCCTCGCGGTCGGCTTCTCCGTGGCCGGATCCGTGCTCGCCGGCAACCCGGCGCTCCTCGACTCGCTGCTCGACCTCATCCAGGGCGCGGTGCCCGGGCTGTTCGGCGAGGGCGGGGCGATCGAGGACCCGCAGGCGCTCCTCGCCTCGAGCGCCGTCCGGGCCACGGGGATCATCGGCTCCATCGGCCTCCTCGTGACCGCGCTCGGCTGGCTCGCATCCACGCGCGACTCCGTGCGCCGCATCTTCGACCTGCCGCCGCCCGCGACCTTCTTCCTGCTCCTGAAGGTCAAGGACCTCGGGCTGGCGCTGTGCTTCGCGCTCGCCATGGTGCTGTCCGCCGGCCTCTCCGTCGTCAGCACCGGCCTGCTCGGGTTCGCGTTCCGCCTGCTGCAGGTGGGCGAGGACTCGCTGCTCGCGGTCGTCGTCGGCCGCACCGTGGGACTGGTCCTCGTGCTCGCGCTCGACACGGCCGTGCTGGCGGGCGCGTACCGGATCCTCTCGGGCGTCCGGATCCCCCGGCTGCAGCTCCTCCAGGGGGCGCTGCTCGGCGGCGTCGCGATGGGCGTGCTCAAGGTGCTCGGCACGGCGCTCCTCGGCGGCGCCAGCCGGAACCCGCTGCTCGCGTCGTTCGCCGTGATCATCGGCCTCCTGATCTGGTTCAACCTCATCTGCCAGGTCATCCTGATCTGCGCGTCGTGGATCGCGACGAGCATGGCGGACAATGGCATCGACGCCCGCTCCCTCACGCCCGAGCAGCTGGAGCGGGAGCGCGTCGAGCGGCTCGACGAGGCCCGCCGCATCCTCGAGGAGGAGGAGCGCGCCCGGGAACGGGAGCGGTACGCGCAGTCGCGCGGCCTCACGCGCGTGCTGCTTCGGCTGCGCCGGAGGGGCCGCGGCTAGGCGCGGGGGCCGCCGTTAGGATCGTCTCCATGCCCTCGAACCTCCGCGTCGCGTCCATCAACACGAACGGCATCCGGGCCGCGTTCCGCAAGGGCATGGGCGACTGGCTCGCCACGCGCGACGTCGACGTCCTCGCGATCCAAGAGGTGCGCGCCGAGACGTCGGACATCGAGGACCTCCTCGGCCCCGAGTGGAACGTGCTGCACGACGCCGCGACCGCCAAGGGCCGCGCGGGCGTCGCCCTCGCCAGCCGCCGCCGCGCCGAGATCCACCGCGTCGCCATCGGCGAGGAGGACTTCGACAGCGCCGGACGCTGGCTCGAGGCCGACTACGACGTGGACGGCACCGTCATCACCGTCGTCAGCGCCTACGTGCACTCCGGCGAGGTCGGCACCCCGAAGCAGGACGAGAAGTGGCGCTTCCTCGACGGGATGGAGCGGCGCCTGCCCGAGATCGCCCGGCACTCCGAGCTCGCGGTCGTCGTCGGCGACCTCAACGTCGGGCACCGCGAGCTCGACATCCGCAACTGGAAGGGCAACGTGAAGCGCGCCGGCTTCCTGCCGCAGGAGCGCGCCTACCTCGACCGGATCCTCGGCCCGGCCGGCGAGCAGGTCACGGGCGTCGACGGCTCCACGGGCCCCGGCCTCGGCTGGGTCGACGTCGGCCGGCAGCAGGCCGGCGAGGTCGACGGCCCGTACACGTGGTGGAGCTGGCGCGGCAAGGCGTTCGACAACGACACCGGCTGGCGCATCGACTACCAGCTCGCGACCCCGGCCCTCGCCGCGAAGGTCGTCGGGTACGCCGTGGACCGCGCCGACGCCTACGACCGGCGATGGTCGGACCACACTCCCGTGGTCGTCGACTACGCCATCTGATCCCCTCCTCCCCGCGCCCCGCCGGCGCCCCTCGAGCGCCCCGCGCTCCGCACACGAAGGCATCGCCATGACCGCTCGTCCCGTCCTCTTCTCCGGCATGCAGCCGTCCGCCGACTCCCTGCAGATCGGCAACTACATCGGCGCGCTCCTGCAGTGGAAGGAGCTGCAGACCACGCACGACGCCGTGTTCTGCGTCGTCGACCTGCACGCCATCACCGTCCCGCAGGATCCCGCGGCGCTGCGCGCGAGCACCCGCCGGACGGCCGCGCAGTACATCGCGGCGGGCATCGACCCGGCCGTCTCGACGCTCTTCGTGCAGTCGCACGTGTCGGCGCACACGGAGCTGGCGTGGATCCTCAACACGCTCACCGGGTTCGGCGAGGCCAGCCGCATGACGCAGTTCAAGGACAAGTCGCAGAAGCAGGGTGCCGACGCGACGACGCTCGGCCTGTTCGCGTACCCGACCCTCATGGCCGCCGACATCCTGCTCTACGGCACCGAGGTCGTGCCCGTCGGCGACGACCAGAAGCAGCACGTGGAGCTGACGCGCGACCTCGCCAAGCGCTTCAACACGCGCTTCGGCGACACGTTCACGATCCCGGAGCCGATGATCCAGAAGGACACGGCCCGCATCTACGACCTGCAGGACCCGACGTCGAAGATGAGCAAGTCCGCCGCAAGCGACGCGGGCGTGGTGTGGCTGCTGGACGAGCCGGCGAGGACGGCCAAGAAGATCCGCTCCGCCGTCACCGACACCGAGCGCGAGATCCGGTTCGACCGAGGGGGGAAGCCCGGCGTCTCCAACCTGCTGACGATCCTGTCGGCCTTCGAGGGCACGGCCGTGCCGGCGCTCGAGGAGCGCTATGCGGGCCGCGGCTACGGCGACCTCAAGAAGGACGTGGCCGAGGTCGTCACGGGCGCCTTCGAGCCCATCCGGGCGCGCACGCTGGAGCTGCTCGACGACCCGGCCGAGCTCGACCGCGTGCTCGCCGGCAACGCGGCACGCGCCGAGGAGCGGGCCGACGCCATGCTGACGCGCGTGTACGACGCCGTCGGCCTCGTGCGCCGCGTCGGACGGTGACGCTCCGGCTGGTCCTCCTCGACCTCGACGACACGCTGGTCGACCACCGCGGTGCCGTCGCCGACGGGATCGCGGCGCACCTCGCCGCCCTCGGGCTCCTCGACTCCTCCGACGCCGCCGCGGTCGACGAGGCCGTCGCCCTGTGGGTGGCGCTCGAGGAGGAGCACTACCACCGGTACCTCGCGGGCGAGCTCGACTACCAGGACCAGCGGCGGGCGCGCGTGCGCGGATTCCTCGCGGCGCGCGGATCCGCCGACGCCGATGCCCTCACGCACGACGACGCGGCGACGGACGCCTGGTTCGCCGGCTACCTCGCGGGCTACGAGGCGTCGTGGCGGTCGCTGCCCGGTGCGCACGCGGCGCTCGACGAGATCGCGCGGCGGCACCCGGGCGTGCGCTTCGGGATCGTCACGAACGGCGAGCGGAGCCAGCAGGAACCGAAGATCGCCGCGGCCGGGCTCACCGGCCGCCTCGCCCCCGTCGTCTGCTCGGGCGACCTCGACTTCGCCAAGCCGGACGCGCGGATCTTCCTGCTCGCGTGCCGGGAGGCGGGCGTCGATCCGGCCGACGCCGTCATGGTCGGGGACCGGTTGCGGACCGACGCGATCGGCGCGGCGGACGCGGGCCTCGCGGGCGGCATCTGGCTCGACCCCGACGCGGGCACCGCGGATCCGGCGCGCGACCCCGCCGGCGACCCCGAGCGCGGCTGGCCCGACGTGCCCGCGGAGGACCGCGCGCGGGCCGAGCGCGCGGGCATCGTGCGGATCACGTCGCTGGACCGGCTCCCCGACGCCGTGGACGCGGCGACCCGCACCTGACGACGGGCTCGGCACCGTCTCCACGCCCGGTGGTCGCCGGCTCGACGGCGGCTCGACGCAATCCGGCGTCACGCTCCGCGGCGCTCCCAGCCGCGTGGGCTAACCTCGACGGATACACGTGCTCCGGGGTCGGTGGAAATCCGAGCCGGCGGTGACAGTCCGCGAACGGACGATGCGCGACCGGGTCCCCGGGAGCCTCGTCCGCCGATCCGGTGGGATTCCGGGACCGACGGTGAGAGTCCGGATGGGAGGCAGCACGCGGCGCCAGCGACCCTGCCGGCGTCGAGGTCCGTCGACCGCGCCCGGAGTCCGTCCACGGACGAGGACACCATGCACGACGACCCCACGGCAGCCGACCTGCGGCGCGCCATGCGCCGCGGCCTCGAGCTGGCGGCCGAGGGTCCCGCCTGGGGCCCGAACCCGCGCGTCGGCTGCGTGATCCTCGACGCGTCCGGCCGCGTCCTCGCCGAGGGCCGCCACCGCGGCGCCGGCAGCGCGCACGCCGAGGTCGACGCGCTGCGGCGGCTGCCCGCCGGGGCCGCCCGCGGGTCCACGGCCGTCGTCACCCTCGAGCCCTGCAACCACACGGGGCGCACGGGCCCCTGCGCCGAGGCGCTCATCGAGGCGGGCGTGGCGCGGGTCGCCTACGCCGTCGCCGACCCGGGGGCCGCGTCGTCCGGCGGCGCCGCGCGGCTGCGCGCCGCCGGCGTCGAGGTCGTGCCCGGCGTGCTCGCCGACGAGGCCGGGGAGTTCCTCCGGGTCTGGCTGGGGTCCGCCCGGCTCGGCCGGCCCTTCGTCACCGCGAAGTGGGCCTCCAGCCTCGACGGGCGCATCGCCGCCGCGGACGGCACCAGCCGCTGGATCACCGGCCCCGCCGCCCGCGAGGACGTGCACCGACGCCGCGCGCAGGCCGACGCGATCCTCGTGGGCACCGGCACCGTCCTCGCCGACGACCCCGCGCTCACCGCCCGGCGGCCCGACGGGATCCCGTACCCGCACCAGCCCGCGCCCGTCGTGCTGGGCGACCGCGCGATCCCGGACGACGCGGCCGTGCACCGCCACCCGCGGCGGCTCATCCGCATCGCGGGCCACGACCCGGCCGCGGCGCTCGCGGAGCTCGGCCGTCGCGGGATCCGGCACGTCTTCGTGGAGGGCGGTCCCACGATCGTCTCCGCGCTCGTCGCCGCCGGGCTCGTGGACGAGGTGGTCGCCTACCTCGCGCCCGTGCTCCTCGGCGGCCCCCGCACCGCGACCGGCGACCTCGGCGTGCCGAGCATGCCGGCCGCCCACCGACTCACCCTCATCAGCACGACACGGCTCGGGGACGACCTCCTCGTGACCGCGCGACCCACCACGGAAGGCCAGTGATGTTCACAGGGATCATCGAGGAGCGCGGACGCGTCCTCGCGCTCGACGCCGAGGGCGACTCCGCCCGGATCACGGTGGAGGCGCCGCTCGCGGTGTCCGACGCCCGGCACGGCGACTCCATCAGCGTCGACGGCGTGTGCCTCACGGTCGTCGCGCAGACGCCCGAGGGCTTCACCGCCGACGTCATGCGGCAGACGCTCGTGATGAGCTCGCTCGGGCGGCTCGCCGTCGGCGGGCACGTCAACCTGGAGCGCGCCGCGCGCGTCGGCGACCGGCTGGGCGGCCACATCGTCCAGGGCCACGTCGACGGCACGGGCCGCCTCCTCGCGACCACCCCCGGCGAGGCGTGGCGGATCCTCCGCTTCTCGCTGCCGGACGACCTGTCGCCGCTCGTCGTCGACCGCGGGTCGATCACGGTCCAGGGCGTGAGCCTCACCGTCAGCGCGGTCAGCCCGACCGACACGGCCGACGCCGACGCCTGGTTCGAGGTGTCGCTCATCCCCGAGACCCTGACGGCGACGACGCTCGGCGCGCTGGAGGTCGGCGACGAGGTCAACCTCGAGACCGACGTGCTCGCCCGGCACGTGCAGCGCATGCTCGCGCTCGACGCGCGCGGCCGCGACGGGAGCGCCCGCGACGGGAGCGCCCGCGACGGGAGCGCCCGCGACGACCGCGCGGGGGTCCGCTCATGAGCCTCGCCGGGATCCCCGCCGCCCTGCAGGAGCTGCGCGCCGGCCGCCCCGTGATCGTCGTCGACGACGAGGGCCGCGAGAACGAGGGCGACGTGCTGCTCGCCGCCGAGTCCGCCTCGCCCGAGTGGGTGGCCTGGCTCGTGAAGCACTCCTCCGGCTTCATCTGCGCGCCCATGACGAACGAGATCGCCGACCGGCTGGAGCTGCCGCTCATGGTGGCCGACAACCGCGACCCGCGCGGCACCGCGTACACGGTGTCCGTGGACGCGGCCGACCGGTTGTCCACGGGCATCAGCGCCTCCGACCGCGCGCACACCCTCCGCGTGCTGGCGGACCTCGAGAGCGTGCCCACGAGCCTGCACCGCCCGGGCCACATCCTGCCGCTGCGCGCGGTGGAGGGCGGCGTGCGCGAGCGCGACGGCCACACCGAGGCGGCGGTCGACCTCCTCACGCTCGCGGGACTCACGCCCGTCGGCGCGATCAGCGAGATCGTGCAGGACGACGGCGAGATGATGCGCCTGCCCGGGCTCCTCGCGCTCGGCGAGGCCGAGGGCGTGCTGGTCGTCACCATCGAGGCGCTCAAGGCGCACCTGGAGGAGTTCCACTGCGACCGGGCGCTCGAGCCGGCGGTGGCGATCCCCGAGGCGTCGCGCGTCATCTTCGAGGTCGAGACCACGGTCCCGACCACGCACGGCACCTTCCAGCTGCGGGCGTACCGCGACCGCACGACGGGCGCCGACCACGTCGCCGTCGTCTCCGGGGTCCCGAGCGCGCACGGCACGCTCGTGCGCGTGCACTCCGAGTGCCTGACCGGCGAGGCGCTGGGGTCCCTCAAGTGCGAGTGCGGGCCGCAGCTCGACGCGGCGCTCGACGAGATCCAGGACGCGGGCGGCGTGGTCGTGTACCTGCGCGGGCACGAGGGACGCGGGATCGGCCTCATCAACAAGCTGCGCGCCTACCGGCTGCAGGAGGACGGCTTCGACACGCTCGACGCGAACATCGCCCTCGGGCTGCCGGCGGACGCCCGCGACTACGGCGCGGCGTCGGCGATCCTGCAGGACATGGGGATCGAGGACGTGCGCCTGCTCACCAACAACCCCGAGAAGGTCCGGCAGCTCGAGGCCCACGGCGTGCGCGTGACGGAGCGCGTGCCGCTCGTCGTCGGCGTCACCGCCGCGAACGCGGGGTACCTCGCGACCAAGCGCGACCGGATGGGCCACCGCCTGGCCCTCGCCGAGGAGCCGGCGGCCGTCGTCGTCGACACCGACATGCGCATCGGATCCGACGCCTACCCGGACGCGCAGGCGCCCGACGGGCTCACGACCACCACCGCGACCGGCCCCGCCGGCGCACGACCCGCCGCGACCGCGGCCCCCGAGGAGGAGACCGCATGAGCGGACACGGAGCACCCGAGATCGACCCCACCGCCCTCGACGGGTCGGGGCTGGCCGTCACGGTCGTCGCCGGACGCTGGCACGACGAGATCAGCGCGGGCCTGCTCGCGGGCGCGCGTCGCGTGCTCGACGCAGCCGGGGTCACCACGACGGTGATCCGCGTGCCCGGCAGCTTCGAGCTGCCCGTGGTCGCGCGGGCGGCGCTGGACGCCGGGGCCGACGCGGTCGTGGCGCTCGGCGTCATCATCCGCGGGGGCACGCCGCACTTCGAGTACGTCTCGGACGCGGCGACGTCGGGCCTCACGCAGGCGTCGCTGCTCACGGGCAAGCCGATCGGCTTCGGGCTCCTCACCCTCGACGACGAGCAGCAGGGCCTGGACCGCGCCGGGCTCCCGGGCTCGAAGGAGGACAAGGGCGCCGAGGCGGCGGAGGCCGCGGTGACGACGGCGCTGCTCCTGCGCGGCATCCGGGGATGACCCCGGGCTCGAGCCGCGCCGTGGGCTCCCGAGCCCCGGCGCGGCTCGAGCCCCGGCGCGGTTTTGATATCGAGAACGGGTATCACTAAGGTCGTCGGGAGCGCCCCCGGATCGTCCGGCCCCGGGCGTCCGTGGACGGAGGCCCGGTGCATCCCGCCCTCGACGTCCGCTCCCTGTCCGTCTCCCTCGACCGCGCCGCCCTCGTGCACGACGTCGACCTCCGCATCGGCGCCGGCGAGCGCGTCGCGCTCGTCGGGGCGTCCGGATCCGGGAAGTCGCTCACCGCGCAGGCCGTGCTCGGGACGCTGCCGCCCGGCGCCCGGGTGCGCGGCGCCGTCGCGCTGGGCGGCCGGGCGCTCCGCCCGGC
>NZ_JBWKXC010000004.1:0-134688 GCF_059422605.1 Clavibacter sp. GW821-FHT01D01
CCCCCCCCCCCCCCCCCCCCCCCCCCCCCCCCCCCCGCGCCGTCGTCTGACCGGGCGGTCGGTCAGTCGGCCTCGCCGCCCTGCTCGGCCGCATGGGCCGCGAGCATCTCGGGCGTGATCACGGTCATGGCCGCGGTGACGGGCTCGAGGCCCGAGAGCCGGTCGGGCGCGAGGATCTTCTCCACCTGCGACCGCGTCATGAGCCCCGCCTCCACGACGAGGTCGGGGATCGACGCGCTCGTCATCAGCGCCGTCTTCGCGAGGCTGGAGGACGCGGCGTAGCCGATGTACGGGGTGAGCGCCGTCACGACGCCGACGGACGACTCCACCTGCGCCGCGAGCCGCTCCGTGTTCGCCGTGATGCCGTCGATGCAGTTCACCCGCAGGGTCTGGGCGGCGTTCCGCAGCCAGCTGAGCGACTGCAGCAGCGAGTGCGCGATGACCGGCTCGAACGCGTTGAGCTGCAGCTGCCCGCCCTCCGCCGCCATGGTCACCGTGACGTCGGCGCCCGCGATGGAGAACGCGACCTGGTTGACCACCTCGGGGATCACCGGGTTCACCTTGCCGGGCATGATGCTGGAGCCCGCCTGCCGGGGCGGGAGGTTGATCTCCCCGAGGCCCGCCTGCGGCCCCGACGACAGCAGCCGCAGGTCGTTGCAGATCTTGGACAGCTTGATGGCGCCGCGCTTGAGCGTGGAGGACAGGGTCATGAACACGCCCGCGTCGCTCGTCGCCTCGATGAGGTCGCTCGCCGTGACGAGCGTGTAGCCCGTGATGGCGCTGAGGTGACCGCGCACGGCGGCGGCGTAGTTCGGGTCGGCGGTGATGCCCGTGCCGATGGCCGTGGCGCCGAGGTTGATCTCCGAGAGCAGCGGCACGAGCTCGCCGAGCCGCGCGTGGTCCTCGCCAAGGGTGGTGGCGAATCCGTGGAACTCCTGGCCGAGGGTCATCGGCACGGCGTCCTGCAGCTGCGTGCGGCCCACCTTCAGCACCTGCGAGAACTGCGCGCCCTTCGCGAGGAACGAGCGACGCAGGAGCTCCAGCTCGTCGAGGGTCTGCAGCAGCGAGTGGATCAGCGCCACCTTGAGCGCCGTCGGGTAGGTGTCGTTGGTCGACTGGCTGCGGTTCACGTCGTCGAGCGGGTGCATGTGCCGGTAGTCGCCGAGCGCGTGGCCCGCCCTCTCGAGCGCGCGGTTGGCGATGACCTCGTTGGTGTTCATGTTGGTGCTCGTGCCGGCACCGCCCTGGATCACGCCGACCACGAACTGGTCGTGCAGCTCCCCCGCGATGATCTCGGAGCAGACCTCGTCGATCTCCTTGGCCTTCCGCGCGTCGAGGACGCCGATCTGCACGTTGGCGCGCGCCGCCGCCTGCTTGACCTGCGCGAGCGCCACCACGAACTCGGGGTAGACGCTGAGCGGCCGGAGGCTGATGGGGAAGTTCTCGAGCGCGCGGGCCGTGTGGATCCCCCAGTACGCGTCGGCGGGGACGTCCAGGCTCCCCAGGCTGTCGGTCTCGGTGCGGACGGGGTGCCCGTCCGGGGTGGGGATGCGGTCGTCGTTCGGGCTCACCGGGGTCATGTGCAAGGCTCCATCGTCTCGTCGCTCGTGGCATGAGGATCCCTCGACACTACTCGGCGGTCCGCGCCCGGCCGCGGTGGCCGGCGCCGCGGATAGGCTCGTCGGATGCGCCGCTTCCTCGGGATCGACCTCGCCTGGGCGGAGGGCACGGCGGCCCGCCCCGCCCGGGAGACGGGCCTCGCCTGCATCGACGAGGAGGGCCGGGTGCTCGCCCTCGAGACCGCCCGCGGGATCGACGAGGTGGTCGCCTGGGTCGCCCGGTGGGACGGTCCCGGCGCGGTCGCCGCCGTGGACGGACCGCTCGTCGTCGCGAACGCCACGGGCAGCCGCCTCGCGGAGAAGGAGGTCGCCTCGCGCTACGGCCGCCTCGGCATCTCCGCCTACCCGTCGAACCGCGGCCTGCCCGCCCAGGGCGCGGTCGCGCTCCGGCGGCGGCTGGAGGACGCGGGCTGGCGGTACGACGACGGGTCCCCCGCCGATCACGGCGCCGACGCCCGGACGATGCTCGAGTGCTACCCCTACACGACGCTCGTCGGCGCCCCCGAGCTCGGCTTCGACGGCATGAAGCCCCGGTACAAGCGGCTCGCGCCGACGCTCCCCACCGCCGAGCGCCGGCCCTCGCGCGCCGCCGAGTTCCGCGTCGTGCTCGACCGCGTCGCGGGGCTCGCGCGGGCGGATCCGCCCCTGGACGTGACGTCGCACCCCGCCGCCGCCGCGCTCGTGGCCGACGGCCCCGCGATGGTCGAGCGGCGGCACAAGCACCTCGAGGACCTGCTCGACGGGCTGATCTGCGCGTGGACCGCCGCCTACTGGGCGAGGCACGGCGCCGAGCGCTCGCAGGTGCTCGGGGCGACCGACCCGGTGGTCGACGAGCAGGGGCGGCGCGGCACGATCATCGCGCCCGCCCGGCCGCACCAGCGCGCGCCGCACGATCCGCGGCACGCGCCGGCGCCCGCGCCCGCGCTCCCACCCGGCTCCCCCGCCGCCGCTCCCGCCGCGTAGCGCGACGGCGGTCCGGGCGCGCGGCCGGCTCAGCCCCGGCGGAGCCCGAAGCGCAGCTGCAGCACGAGGAGCAGGTTCCTCACGAGCGTGTCGCTCGGGATCTTCGACTCGCCCTCGGTGCGGTCCATGAACACGATCGCGACCTCCGTGGGCCGCGCCGCGTGCCGCAGCGCGCGCTGCTTCATCTCGATCTGGAAGCCGTAGCCCGTCGTCGTGATGGTGGACGGCGTGATGCGGCGCAGCAGACCCGCCTCGTAGAGGTTGAAGCCGCCCGTGTAGTCGGTGATGCGGGAGCCGAGGAACAGGCGGGTGTAGAGGTTGCCGCCCACGCTCAGGAAGCGGCGCTTGAGGTCCCAGTCGGGCGTCGCCCCGCCGCGGATGTACCGGGACGCCACCACGAGGTCGGCGCCGCCGCGGACGCGCCGCAGCATCTCCGTGATGTACGCCGGGTCGTGCGACAGGTCGGCGTCCATCTGCAGGATGTGCGTGGGCGGCTCGTCGGCCCCGAGGAGGAGCTCGAACGCCCAGATGTACGCGGCGCCGAGGCCCGCCTTCTCGGCGCGGGTCTCCACGCGCACGTGGAAGGTGTCGGTCTCGACGGCTGGGGCCAGCGAGCGGACGAGGTCCGCGGTGCCGTCGGGCGACGAGTCGTCGACGATCATCGCCGTGATCTCGAAGTCGGCGTTCTCCGCCGCCATGGCCGCGAGGCGGGGAAGCAGCTCCCCGACGTTGCGCGCCTCCTCGTAGGTGGGGATCACGATCGTGAGACTGCTCAAGCTGGTGGTTCCGTCTTCGCGTCGGGGGGACGACCCGGATGCGGGCCCCGTCGAGTCTAGCCAGCCACCGGCCGGCCGGCCGCGGGACGGCGGGAGCGCGGCCGGCGCTTGTTACGCTGGCGGGAGGCTCGGCGCCCTGACGCCGTGTGCGTCCGCCGATCGACCGGCGACCGCGCCGCAGGGAGGGGGATCCGCATGGCGAAGCTCCTCGCCGACCGCCGCGTCCGATTCCTCGTCGCCGGCCTCGTGAACACCGGCCTCGACTTCGTGCTGCTCAACCTGCTGATCCTCGCCGCCGGCATGCCCGTGCTGGGCGCGAACCTGGTCTCGGTGACGGTCGGCATCACCATCTCCTACTTCCTCAACCACTTCTTCGTGTTCCGGTACGGCGAGCCCGTGACCCTGGGCCGGTTCCTGAGGTTCTTCGCGGTCACCGGCTTCAGCTCGCTGCTGCTGCAGAGCGGCGTCATCTGGCTGTTCGAGCGCGGCTTCGACACGACGTTCGGCCGGTCGCTGTTCATGTTCGGCACGAGCGCGGAGCAGGAGTTCCTCGAGATCAACGTCGCGAAGGCGACGGCGGTGCTCATCGGGCTGGTGTGGAACTTCACGCTGTACCGGCTCGTCGTGTTCCGGGCGCCCGCGGTCCCCGGCGGGGGTCGCGGGGACGACGCGCCCGACGCCGACGGCTCCCCCGCCGTGCGCGCCACCGCCTCCGCGGACTGAGGCGTCGCGGCGCTCCCTACAGGAGCTTCCCGACCTCCGTCACGAGCTGCTGCACGCCGAGCACCACGAACAGGAGCGCCGACAGCCCCATCACGGTGTTGCTGATCGGCCGGTTCCGCCAGGCCCGCGGGGTGCGGTCGGTGTTGAGGAGCACGAGCAGGGTGATCGCGAGGAACGGCATGAAGAGCGCGCCCAGCACGCCGTAGGCGATGATCAGGCCGATCGGCTGGTCGAGGAACAGCAGCCCGATGGGCGGGATCGTCAGCCACAGGATGAAGCCGCGGTAGTAGCTGCCCCCGAGGCGGCGACGCGGGTCCTCCACGTCGAGGCCGCGGATGGTGCCGAGGAAGTCGGCGAACATCAGCGAGACGCCGTTCCACACGCCGAGGATCGACGAGAACGACGTGGCGAAGAAGCCGAGCAGGAAGAACCAGGTCATGAAGGCGCCGTACCGCTCCCCCAGCACGTCGGCGAGCTGCACGAGGCCGCCCTCACCGTCGGCCAGCGCGATGTCGGCGGAGTACAGGAGCTCCGCGCCGACGACGAGCATCGACAGCACGAACACGCCGCTCATGACGTACGCGACGGAGTTGTCGATGCGCATGACCTTCATCCAGCCCGGCGCCACCCAGCCCTTCTCGCGCAGCCAGTACCCGTAGGCGGCGAGCGTGATGGTGCCGCCGACGCCGCCCGCGATGCTCAGCGCGACGACGAGGCCGCCCTCGGGGATGGTCGGCACGAGGCCCGACAGGAGCGCCGGGACGTTGGGCAGCGTCACGATCGCGGCGCCCACCACGGTCACGAACATCAGGCCGACGAAGACCGCGATGATCCTCTCGAACGCCGAGTAGCGGCCGAACCAGACGACCACGGCGCCGAGGAGCCCGCAGGCGATCGCGAAGACCTTGAGGTCGACGCCCGGGAACAGGGCCGCGAGCGGTAGCGCGGAGGAGCTCATGGCGGCCGCGCCGTACACGAGGCCCCAGATGAGGATGTACGGCCCGAAGTACCAGGTGGTCCAGCGGCCGACGCTGCGCCAGCCCTCGAAGATCGTGCGGCCCGTGGCGAGCGAGTACCGGCCGGCGCCCTCGACCAGGAAGATCTTGATGATGACGCCGAGCACCGCGGCCCAGAGCAGCGCGTAGCCGAAGCGGGAGCCGGCCACGAGGGTCGCGACGAGGTCGCCCGCCCCGATCCCGGTGGCCGCGACCACGAGGCCCGGTCCGATGATGCGCCAGCGCTTGGCGGACTCCTGCGGCTCGCGGACATCGCCGCGCGTGTCGATGTCGGTCATGGCGGGCTCCCGTGCGTCGTCGGATGGGGGTCCCCACCGACCCTACGGGGACCGCCGCCGGTCGCGCCAACCCGCCGGGCGGCGCCGGCCGCGCGGCTCAGACGCCGAGCAGCTGCTCGATCGGGCCGCGCGCGAAGAACACCAGGAAGCCCGCGGAGACCACCCAGAGCAGCGGCGAGACCTCGCGGACGCGGCCCGAGAACGACCGCACGAGCACCCACGAGAGGAACCCGACGCCGATGCCGTTGGCGATGGAGTACGTGAGCGGCATGACGAGCACGGTGAGGAACACGGGCAGCGCGACGGAGAAGTCGGACCAGACGATGTCCTTGATCTGCGACGCCATGAGCGTGCCGACGATGACCAGCGCGGCGGCCGCGACCTCGAGCGGCACGACCTGCGTGAGCGGCGTGAAGAACATGGCGAGGAGGAACAGCACGCCCGTGACCATCGAGGCGAGGCCCGTGCGGGCGCCCTCGCCGATGCCGGAGGCCGACTCGATGAAGACCGTGTTGGACGAGCTCGACGTGGCGCCGCCCGCGACCGCGCCGAAGCCCTCGACGACCAGCGCGCCCTTGAGGCGGGGGAAGTCGCCGCGCTCGTCGGAGAGGTCGGCCGCCTTGGCGAGGCCCGTCATGGTGCCCATGGCGTCGAAGAAGTTCGTGAAGACCAGCGTGAAGACCAGCATGAGGCTCGAGATGATGCCGATGCGGGCGAAGGCGCCGAAGTCGAACGCGCCGACGAGCCCGAGGTCGGGCAGCGCGACGGGGACGCCCGGCAGCACCGGCGCGTTGAGGTTCCAGCCGGTGGCGCCCGAGGTGTTGGACGGGCCGATGCGGAAGACCTGCTCGACGACGATCGCGATGAGCGTGGTGGCGACGATGCCGATGAGGAGAGCCCCGGGCACGCGGCGGGCCATGAGCACGCCCATGATCACGAGGCCGAGGATGAAGACGACGGTCGGCAGCGACGCGATGGACCCGTCGATGCCGAGCGCGAGCGGCGAGGCCGGCACGCCGGTGCCGCGCACGAAGCCCGAGTCGACGAAGCCGATGAACGCGATGAAGAGGCCGATGCCCACCGTGATGGCGGTCTTGAGCTCCCGCGGGACGGCGCGGAAGATCAGCGTGCGGAGCCCCGTGGTGGCGAGCAGCACGATGACGAGGCCGTTGATCACGACGAGGCCCATCGCCTCCGGCCACGTGACGTCGCCGACCACGCTCACGGCGAGGAACGAGTTGATGCCGAGGCCCGCCGCGAAGGCGAACGGCAGCCGCGCGACGAGCCCGAAGAGGATCGTCATGACGCCCGCCGTGAGCGCGGTCGCCGCGCCCACCTGCGCGGCCTGCAGCCAGTTCCCCTCCACGTCGAGCGTGGCCGCGTCCGCGCTGAACCCGCCGAGGATCAGCGGGTTGAGCACGACGATGTAGGCCATCGTCACGAAGGTGAGGACCCCGCCGCGGACCTCCCGCGCGTACGTGGAGCCGCGCTTCGTGATCTCGAAGAAGCGGTCGAGCGCGCCGGGCGCTCCGGAGGACTCGGGGGCGGGGGACGACGTGCGCGCTTCGGTCATGGCTTCTTCCGCGAGGGGTCGGGTCGGACGACAGGAGGAGGGAGGAGCCGACGACGGCGTCGGGACGGGGTCGAGCCTAGGGGCGCGCGGGCCGCCCGCACCAGCGACGGCGGGGTCGCGGGCGCGAGGGCGACGGGATCAGGAGTGCAGCGCGGGCACGATGAGGTAGACGCCGTACAGCACGGCGATCCCGCTCAGCGCGAAGCAGACGTAGCCGCCCACCGTGGCGGCCTGCGGGCGGATGCCCGTGACCGAGACCTTGTCGCCCTCGTCGTCGTACTCGGTGCCGACGGCGAGCAGCCGGACGCCCAGCGAGAACAGGCAGACCACCGCGACGGCGCCCACGAGGGCGGCGACGGCGACGACGAGGAACGCGCTCCAGTCGATCATGCGGCCTCCTTGGCCTTCCGGGCGGCCTTGGTGGCCTTGCGTCCCCGCACGGCGAACCCGGCGGCGTCGACCTCGACGATGGCGTTGCGCGCGTCGACGGCGTTCCGGCGCGAGCGCCAGAAGATCCAGATGATGACGGCGACCCCGACGACGGCGTCGATGACGAAGCCGACCGTGCCGGTGCTCGCGATGAGGGCCGCGACGGCGCCCACGATGGCGGCCGACGGCAGCGTCAGCAGCCAGCCGAGCGCGATCTTGCCGACGGTGTTCCAGCGCACGGACGCGCCGCGGCGGCCGAGGCCGGAGCCGATGACCGAGCCCGAGGCGACCTGCGTGGTCGAGAGCGCGAAGCCGAGGTGGCTGGACGCGAGGATGGTGGCCGCGGTCGAGGCCTCGGCGCTGAAGCCCTGCGCGGGCTTCACCTCGGTGAGCCCGGACCCCATGGTGCGGATGATGCGCCAGCCGCCCATGTAGGTGCCGAGCGCGATGGCGACCGCGCACACCGCGATGACCCAGAACTCGGGGCCGGAGCCCGCCGCCTGGAAGCCGCCCGCGATGAGCGTGAGGGTGATGATGCCCATGGTCTTCTGCGCGTCGTTGGTGCCGTGCGCGAGGGCCACGAGGGACGACGTGAAGATCTGGCCGTAGCGGAAGCCGCCGCGCTCGTTGGGGCCGCTCGAGCGACGCGTGATCGAGTAGGCGAGCTTCGTGGTCGCGTAGGCGATGAGCCCCGCGATGAGGGGGGCGAGGAGCGCCGGGAGGATGACCTTCGACAGCACCACGCCGAAGTCGACCGAGCCGAGGCCCGCACCCACGACGGCCGCGCCGATGAGGCCGCCGAACAGCGCGTGGCTGGAGCTCGACGGCAGGCCGCGGAGCCACGTGACGAGGTTCCAGACGATGGCGCCCATGAGCCCCGCGAAGATCATGGCGGGGGTGATCTGCACGCCGCCGTCGCCCTCGCGGATGATGCCGCCGGAGACGGTCTTCGCGACCTCGGTGCTGAGGAACGCGCCGACGAGGTTCAGCACCGCGGCGATCGCGACCGCCACGCGGGGCTTCAGCGCGCCCGTGGCGATGGGGGTCGCCATCGCGTTGGCCGTGTCGTGGAAGCCGTTGGTGAAGTCGAAGAACAGCGCCAGGACGATGACCAGGACGACGATGAGGGTGAGATCCACTACCGGATCCCTCGAGCGGATATCACAGTCGTCGATCCTAACGGCCTGCATGCGCACAGCTCGAACGGGTGACGGGCGGATGGCGGCCGGGTGGACGTCCGGCGACGGGTCGGGGGCTCAGATGTGCGGTACGAAGTCGCGCCACGCGACGCGGCGGTCGGCGTGCGGGTCGTGCTCGACGCGGTCGACCACGTCGAACACGAGGGTCGCCCTCCGACGGGGTCCGCGGTCGCGGACGCCGCCCGGGCGGACGCGGGGCGGGCGGGATCCGGACGCCGTGCCGGCCGGCTGACGCTCCCCCGGCGCTCCCGTGCCCGCCGCGGGGGCGTCGTCGTCCGCGAGGTCGCGGAGCGCGTCCTCGTCGTCGCCGACGTAGGCGGGCCACGACTCGTCGACCGTGCCGTCCTGCGCGAAGCGGAGCCAGGCGATGCGCATCCGCTCGCCGGCCGCGACGAACGCGCGCCGACCGCCGAGGAGGGTCATGCCCCGGCCGAGCAGGGAGTCCATCCGGTCGAACAGCGCGAAGAGCTCGAGGCCGTGCGTGGCGTCGAGGCCCATGAGGCGGACGAGGCGCGGGGCGATGTCGAAGCGGTAGAAGTGCACGGGCGCGTATCGGGCGTGGCGCTCGGCGACCTTGACCGACGGGTACCAGAAGGCGTAGTCGCCGCCGAAGTCGAGGGCCGCCCGGCGCTTCGGCAGGCCCGGGTACAGCGCCGCCAGCTCCTCGCGGTGCTCCTCGTCGGTCTTCGCGAACACGGCCTCGATGCGCGCGGGGGTGGTGGCGAGGATGTCGAGGCGCCCCGTGAACAGCGACCCCTCGCGCTCGTTCGTGCCGATGATGAGCGGCACGCGCGCCGCCCGCCCGTGCTTGAACGCGTCGAGGGGCCGCTCGGGCAGCACGTCGCCGTCGATGACGGGGCTGAAGGTGATGGTGCCCGGATCCAGGTCGGGCGTCCGGACCATGAGCTCGTTCGCCGCGGCCGCGAGGGTCGAGGAGCTCGCGGCGGTGAGGAGGCGCACCGCCTCCGCGTCGTCGGGGGCGCGGCCCGCGCGGTCGGCCAGGAGCTGGACGAAGCGCTCCGCCCACCGCGCCGTCTGCTCCGCCGGGTAGATGGCGTTGGTGGGCGAGCTCTGCGCGATGGCGCGCGCGAACAGGCCGTGCGCCGCGGGCACGGCCATGAGCGTGGTGACGGCGTTGCCGCCCGCGGACTCGCCGAAGACCGTGACGTTGTCGGGGTCGCCGCCGAAGGCCCGGATGTTCTCGCGCACCCAGCGGAGCGCCTGCACCTGGTCCCGCAGGCCGAGGTTCGCCTCGAGCGGCCGCTCCGGCGTCGAGTAGCGGCTGAAGTCGAGGTAGCCGAGGGCGCCGAGCCGGTAGTTGAAGCTCACGTAGACGATGCCGCCCTGGCGCACCAGGCCCTCGCCCTGCACGGGGTCCTCGCGCGAGGACCCGACGACGTACGCGCCGCCGTGGATGAACACCATGACGGGCCGCAGCTGCGACTCGCGGTTCACGCGCGCGGCGTCCGGCGAGAGCCCGGACGGCGCGACGACGTTGACGGTGAGGCAGTCCTCCCCCATCGGCGTCCCCTGCGGCGCCCCCATGAAGGCGCCGGCGCTGACCTGCGGGGCGACCTTGCCGAAGTGCTGCGCGAAGCGCGCGCCCTCCCAGGGGACGACGGGCTGCGGCGCGCGGAACCGCAGGTCGCCGCGCGGAGGGGCCGCGTAGGGGATGCCGCGCCAGGCCTCGATGCCCCGCTCGCGCACCCCGCGGACCGTGCCGCCCGTGACGTCCACGTCGAGCTCCGACGGGTCGTACGCCGGGGTGGGCGGCGCGGCGTCGGGGGTCACCCGACGATTCTACGAGCCGGGCTCAGGCTCCCGGGACGGGGGTCGCGAGCAGCCGCTCCAGCGCCCGCTGCGCCCGCCAGAGCGCCGACTCGGTGCGCAGGCGCTCCGCCTCGTGCAGCACGCCGAGCGCGAAGGAGTCCTCGCCGCGGGCCGCCAGCCGGCGCGCCTCCTCGCGGAGGACGCGCTGCATGGCGAGGCCGTCGCGGTGCTCGCCCAGCTCGTCGTGCACCTCCTCCGCCGCGGTCGCGAGCCGCATCGTCTTCCGCCCGAGGACGGGGACCGTGCGGCCGCTGACCTCCTCGGCCGCGTACCGCAGCCGCTTGGCGGCCTTGCGGACCTCGTGCAGGGCGTCGACGCGCGCCGCCTCGCCGGCGGCCTCCTGGGCGACGGCGGCCCGGCGCCCGACCCGCTCCGCGTCGCGGCGGAGCGCGGAGTGGAGGGCGGGTCCCGCGGGGGCGGACGCGTCGTGCGTGAGCGGCGGATCCGCCACCAGGGCGTCGAGGGACTCCAGCAGGGCCACGTAGCGCGCCGAGGACAGCGACCGGACGACGCGCTCGCGGGCGCGGTGGTAGCGCTCGTCGAGGACGTCGTGGAGGGCGTCGCCCACGTGGTCCGGCACCGTCTCCGCGTCGTGCTCGACCACCGACCACACGACGCGGTCGCGCAGGACCTCCATGTCACGGGCGTCGCCGAGCACCGCGCCGAGCGCGGTGAGCTCGGCCCGGACGGGTGCGGTGGCGGCGGGGTCGATGACGTCCTGATGGG
The DNA here is from genome assembly GCF_059422605.1 of Clavibacter sp. GW821-FHT01D01. Classification (NCBI taxonomy): domain Bacteria; kingdom Bacillati; phylum Actinomycetota; class Actinomycetes; order Micrococcales; family Microbacteriaceae; genus Clavibacter; species Clavibacter sp. GW821-FHT01D01. The sequence goes on from NZ_JBWKXC010000004.1 coordinate 11,133, forward strand.
TGCGGAGGGCGCTGCGGAGGCGGCGGACGGCGACGCGCATCCGGTGCACGGAGTCGTGCTCGTCGGCGCGCACGTGCGGGTCGGCGGCGACGAGGTCGCGCACGCCGCGGGCGAGGATCGCGCGTGCGACGTCGGCGGCGGGGCTGTCCTTCCGGAGGGTCGCGGGATCCGGCAGGGCGGGGCCCGCGGGCGCCTGCCGGCCGAGCGCGTCGGCGCCGAGCGCGCGGGCGAGCTTCGAGGCGCTGTCGGAGGGCCGCGCCCCGGCGTCGAGGACGTGCTGCTCGATCAGGTCGAGGAGCGCCGTGCGGCGCTTCCGCCCGGCAGGGGCGTCGGGCAGGAGCTCCACCTCCCACTCGTGCCAGGCGCGCACGGTGCCGCCGCGGACGTCGGAGCCGGTGACGCGGTCGTCGGCGAACTCGGCGACCGCCCGTCCGTCCTCGTCGTGCAGCGTGACGATGGTGCGCACCGTCTCCAGGCGCGCGAGGGGCGTGAGCTCCCGGCCGCGCACGTGCACCGCGACGGCGTCGAGCACCGCGGGCGGGACCGCGCCGTCGCCGCCGTGCCCTTCGCCCTCGCCGTCGCCGTCGTCGAGCGGCCAGCCGAGCTCCGTGCGGCCCTCGGCCCCGTCGGCGGGGAGCTTCACGTGCCAGCCCGCGTCGTGCCCGCCCTCGCGGCGGCGGAGGATCATGCGGCGGTCGGCGAGCGCGTGGTCCGCCGTGTCCAGGTAGACGGCGACGAGCGTGACGGCCTCCGCGGGCCGCGCCTCGGCGATGCCCGGGATGCCGACGAAGCCGGGGACGGGCACCCCTTCGGGGACGTCGTACTTGCGCTCGATCTCGACCGACTCCGTGTGCACCATCCTCCCTGTGTACCGCACCCGGCGGGGCGCGACCAGCCGCGGAGGGGCGCGGGCGCGACGGCGCCCCGGGCGTGGGTCAGACTGGCAGGCATGCCCGTCCGCCCGACCGCCGCCGCGACGCGCGCCGCCGACCTCGCGCGCGAGCGCATGGCGGCGCTGGGTCCCGCGGCGCTCGCCGCGCCCGACGCCGCCGACGCCGTCCGGCCGGGCGGCGGCGTCGACGACGGGGCCCTGCACCGCCGCCAGCGCATCGGCCGCGAGCTCGGCTGGTACGCCTCCCGGCGCGCGGTGTACGGCTTCATGAAGCACCGCGGCATCGACACGGCCGCGAGCCTCACCTTCTACTCCACGCTCTCGCTCGTGCCCGCCGCGGTCGCGGTGCTCAGCCTCATCGGCCTGGTCGGCGACACGCGCGCGGGCGTCGAGGGCGTGCTCCGCGTGCTCACGGCCGTGCTCGGCGACCCCGCGGTCGACGTGATCCGCGACCCCGTCGAGCAGCTCGCCGACGGGCCGCGCTCCGGCATCGCCTTCACCGTCAGCTTCCTCGGCGCGGTCTGGACGTCGGCCGCCTACGTCACGGCGTTCGGCCGCGCGATGAACCGCGTGCAGGAGACGGAGGAGGGCCGTCCGCTCGTCAAGTACCGGGCCCTGATGCTCGTGGTGACGATCGTGCTGCTGATCGTCAGCGTCGTGATGGTGGGCATGCTGCTGCTCACCGACGAGGGCGCCCGGGCGCTGGGGCAGCACCTGGGTCTCGGCGACACGACCCTCGTGGTGTGGGCGGTCGTCAAGTGGCCGCTGCTCGTGGTGCTGCTGACGGGGATCATCGGCGTGCTCTACGCCGCGACCCCGAACCTCCGCCGCCGCCGGGTGGACCTGCTGACGTGGGGCAGCCTCGTCGCCATCGTCGCCTGGGGGCTGGGCACCGCCGGGTTCGTCGCGTACGTGACGCGGATCGCGACCTACGAGTCGACCTACGGGGTGCTCGGCGCGGTGATCGTGCTGCTGCTCTGGCTCTACATCGGGAACCTGTCGCTCGTCCTCGGCGGCGAGCTCGACGTGGAGATCATCCGCGCCCGGCAGCTGCAGGCCGGGATCCCCGCCGAGCACGCGCTGCGGCTGCCCGTGCGCGACACCACGCGGGCCGAGCGGCTCGCCCGCCGGCGCGCGCTGCTCGAGGACGAGGGACGCCGGCTGCGCGAGGCGCGGAACCCGGCGGACGCGCCCGGGGACGACGACGGGGAGCGCCGGGCGGACGCGCCGCCGACGCTCCCCGAGGACGACACCCGGGAGGTGCGGGTCAGGCGGGAGCGCTCGTCCGCACGACCATCTTCCCGACGTTCTCGCCGCGCATGAGTCCGGTGAAGGCCTCGAACGCGCGGTCGATGCCGTCGACGACCGTCTCGTCGGCGGTGATGCGGCCCTCGGAGAGCCACGGGCCCATCTTCGCGGCGAACTCGGGCGCGAGGTCCTGGTGGTTGCCGAGGGTGAAGCCGCGGAGCGTGAGCCCGCGCGTGACGATGCGGCCCGTGTTGCGGATCGCGACCTCCTCGCCCGTGGAGTTGTAGGTCGAGATCGACCCGCAGTTGGCGACGCGGCCGAAGTCCTTGAGCGCGCCGAGCGCCGCGGACAGGTGGTCGCCGCCCACGTTGTCGAAGTAGAGGTCGATGCCGTCGGGCGCGGCCTCGGCGAGCTTCGCGTCGAGGTCGCCGCCGTGGTAGTCGAAGGCCGCGTCGAAGCCGAGGTGGTCGGTGAGGCGCTCGACCTTCTCCGCGGATCCGGCGCTGCCGACGACGCGCGAGGCGCCGAGCAGGCGGGCGATCTGGCCGACCATGGAGCCGACCGCGCCGGCCGCGCCGGACACGAAGACGACGTCGCCCTCGCGGATCGACGCGATGCGGGTGAGCCCGACGTAGGCGGTGAGGCCCGTGAGCCCGAGGACGCCGAGGTGCGCGGAGGACGCGACGCCCGGGACCTCGGGGACAGGACGGAAGGCGCCAGCCTGGCCCTGGGCGACGTCGCGCCAGCCGAGCATGTGGCTGACGAGCGTGCCGACGGCGAGGTCGTCGGAGCGGGACTCGACGACGCGGCCCACCGCGGATCCGGTCATGGCCTCGTCGAGCCCGAACGGCGGGACGTACGAGGGCACGTCGTTCATGCGGCCGCGCATGTACGGGTCGACGGAGATGAACTCGTTCTCGACGCGCACCTCGCCGTCCTCGAGGTCGGGCAGGTCGACCTCGACGCGGCGGACGTCGTCGGGGGTGGGCTCGCCGGTGGGGCGCTTCGCCAGCTGCCACTGGATGCTGCGTGACGTCATGGGTCTCCTTCGTTCCGGGGTGCGGGCGGTCGGACGACCGGCCCGCGGCGCTCGTGGCGCGGCCCCACCCAACCACCGCCGTCTGGATGCCGCACCCAGCGAGCCGTGGCCTCGTGACGGGCGCCCGCTACGCGGCGGTCGCGGCGCTCCGCTCGGCGACGTGCGCGGCGAGCACGTCCCGCACGCTCGTCCACGGGGCGTCGCCGAACGGCGCGCGGTCGACGTGCCGCAGCTCGGCCTCGCCGCTGTACATGCTGACGAGGTACTGCATGCCCTGCCAGGCGGGGAAGGTCTCCTGCTCGTCGCGCCCGACCCGGCGCATGGCCCTGCTGGCGGCGGAGAGGACCCCCGTGGTGCCCGCCCACTGCAGCGCGAACGGCGTGCCCGTGATCTCCGTCATGGTGCGCGCGATGTCCCGGGCGGTGACCCGGTCGCCCGCCACCTCGACCACGCGCGGCGCGTCGTCGTCGAGCGCCACCTGCGCGACCACGCGGGCCGTGTCGTCCTTGGTCGTGAAGTCGAGCACCTGGTCGGCGGACGACCAGTACAGGACGCGGTGCCGGTCGAACAGCACGATGGGCGCCTGGCCGGTGAGCATGTCGGCGAACGCGCCGTTGAGCACGGAGGTGGCGCGCACGGGTGCGGCGTCGAGGTCGGCCGCGAACTCGCGGCGCAGCTCGAAGTTGCGGTTGCTGCCGGGCGTCACCCGCCGGTAGTCCGAGGAGTAGTCGGAGGGGATGAAGCGCGGCACGCCCGCCGCGACCGCGGCCGCGAGGAGGGCGCGCTGGGCGCCGAGGATCACGGACCGGGCGCCGCTGACGGCGGACACGACGACGCGCGCGCCCTCGACCGCGTGGACCAGCGCCGCCGGGTCGGTGTACGCGGCCTCGACGACCTCGACGCGGGGCTCGCCGGCCCACGCCTCGACGGACGACCGGGCGCCCGGGCGGGTCAGCACCCGGACGGACGCGTCCCGGGCGAGGAGCTCGCGGACGATGCGGCGGCCGAGGTCGCCGGTGGCGCCGGCCACGACGACGGGCGGGGACGCGGGGGTGGATCCGGATGCGGGGGTGCTCACGAGGGTTCTCCATCTGCGGGTGGTCGGCGCGCCGGGCGGCGCGAGCGGTGGGGGGCGGCGACGGGCTGCTCGAGCGCCTCGCCGGTGTCGGGGAGGCCCGCGGCGGCATCGCCGGCGCCGAGGGCGACGCGCGCGAGGAGCCGCCGGAGGACGATGCGCTCGTCGGCCTCGAGGTCGCGCATGAGCACGTCCTCCACCTCGCCGAGGGCCACGCGGGCGGTCGCGAGCAGCGCCCGGCCGGCGTCGGTGGGCACGACCCGCCGGATCCGGCGATCGCGCGGATGCGGCTGCCGCTCGACGTGGCCGCCGTCGGCGAGCGCGTCGATGACGTAGGTCATCTGCGTCTTGTCGATGCCGAGCCGCTGCGCGAGGGCGAGCTGCGAGGCGGGCTCCTCGGTCGTGATCGCGACGAGCACCTGGTACCCGCGGGGGCCACCCGGCACGTCGGCGACGGCCGTCTGCGCCGTGCGCGCGAACCCCTGGTAGACCGCCTGGAGCGACCAGCCGAGCTGCGTCTCGATCCCGCCCGCGTCCCAGTCGATGCCCGCGGCGTCCACGTCGACGTCGTGGTCGGGTGCCGAGGTGGATGCGCTCATGCGGAGATCATATGCCGCGCAGATCGTCTCCGCGCGAGATTATCCCCGGACTGTCGGCGATCCGCGTTCGGGTGCGGATCAGCCCCCGAACGGCCGCAGCGAGACCGACTCGAGCGTGCCGTCGCGCGTCTGGTCGACGACGAGGCGCACGGCCCGGGCGACCGAGGCGGGGTCCAGGTACCGCGTCTCGTCGTACTCGCCCCCCTCCTTCGCGCGGAGCTCCCGCTGCATGTCGGTGGCGACGCGGCCCGGGTGCACGCTGGAGACGCGCACGCCGTTCGGGCGCTCCTCCTCGCGGAGGGCGTCGCCGAGCGCGCGGAGGGCGAACTTCGACCCCGCGTAGACGCCGCCGGTCGGGTTGGCCGTGAAGCCGGACCCGGAGTTGACGAGCACCACCTGGCCGCCCGCCGCCCGGAGCGCCGGGAGGAGGACGCGCGTGACCTCGGCGACGGCGAAGACGTTGACCTCGAACACGCGCCGCCACTCGTCGACGGGCGTCTCCCCGACCGCGTCGCCGCCGATCACGCCGGCCGAGTGCACGAGCACGTCGAGCCGGTCCAGGGCGGGCACGCCGTCGGCGAGGCCGCCCGCGGCGAGGTCGGCGGCCCACCCCACGGCGTCGGGGAGCGTGGCGGCGAGCGCGTCGACGGCCTCCCGGTCGCGTCCGTGGACGATGACGCGGTGGGTGCGGGCGAGGTCCTGGGCGACGGCGCGGCCGATGCCGCGCGTGGCCCCCGTGACGAGGGCGACGGGGCGGGCGGTGTCGGTCATGGGTCCTCCTGCGGCGGCTCCGGGGTCGGCTCCCAGGCTAGCGAGGGTGCCGCTCCCCCTCGTCGGGCGGGGTCCGGGGCATGACGTAGCGTGAAGGGGATCCGGCCGTCGCGTCACGAGCGAGGGCTCGCCACCGCCCGCCGTCCGCCGTCCGCCGTCCGCCGTCCGAGGGGAACCGCCCATGCACGCCCGCTTCCCCGCCAGCCTCGAGGTGCTGCGCCAGGAGGCCCGCGACGAGCTGGACGCCGTCATCGAGCACCGGTGCCGGAACGGCGACGACCCGTGGGAGGTCATCCCGCAGCTGCCGACCGTGGACGAGCACGTGGTCGCGACCCTCCGGCAGGACGCGCTCGAGGCCGACGGGATGGCCGAGGAGCTCGCCCGGGTGCGGCACCCGTCCACCGCGCCCGGCGTCGTCGCGCGCTTCGAGTACCGCCTGCTGCGGGGCATCGCGCTCGAGCACCCGGACCTCTCGCGCGCGGTCTGGACGCTCATCGGGCGCATGGAGCGCGACCTCCGCCGCCGCTGACGAAGAGGAGATCAGGGCTGCATTCGCCCTCGGCGAACCTCTTGGCACCCGTGCAGGTCGAGTGCTAATCTCGACGTAGTTGAGCCGAGGGGGCTCAACCCGCAGATCACCAGTGAGGAGTCGACCATGAACATGACCTTCGATCCGTTCCGCGAGCTGGACCGCGCGATGGGCGCGCTGGCCGAAACGCGCCAGGCGAACCGCCCGATGCCCATCGACCTGCACCGCGAGGGCGACACCTACGTGCTGGCCGCCGACCTCCCGGGCATCGACCCGGGCTCGGTGGACATCGACGTGGACGGCCAGCTGCTCACCATCCGCGCCGAGCGCACCCTCGCGGGCGACCCGGGCGTCCGCTGGCTCACCCGCGAGCGCGTCGCCGGCACCTTCCTGCGCCAGCTCACGCTCGGCCAGGGCATCGACACGGAGCGCATCTCGGCGCACTACGCCAACGGCGTGCTCAGCGTCACCATCCCGGTGAGCGAGCGGGCGAAGCCGCGCAAGATCGCCGTCACGTCCGACGACGGGTCCGGCGAGCAGCGGGCCGAGACCCTGACGGTGGGATCCGCGGCGCCCGCCGCGAGCTGACCCGGTCGCACGCGGCCCGGCCCGGCCGCGGCGCAGCCCACCTCGAGGAGCCGCCGTCCGCACACGCGGACGGCGGCTCCTCGCCGTCTGCGGGGCGCCGGGACCGGAGCCGCCCGCGAACGTCAGCCGTGCCGCGGCCGGAGCCCAGCGTGGACGGCGAGCGGGTTCCGCAGGGAGCCGTGGATCTGCAGCACCGGATCCGCGAGGTCGACCATGCGCCGGTTGTCCCGCAGCTGCAGCCGGTTGAGGCAGGAGCGCGCGAACGACGGGGTGAAGAGGTCGCTCCGCGCGATCCGGGCCGCGAGCTCCGGGTGCGCGCGCTCGTGGTCCGCGAGCGCCTCGGCGGCCACGCGCCAGAGCCCGTCGGGCCCGAGGTCCTCGCGGTCCGCGACGAGGGCGGCGGCGAAGCGCAGGAAGCCGTCCATCACGTCCGTGAGCACCGTGAGGGTCCGCTCGTCGTCGGGCACGTCGAGGCGGATGCGCCGGACGTCCTCCGGGAGCTCGCGATCCGGGTCGAGCAGCGCGACCTCCTCGGCGATGTCCTTCATGAGCACGCGCACGACGACGTGGTCGCGGAGCACGAGGATCACGTTCTCCCCGTGCGGCATGAACGCGAGGTCGTGCGCGAGGAGCGCGTGCGCGATCGGCACCAGGTACGCGTCGAGCCAGCTCCGGATCCACGCGGCCGCGCCGACGCCCGACGCGTCGATCAGCGCTCCCAGGACCGTGGCGCCCTGCCCGTCGACGTGCAGGAGGCTCGTCATGCTCATCAGCCGCTCGCCTTCCGCGAGGCCCGGCACGGGCGACTCCCGCCAGAGCGCGGACAGCATCTTGGTGTGGGAGTGGCCGACCGGCAGCGCGCGGTCGACCCGCTCGTCGCGCACGCCGACGGCCGCGACCTCCCGCAGGATCCCGAAGCCGAGCCGGGCGAACTCGGGGTCGCCCGTCACGAGCGCGTGCACCCAGTCGTTGATGGCCGGCGTCACCGCCATGTAGGCCGGTGACAGGCCCCGCGTGAAGCCCATGTTGAGGATGGAGAGCGACGTCTTGACGTAGCAGCGCTCCGGGGTCGTGCGGTTCGCCCAGGTGCGGATGGACTGCTGCGCGCCGTACGCGTCGTCGCCCGTGCCGAGCAGCACGATGTCGCGCCGGGCGACGAGCCCCGCGAAGGTCACCGTGACGACGTTCTCCCACTGCCACGGGTGCACCGGCACGAGCACGCGCCGGGCGGGGTCGATGCCGAGCGACGCCATCCGCGCGCGGAAGCGCGCACGGGCCGGGGCACCGAGCTCGGCGTCGAGGAAGGCCTCCCGGTCGAGCCCGTCGATCGCGGTGAACCGGGCGAGGCGCTCGTGCACGGCGAGCCAGAGGATCCGCACGTCCTGCCCCGCCTCCGGCGCGTACCGGTCGTGGTCGTCGAGGTCGAAGCCGATGCGGCCGTTCGTCGCGACGAAGCAGGGGTGGCCCTCGTCCATGGTCGACTCCACCTCCGCGTAGGACGCCGTGAGCAGCCCGCGGGCGTCGGGCACGTCCCGCAGGCGCGAGAAGGCCGCGGCGGACAGCGTGCTGTTGAGCTCGTCGAGGTAGACGGGCAGGACCTCGTCGGTGATCCCCAGCCGGTCGCGGAGGTCGAGCACGAGGTCGGTGGCGTCGAGCTCGGCGGGAGCGCCGTCCACCGTGCGCCGGATGCTCGCCTCCTCGACGTCCCAGTGGTCGAGCTCGAGGACCCGCGCCCGGAACGCGTACGCGCTCCGCCCGTCGCCGCTCGTGACGCGGTACGCGGCCCGCTCCCGGGGGTCGTGCGGGCGCCGGGGAGCGCCCGGCGGCACGTCGGGGTCGACGCGCTCGGGCCGGATGAGCAGCTCGTGCGCGAACTCGGCGAGCGCCTTGCGCACGAGGTGGCGGGTGGCGGCGGCCCAGGCGTCGGGCCGGAGGTGCGCGGCGAGGTGGACGCCCGGGGCGGCCTCCGCCGTGCGGTCGGGGGTGGGGGTCATGGCGTGTCCGTCCGGAGGTGGGGCGTCGAGGGGCGTCCCCTCGAGGGGCGTGGCGTGCAGGAGGTCGTCGCGCGTGGCGACGCTGAGGAGCGCGTGCTTCGAACCGAGGTCGACGACCCGGAGGGGCTGGAAGCCGACGACGGCGTTGAGGCGCTGGACGGCCTCGTTGCGGACGTCCGGCTCGACGACGAGGCGCCGGACGGCGGGATCGCGCAGCAGGTGCGCGACGACGTGCCGCATCACGGCGGTGGTGAAGCCCGGCAGGGGGCCGCCGGACGGCGGCGCGACGAGCAGGTGCATGCCGCGGTCGCCGGGGAGCGGGTCGAGGTGCGCGCCGATCGGGTCGTCCGCCGGGTCGTAGGCCTCGACGAGGAACGCGGGCACGCCGTCGTGGAGGCCGATCCATGCCTCGCGGCACGGATCCGCCGCGAGGGACCGGTACGCGTCCCGCACGTCGTCGAGGGTCGCGTGCTGCATCTGCCAGAACCGGGCGCGCGGCGCGGTGACCCAGCCGTGGACGAGCGCCGCGTCGGCGTCGGCGTCCAGCGGGCGCATCGCGAGCGGCGGCGACGCGGGCGGGCGGCGGCGCCCCGCCTCGGACTCGGCCGCGGCGGTCGCGGCGGGTGCCGGCGCGCTCACGCGAGCACCCCCGATCCGGGCGCGGGCACGTCGTCCGGCAGCCCGAACTCCTGGAACGCGATCCTCTCCTCCACCGGGTAGGGCTCGCTCCCGGTGATGGCGCGGAGGATCCGCGAGTTGCGGTGCGCCGTCATCCCGAGGTCGGGCGCGACGAACCCGTGCGTGTGCACCTCCGCGTTCTGGACGAAGAGCGTGCCGGCGTCGTCGACCGTGTGCTCGCGCGCCACGTCGAGGCGCCCCCGGGCGTCGCGGCGCACGCGGTCGCCGAGCCCGGCGAGGATCGCCGGCGGGCCGGCGTCGTACCCGCTCGCGACGACGACCCCGCTCGTCGGCCACTCCCGCTCGGCACCCGTCTCGGCGTGCCGCAGCCCGAGGACCGTGCCGCCGTCCGCGGTCGCACGGGCCGACACCACCTCCGCGTTGGTGAGCAGGCGCGTGGGCACCCCGGATCCCGCGTCGCCGCCCGGGGCGAGCCGCCCCTCGGCCCGCAGCGCGTCGAACGCCAGCCGCTTGCGGTAGAGCGCCTGGAACACGTCGTCGATGAGCGCGGAGTCGATGCCCTTGTAGAGCCCCCGCTGCGCGCGCAGCAGCGACTCGCGGGCGTCGGCTGGCAGGCCGAAGAAGTGGTCGCTGTACTCGGGGCTCGTCATCTCGAGGGTGAGGCGCGTGTACTCGAGCGGGAAGAACCGCGGCGAGCGCGTGATCCAGTCGAGCCGGTACCCCCGCGCGTCGACGTCCTCGAGGAGGTCGCGGTAGACCTCGGCCGCGCTCTGCCCGCTGCCGACGACCGTGATCGCGTCCCGCTCCTGCAGTGCGGCCTTGGCGCCGAGGTAGCCGGAGCTGTGCACCGCCCCCGGCAGGTCGCGCAGCGCCTCGGGCAGCCACGGCGGCGTGCCCACGCCGACCACGAGGGCGCGCCCGCGGTGCACGTGCGCGCCGCCCGCGGAGTCGACCGACTCGACGACGTACGCGTCGTCGGCCTCGTCGTAGCGGATCGCGCGCACGTCGCGGTCGAGCTCGACGCCCCGCGCCCGCTCCGCCGCCCAGCGGCAGTAGGCGACGTACTCGCTGCGCAGCACGAAGGGGTCCTCGCGGATGTAGAAGGAGTACAGCCGTCCGGTCTCCTTGAGGTACGCGAGGAACGAGAAGCGCGAGGTCGGGTCGGCGAGCGTCACGAGGTCCGCGAGGAACGGCGTCTGCAGGTGCGCGGTCGGCAGCATCATGCCGGGGTGCCAGTCGAAGCGCGGCTTCCGCTCGAGCACGACGAGGTCGACGTCGAGCGGGTCCGCGAGGCAGGCGAGCCCGAGGTTCGCCGGGCCGAGGCCGACGGCGACGACGTCGCGGACGCGGTCGGGTGCGGCCCCGCTCATCGTCCGTCCTCCGCACCGCGGAGCCCGGCGTCGAGCGCGTCGCCCGCCGCGACGACGAGCGCCAGGATCTCTCGGATGTGCGCGTCCGTCGTGGCGGGGTTCAGCAGGGTGAGCTTCAGGTGGGCCCGGCCGTCCACCCGCGTCGCCGCGACCATCGCGCGCCCGGAGTCGTGGATCGCCTGCCGGATGCCGCGGTTCACGGCGTCGGATCGCGCCCCCGCGTCCGCTGCCGCGGATCCGCCACGCTCCCCCGCCGGCACGTACCGGAACACGAGCGCGCTCAGCTCGGGCCGCACCACCACGTCGAGGGCCGGATCCCGGCGCATCGCGAGCCAGGTGCGGTCGGCGAGCGCGATGACGTCGTCGAGCATCCGCCCCACGCCGTCGGCGCCCACCGTGCGGAGGGTCAGCCACAGCTTGAGCGCGTCGAAGCGCCGCGTGGTCTGCAGCGACTTGTCGACCTGGTTGGGCGTCCCCTCGTGCGCCCGGTCGGCGGGGTTCAGGTAGTCGGCGTGGAGCGTCGCGTGCCGGAGGGTGCGGCGGTCGCGCACGAGCAGCGCGCTGGAGCTCACCGGCTGGAAGAACGTCTTGTGGTAGTCGACGGTGACGGAGTCGGCCCGCTCGATGCCGTCGAGGAGGCCGCGGTGGGTGCGGGAGGCGAGGAGGCCGCCGCCGTAGGCCGCGTCCACGTGCAGCCGGATCCCCGCGCGGCGGCACGCGTCCGCGATCGCGGGCAGCGGGTCGATGCTCCCGAAGTCGGTGGTGCCGGCGGTCGCGACCACGGCGACCGGCAGGAGGCCGGCCGCCGCGCAGCGGGCGAGCTCGCGCTCGAGGGCGTCGACGCGCATGCGCCGCGCGTCGTCGCTCGGGACGCGGATGACGGCGTCGGGGGCGAGGCCCAGGATCCGCGCGCTCTTCTCCACGCTGAAGTGCCCGACGTCGCTGACGAGGATCCGCATCCGGTGCCGGTCGTCGGCCGCGAGCGCGTGCACGGCGGCAGCCTCGTCGCGCGCGAGCATCAGCGCCTGCAGGTTGGACTGGCTGCCGCCGCTCGTGAAGACGCCGTCGGCGTCGTCGCCGAGGCCGATGCGCCCCGCGGTCCAGTCGATGAGCGCCCGCTCGATGAGGGTCGCGCCCGCGCTCTGGTCCCAGGTGTCCATCGAGGTGTTGACGCTGGAGAGGATGAGCTCCCCCGCGAGCGCCGGGATGAGGACCGGGCAGTTGAGGTGCGCGACGTAGGAGGGGTCGTGGAACCAGATCGCGTCGCGGAGGTACAGGCCGTCGAGCTCGTCGAGGGCCTCGTCCAGGCCGCCGAGCGGCCGGTCGAGGTCGAGGCCCGCGAACGCGCCGCGGAGCCGGGAGGGCGCGATGCCCGTGGAGGGGCCGTCGGCGCGCTGCGCCGCCTGGCGCACGCGGTCGGCGGCCGCGCGGAGGGCCGTGTCCCAGCCGGGCAGCGTCCGGTCGGAGAACAGCTCCGCGGCAGGGTCGGCGGGGGGCGGATCCGCGGCGGGACGGGGATCCGCGAGGGTCGGGGCGGTCGGTCGGGAGGCGTGCGGGGAGAGGGTCATGGGTCCTTCGTCGATTCGGTGGGGGAGCCGTGTCCGGGTCACGGGCACCGTCGGAGGTTAGGTAAGGCTCACCTACTATCGGGGGTGCGTCGGGGAAAGGCAACCGGCTGTGGCGAACTCGCGGGGACCCCCCGCGGGGCGCCTCTACGCGCCCGCGCGGCCCGCCTCCGCACCCGCCGTCCGCACCCGGACGCTCGTAGGGTGGGCACCATGAGCGATCGCGACGAGCACGCAGACGGCATCCGCACCGGGCGCGGCCCCGGCGACCCCGACGGGCTGGTGACAGTGGACGACGTGGTCTCCGCCGACGGCCACCGGACCCCGACCGGCGACGCGGTCCGTGCGCCCGACGGCACGGACTACGGCCACGCGGAGGAGGACACCCTCGAGGTGGAGGACGCGGAGCCCGCGAGCCCCGACCACCCCGCCATCCCCGACAACCGCGCCGTCACCGCCGCCGACTCGCACATGGGCGCGCCCGCCGACGACGCCGCCGGCCACGTGGATCCCGAGGGGCGCTGACGTGACGGACGCCGTGCCCGACGCTCCCCGCCACCCGCTGCCCGACGCCGCGCCCCTCGACGCCGACTCGGTAGCCTCCCGCGACGAGGCCGCCGAGGAGGACGCCCGCGAGGACGCGCCCGACCCGTTCGGCGAGGGCCCGGACGACATGTGACGCCCCGCGCGCACCGCCGGCCGGCCGCCGGGAGACGCGTTGCATGAGGGTTCCCTGAATGCCGACCACACGGGCGGAGGCCGAGCGTAGCGTCGGCCGCATGGACACCGACGACCCGCGCCTCCAGCCCGCGGACACCTCAGACACACGCCAGGACAAGGACTTCACCTCCCCCAGCGAGGACGACACGCAGGTGAAGCAGAGCGAGCAGATCGTCGAGAGCGAGGGCGTCTCCGACGACGTCCCCGCCGCCGAGGACGACGTGCAGGTCCTCCCCGGCTCGGGCGGACCCGACGACGTCGGCGAGATCGACGTCGACCCCGACGAGCTCAACCTCAGCGGCGACTCGATCCCCGGCCACCCCAAGCCCGAGGCGGGTGAGTGACCGTGACGGACGCCACCTCCACCACGCCAGGTGACGACTCCACCGGCGACGACACGGCCCTCGACGCGGTGGGCATGGACACGGCGACGGTCGTGAACGACGCCGTCGCCGGCGAGACCGTCCTCCCCGACACCGACGAGCCGGTCGAGCAGGTCGACGACGACGACGCCGTCACCGCCGAGGACGCCGAGCCCGAGGCCGACGCCCTGGGCGTCGACGGCGAGGCCGAGCCCGCCCTCGCCCCGAACGACCTCGCCGGCCAGGACATCGACCTGGACGACACCCCGCCGAGCTGATCCGCCCGGCACCCCCTTCCCGAACGCATCACGCAGCCATCAGGAGACCCATGAGCACCGACCAGTACACGTTCCAGGACCCGACGAAGATGTACGCCGACATCGACCCGACCGCGCAGCAGCAGGACGGCCCCGGCCTCGACGCCGACCTCGACGAGACCGCGGACCGCGGCGAGCGCACGTACCGCGGATCCGGCCGCCTCGAGGGGCGCAAGGCCCTCATCACGGGCGCCGACTCGGGCATCGGCGCGGCCGTGGCCATCGCCTACGCCCGCGAGGGCGCGGACGTCGCCCTGTCCTACCTGCCCGAGGAGGAGGAGGACGCGCGGAAGGTCGTCGCCCTCATCGAGGAGGCCGGACGCACGGCCGTCGCGATCCCCGGCGACATCTCCACCGCGGAGTTCAGCCGCGAGCTCGTCGCGAAGGCCGTCGAGGGCCTCGGCGGCCTCGACATCCTCGTGAACAACGCGGGCAAGCAGCAGAACGTCGACGCGCTCGAGGACATCTCCGACGAGGAGTTCGACCTCACCTTCAAGACCAACGTCTACGCGATGTTCTGGATCACGAAGGCGGCGCTGCCGCACCTGGCGCCCGGCTCGTCGATCATCAACACGTCGTCGATCCAGGCCTACCAGCCCTCGCCGAACCTGATCCACTACGCCACCACGAAGGCGTCGATCAACACGTTCTCCAAGGGCCTCGCGCAGCAGCTCGCGCCGAAGGGCATCCGCGTCAACGTGGTCGCGCCCGGCCCGATCTGGACCCCGCTGCAGACCGCCGGCGGCCAGCCCGCCGACGCGCTGCCCGAGTTCGGCGAGCAGACCCCGCTCGGCCGCGCCGGACAGCCTGCGGAGCTCGCGCCCGCCTACGTGTTCCTCGCCTCCAACGAGTCGAGCTACGTCGTCGGCGAGACGCTGCACGTCAACGGCGGCATGCCGACGCCGTAGCGCGCCGCGCGACCGCGCACCTGCACCGCCCGACGCCCGGGCCGGCTCCCTGCCGGCCCGGGCGTCGTCGCACCCGGACGCGCGCCGCGCACCGGAATAGGGTCGAGCGATGACCGACATCCCGGCCCGCGTCGGCGGGAACCTCCTCGCGGGGCTCGTCGCCGCGCTCCGCGTCGTCCGGAGCCCGCGGCCGCTGCACCCGCACGGCGTCGCCCTCGCGGGGTCGCTCGCGCCCGTCCCGGGCCGCGCCGCCTCCGGCCTCGCCTGGCTCGACGGGCTCGACGAGCCGCTCGCGATCGACGCCCGGTTCTCGCGGGGCGGCGGCACGCCGCCCGCCCTCCCCGACGTCCTCGGCCTCGCGCTCCGGATACCCGACGGCGGCGGCACCACGGTCGACGTCCTGCTCTCGACGACGGGGCTCGGCTTCCCCGGGCGCTTCCTGCTGCAGCCGCGGCGCGCGCTCTCGGGCGCGCGCATGACCACGCTCATGCCCTACCGCGGATCGGCGGGGCCGGTCCTGCTCGGCGTCGTGGTGGACCGGGAGCCGCACCTGCCCGCGGGCGCCGCCGACCTCGGACGCGCCCTCGCCTCGCAGCCGCTCCGCATGCGGCTCGTGCACGCGACGCCGCGCGGCCGGTGGCACGTGGCGGCGCGCATCGAGCTCGCGCACGACGCCGCCGGTCCCCTCGACACCTCCACCCGCGCGGACCCCGTGCTCGCGGCCCCGCCCGGCGACACGACGTACCCGTGGGCCCGGCGCCTCCGCGCCGCGGGGTACCGGGCGGCCCGGCACGGCGCGCCCGTCGCCTCCCGGCATCCCTCGCGCGACCCCGACGCCTGACCCCGGCCCGTCCCTACCGCGCGAGCCCGCCGCGCGGCACCGGCGCGTTCCCGCCGGCGCTCTCCGCCGCCGCGGCCGCCACCCGCCGGAGCGCGTCGAGGACCCGGCGGACCGGCACGCGCGCCATCGCGTCCGGACGGGCGAGCACGTCCACGTGGCGGACGAGCGCGGCGCCGACGAGGGGCCGCAGGACCATCCCGTCGACGGCGAGCGGGGCCACCGTCATCCGCGGCATGACGGCGACGGCCGCGCCCGCGCGGACGACCTGCGCCGCGACGGAGAACTCGTTGATGCGGTGGTCGACCTGCGGCGCGCGGCCGATGAGGGCGCCCAGCTGCGCGAGCACGCCCGTGAGGGGGAAGCCCTCGTGCGTGGAGATCCAGCGCTCGTCGCGCAGCTGCTCGG
This sequence comes from Clavibacter sp. GW821-FHT01D01, assembly GCF_059422605.1. Taxonomy (NCBI): domain Bacteria; kingdom Bacillati; phylum Actinomycetota; class Actinomycetes; order Micrococcales; family Microbacteriaceae; genus Clavibacter; species Clavibacter sp. GW821-FHT01D01. The sequence goes on from NZ_JBWKXC010000004.1 coordinate 26,995, forward strand.
GGCGGATGCTCGGGGCAGCCGCGAGGGGATGCGCCGCGTGCAGGGCGATGTCCAGCGGCTCGACCAGGAGCGGCACGACGACCATGCGCCCGGTCGGCCACTCCGGCTCGTGGGCGAGCCGGTGCGCGACGACCAGCTCGTGGTCCGCGGTGAGGCGGGCGAACTCCGCCTGCGCGACGTCGGCGTCGGCGAGGGAGACCCGCGGGCCCCCGGTCCGGCCCAGGTCCTCCAGGAGCGGGCCGAACAGCGCGAGCCCGGCGCTGTGGAAGGCGGAGACGCGCACCGGCCGCTCGTCGTGGCCGAGGAACGACCCGACGGCGTCGCGGGCCTCGGCGAGCGCCACCTCCACCCGCGTGGCCGCGACGGCGAGCGCCTCCCCCGCGTCCGTGAGCACCAGCCGCCGCCCGCGCTTGACGGTCAGCGGGACGGGCACCTGCGCCTGGAGCACCGCGAGCTGCTGGGAGACGGCGGAGGCGCTGACGTGCATGGCGGCGGCGACGGCCGCGACGCTGCCGCGGTCGCCGAGCTCGCGGAGGAGGCGGAGTCGTGCCGGATCCACAAGGCTGCCCTTCATCGTCGATCAAGTGATGGCCCGTTGCTCTTGGGCATCGGTCCTCTGGACAGTAGCGTCATGGCCTCCCGCGCACGACCCGGACTCCTCGTCGACCTGCTCCTCGTCGGCGTCGCCGCGGTCTGGGGCGCCAGCTTCCTCGCGGCCAAGGACCTCGCCGCCCTGACCGGGGTCCCGGCGGCGCTCGCCCTCCGGTTCCTCGTCGCGGCCGCCGCGACGGCCCTCCTCTGCCTCGCCCGGCGGGAGCGCCTGCCGCGGGGTCAGGGCCTCGCGATCGCGGTGGCGCTGGGCTGCTCCCAGACCGCGGTCATCGGGCTCGAGACGTGGGGCGTGCACCTCACCAGCGCCACCAACGCGGGGCTCCTCATCAGCCTGGCGCTCGTCATGACGCCCGTCCTCGAGGGCGTCGCGTCGCGCTCGTGGCTGCCCCGGCCGTACTTCGTCGCCGCGGTCGCCGCCGTGGTCGGCGTCGCCCTCCTCGTCTCCGAGGGCGGGCTGCGCACGCCGACGCCCGGCGACGCGCTCGTGATCGCCGCGGCCGCGGTCCGGGCTGTCCACGTCACGGCGAGCGCGCACCTCACCCGCGGCCGCACGGAGGGCTCGCTGGGGGTGGTGCTCGTGCAGATGGCGGTGTGCGCCGCGGCCTCCACGATCGTGGCGGGGGCGGAGCTGCCGGCCGCGGTCGCGCGGCTGGACGCGGGCGGCTGGGCGGGCGTCCTGTTCCTCGGCCTGCTGTGCTCCGTGTTCGCCTTCGTCGTGCAGCTCTGGGCGGTGCGGCGGACGTCCGCGTCGCGCGCGAGCATCCTCATGGGGACGGAGCCGGTGTGGGCGCTCGGCGTGGGCGTCGTCCTCGCGGGCGAGGTGATCGGGCCGGTCGGTTTGTGCGGCGCGGCCCTCATCGTCGCCGCGAGCTACGCCGGGCAGGCGATCGAGCGGCGGCACCGGATCCGGCCGCCCGGCCTTGTCACTGCTCCCCCGCAGGCGTTGCCTGGGAGGGAGCGCCGACGGCGGCGCCGGAATCGGACGGAGACCCCATGAGGGAGCTGAAGCTCGTCGCGGCCATCACGAGGATCGAGGACGCCGAGGCGCTCGACCCGATCGTCGAGAGGGTCCGCGGCACCGTGGTCGCCCTGCTCAAGCCCCGCGCCCTGGCCGACCTGCTGCACGGCGTGCCGTTCGGGCACCCGCTGCACCCGGTGGCGGTCCTCATCCCGTCCGGCGCGTGGATCTCCTCCGCGGTCCTCGACCTCCTGCCCGGCAACCAGAAGGCCAGCCAGGCGCTCGTGGGCGTGGGGATCCTCAGCGCCGCGCCCTCCATCGTCTCCGGCTACGCCGACTGGTCGCAGCTGCATGAGCAGCAGCTCCGCGTCGGGATCGTGCACTCCGCCGCGAACGCCCTCGCGACGGGCCTCTACGGCCTGTCATGGATCCAGCGGGCGCGCGGCAAGCAGACCAGCGGCAAGCTCCTCGGCCTCGCGGGCCTCGGGCTCGTCTCCGCCGGCGGCTTCCTCGGCGGCCATCTCGCGTACCGCCAGGCCGCCGGCGCGAACCACGCCGAGGACGTGCCGCACCGCTTCCCCCAGGGCTGGCAGGAGCTCGGCCGGCTCGACGACCTGCCCGACGGCCGTCTCGCGAAGCGCGACGTGGCGGGCCTGCCGGTCCTCGTGCGCCGCCACGGCATGACGGTGGACGCGCTCAGCAACACCTGCAGCCACCTCTCCGCGCCCCTCGACGAGGGCGAGCTGGGGAAGGACCCGAAGACGGGCGAGGCGTGCGTCACCTGCCCGTGGCACGACAGCGTGTTCAGCCTCAGGACGGGCGAGGTGATCCACGGCCCCGCCACGTCGCCGCAGCCGCGCTTCGAGACGCGCGTGACGGCCGGCCTCGTGGAGGTGCGGCTGCCGAACGCGGGCTAGCCGGCATCCCCCGCAGCGCGCACGGGCTCGTCGGATCGGCGCAGCGCCACGACCGCGAGCACCGCGCAGCCGGCGAACACGACGGCGCCGGCCGCCGTCGGCACGGCGATGCCGGCCGTCGCGAGCGCGCCGCCGAGCGCCGAGCCGAGGGCGAGCCCGAGTAGGCTGAGCACGCGGCCGGCGGCGCCGACCCGGCCGAGGAGCGGATCCGGCACCAGGCGCTGGCGCAGCGAGGTCGCGCACACGCCCCAGACGACCGCGTGCAGGATGTAGAGGGCGAGCAGGACGCCCGCGACCACGGGGTCGCGCGCGACGGCGAGGCCCGCGAGGCTGGCCGCCCCGAGCGCGAGGGCGGCGGCCACGGTCCACCGGGAGCCGATGCGGGCGCGCAGCGGCGCGGCGAGGCCCGTCCCGACCAGCCCGCCCAGCGCGCTGGCCGCGAGCAGCAGTCCGTAGCCGCCCGCGTCGAGCCCCAGCCGGTCGCGTGCGAAGAGCACGAGCACCGAGAACGGGAGCATGTAGCCCACGCTCGCCAGGCCGCCGAGGAGCGCCAGGGTGCCGACCACCCGGTGCCGGACCAGCCAGCGCACGCCCTCCCCCGCCTCCCGGAGGATCGACGGACGCGGGACCGCGGCGGTCTCCCCCGCCGGCGCCGGCGTCGGCGTCGGCGTCGGCATCGGCATCGGCGCCGTCCGGCGGGGCAGCGCCAGCGCGACGGCGGCCGCGCCGAGCCAGAGCCCGCCGGTGGCGAGCACGGGAAGCGCGGCAGCGACGGCGAACAGGGACCCGCCGAGCGGCGGCCCCGCGAACTCGTCGGCCACGAGCTGCGTGCCCGCGATGCGTGCGTTCGCCCGGTCGAGCCGGTCCCGCGGCACGAGCGACGGCAGCACGGCCACCGCAGCACCGTCGGCCGCGCTCTCCAGCACGCCGACGACCGCCATCACCGCGTACAGGGCGACGAGCGATCCGGCGCCCGCCTGCAGGGAGACGGCGAGCGCGACCACGGCGATGCCGCGGAGCGCGTTCGCCGTCACGAGGAGCGTCCGCCGGTCGAGCCGGTCGACGTGCACCCCGACCGGGAGCGCCACGACCAGCCGCACCAGCGCGTACGTCGTCGCCAGCCCCGCGACCGCGCGCGGGTCGTCGGCGAGGGACGCCGCGACGAGCGGCAGGGTGACGAAGACGAGCCCGTCCGCGAGGTTGGAGAGCGCGTTCGCGCCCCACAGCACCCGGAACGGGCTCGGGGTCCTCACACCGGGCCCGTCGGGACGCCGCGCGTCCCGACGGGCACCGGCACCGGGATCAGATCCCGGCGCCCTCGGGCGCGGCCGTCCACGGGCCCGCGTCCGCGGAGGTCGATCCGGCGCCGGCGGACGTGCCCGCGGCGGTCGAGCCGAGGAACGAGCTGAGCGCCGTGGCGACGTCGATCCCCGTGGTGTCCTTCAGGAGCTTCGGCAGCGTCGCCATGTTCTCGGCCACCGAGCGGTTGAGCGCGTTGGCGCCGTCCGCGGAGATGATCGTCATGTTGTCGACGTTGGCGAGCGGCGCCGCCATCTCGCGGGCGATCTCCGGCATGGACGCGATGATGCGCGCCTGCAGGGCCTCGCGGGACAGCTTGTTCTGCGCCTCGGCGAGCGCGGCGGCCGCCTCGGCCTCGGCCTGGCCGCGGGCCTGGATCGCGTCCGCGTTCGCCTTCCCGAGCGCGGTGATGGACGCCGCCTCGTTCACGGCCGCGGTCTTCGCCGCCTCGGCGTTCTGCGTGCGCTGGTAGACCTCCACGTCGACCTTCGCCTTCTCGGCGTCACGGGCGGCCTGCGCGTCCTGGACGGTCGCGTACTTCCGCGCCTCGGCGGGGAGCTCCACGTCGATGCGCAGGCGCTCCTTGGAGACCTCGGCCTGCGCGGCCACGGCGGTGCGCTCCTGGTCGGCGACCAGGCGGTCCTGCTCGGCCTTCGCGAGCTCGCCGGCGGCGAGCGCGGTGGCGTTGGCCCGGTCGGTGTCGGCCTTGATGGCCGCCCGGCGGAGGTCGAGCTCGAGCTGGCGCTCGGCGGTCTGCTGGTCGTTCTCGATCGCGGCGAGCGCGGAGATCCGCTTGTTCTCGGCCTCCGCGACCTCGGCGATCTGGCGGGCGCGCGCGGCGTTCGAGCGGGCCCGGTCGTCGAGGTAGGTGCTGCCCGGCGTCGTGATCTCGCGGACGTTGAGCGTCTCGATCTGGAGGCCCAGCTCCGCGAGGTCGTTCTTCGTCTGGTTCACGGCCTCCTGCGCCACCACCGAGAAGCTCTTCACGAGCTCGTCCACGGGACGGTCGCCGATGAGGCCGCGGATCGCGCCCTCGAGGGACTGCCGCACGATCTCCGGCAGCTGGTCCTGCTGCAGCAGGTAGCGCTGCACGGCCCGGCGCACGCCGTCCTCGGTGCCCGTCACCTTGAAGTTGACGGTCGCGACGACGGCGGTGTTGATGAAGTTCGCGTCCCGCGCCTCAGCCGTGACGCTCGTCTGGTACTGCTCGAGGGAGAGCGTGAAGCCCTCCTGGAAGATCGGCCAGATGAAGGTGCGGCCGCCGATGATGACCTTCTGCGGGCTCGAGAACCCGGCGCCGCCCTCGCTCCGCTCGGCGTTGCGGCCGACGATCACGAGCGCCTGGTTCGGCGGCACGCGGCGCACGCGCGAGGCGATGAACGCCACCAGCGCCACCAGGATGACGATGACGACGATCACGGCTATGGCGGTGGTGCCGCCGGATATCAGGTCCACGGGATGGTTCCTCTCGTTGGGACGGGTGCTGCTAGGTCTGGGGCGGGGCGTCGGGGGCGGGATCCGGCTCGACGCGCACCCGGAAGCCGTCCTCGGACACCACGCGGATGCGCGTGCCGACGGCGAGCGGGGCGTCGCTCTGCGCGAGCCGCCGCTCGAGCTCGCGGATGTGCTCGAGCCGCACCTCCCCGCCGGTGGGCGAGGTGGGCGAGGTGACGACGCCGACCATGCCGACGGGCGAGTACCCGCCGCCGCTCTCCTGCTTCGCGACGAAGCGGACGGCGAGCTGCACGACCACGAGCGCGACGAGCGCGAGGGCGACCGCGATGGCGATGGCGCCGCCTGCGCCGATGCCGGCCTGGTCGGCGAGCACGCCGCCGACGCCGTAGATGGCGAGGGCCGCGCCGAGCGCGACGCCCGAGACGAGGCCGTCCCCGCCGCCGATGGCGTCGAGGAGGTCGCCGAGCAGGATGCTGGAGAGGAGGAGCAGGAGCCCGACCGCGCCGACGATCACGAAGACGATCACGCGGCGGCTCCCGGGCAGGCCGTCGCGGCGGTGACGTGCGCGCCGTCGTGGTGCGTGGTCATGCGGGGCCGATCTGCCGAGTGGTGTCCTTCGAAGGTACCGGGTGATCCGCGAAGCGTCGCCTCCTCGTCCGGGGGCCGCCCCACCGCCTATGCTCCGCCGGCGCCGCGTAGCCTCGACGGGTGATCCTCCTGTTCGGCACGCGTGCCCGCGACGCCCTCATCGTGGTCGTGACGTTCGCCTGCCTCCGCTGCGGCGTCACGGCCCCCCAGCGCGTCCTGCACCGGACGCTCCGCTTCACGCTCTTCCTCGTGCCCCTCCTCCGGCTGCGCTCGACCTACCGCGTGGTCTGCCCGACGTGCGGCCTCGAGACGCGCCTCACGAAGGACCAGGCGATGCACGCCCTCGAGTGGGCGGTCCGCAACCGCGGCGCGCGCCGCTGACGCCCGGCCGACTCGCGATCCGGTCGCGTCGGCTCTTGACTCCCTCGCCCCGCGGATCTATTTTATCGATACAGGTTTTATCGATACATGAAGCACGAGGGAGTGCGATGACGACCATCGATCGCGATGCGGCAGCCGGGCCGTCGGGTGCCGCCTCGACCGTGCGCGGTCTGCTGGCGGATCCCTCGCTCCTCGTGGTCGACGACCGCTGGTACCTGTATCCCACGACCGACGGCAGCGAAGGATGGGCAGCCGACGCCTTCCACGCCTGGTCCTCCCCCGACCTCGTCACCTGGCGAGAGGAGGGCGAGGTGCTGCGGCTCGGCCGCGACGTGACCTGGGCCAGCGACCACGCCTGGGCCCCCGCGCCCTTCGAGCGGGACGGCGTCTTCTACCTCTACTACACCGCCGAGCAGTCCATCGGGGTCGCGCGGTCGGACAGCCCCACGGGCCCGTTCGTCGACCTCGGGCGGCCGCTCGTCGCTCGTGGCGACTACCACGGGACCGCGATCGACCCCTCCGTCTTCGAGGACGACGACGGGACCGTCCACCTGCTCTGGGGCAACGGGATCGCGCACATCGTGCCGCTCGCCCCCGACCTCGTGTCCTTCGACCCGGCAGCGGTCCGCTCCTGGACCCCCGCCGGGTTCCGCGAGGCCGTGAGCATCCACCGGCACGCGGGCGTCTGCTACGCCACATGGTCGGAGAACGACACGCGGGAGGCCGACTACCGCGTGCGCTGGGCCCAGGCGCCGCACCCGACCGGCCCCTGGACCGACGGCGGCGTGCTCCTCGAGAAGCGCCCCGAGCTCGGGATCCTCGGCACGGGCCACCATGCCGTCCACCGCGTCCCGGGCACGGACGACTGGATCATCGCCTACCACCGGTTCGCGATCCCGTCCGGGAACGGCCACCGGCGCGAGGTCGTCTTCGACCGCCTCCACCACCTCCCGGGCGGCGGGCTCGTCCCCGTCGTCCCGTCCCTCGACCACCTCCGGCTCCCGCTCCCCGCTCGCCCGCGCTGATCCGCGCGCGGCCGACCGGCTCCTCGACTCCCCCTCGCACGACCGCACCGCAGCACCACCCCTTCACCCACCCATACAGGTCCGTCCACCGGACGGACCGCTCGCACGGAGGAATGCAATGTCGCATCGTTCTCACGGGCCGCTCGCACGCAGCGCAGCCGCCCTCGCCACCCTCGCCCTGGGAGCAGCCGCCCTGTCGGGCTGCGCTCCCGGGGCCGACGACGGATCCACCAGGCTCTCGTTCTTCTCCTGGGACAACGAGGCCACCATGACCCCGGTCATCGACGCGTTCGAGGCGGCGAACCCCGGCATCACCGTGGAGTTCTCCAGCGCCCCGCCCGTCGCCGAGTACATCTCCACGCTGCAGACCCGCCTCGTCGGCGGCACCGGCGCGGACGTCTTCGCCATCGCCGCGGAGAACAAGACCAACCTCATCGACGCCGGCTACGTGAAGGACCTCACCGACGAGCCCTTCATGGCCGCGATGAGCCCCTTCAACACCGAGACGTACGGCCGCGACGGCCGCGCCTACGGGATGTCGACCAACTCCTGGGCGGGCGGGCTCCTCGTGAACGAGCAGCTCCTCGCCGACGCCGGCGTCACCGGGATCCCGACCTCGTGGGACGACTTCCTCGACGTGCTCGAGGACGTGAAGGCCACGGGGGTCACGCCGTTCTACGACGGTGCCGGTCAGATCCCGATGACGGTCGCCGCCATGGTCGGCGCCGAGGACGCGGCAGCCGGCGGCGACGTCGACGCCGCCATCTTCAGCGGGGACGCGGAGTTCGCCGACCTCTGGGACGAACCCCTCGCCGCCTACCAGGAACTGTTCGACCGCGACCTCATGAGCCAGGACGTCATCAGCCTCACCGGCGACCAGATCGTCGACGAGTTCGTGAACGGCCGGGTCGCGATCATGACCGCCGGCCCGTGGAACGTGCCCGCCGTCCGCGAGGCCGCCCCCGACATGGACATCGCGTTCGCGCCCGTGCCGACCCCGACCGGCGACGCCTTCTGGGCCGGCGCCGCATCCCCGGGCTACGCCATCAACGCGAAGAGCGAGAACACGGAGGCCGCCGAGGCGTTCCTCACCTTCCTCGGCAGCGAGGAGGGCGTCGGGCTGTTCCAGAAGGAGACGGCCGCGCTGACCACGACCGACAACTACACCCCCGAGATCGACCCGGCGCTCCAGCCCAACCTCGAGGGCCTGCAGAGCGGCGACTTCTACCTGCCGCAGATCGCGTGGCCCCGCTACCAGGACGCCCTCAACACCGACGCGGTGGCGCAGATCCAGCTCATGATCCAGGGTTCGGCGACGCCGGCGGACGTGTCCGCAGCGCTGCAGACCCGCCTCCAGGAGCAGGAGGGCTGATCTGGCGGAGGGGGGGGGGGCCCCCCCCCCCCTCCCCCCCCCCCCTCCCCCGGTCGTCTCCCCGCACCGACACGAGAGGTAGTCATGTCCACCATCGCCCCTGCACGTCCCACGGTCCCGCCCCCAGCGGGCCGCCCGCGCGACACCCGCCGGGCCGGAGCCGCCCGCCGACGCGAGCAGCTCGGCACGCAGGCGTTCCTGATCCCGATCCTGCTGGTGTTCGTCGTCCTGTTCGCCATCCCGCTCGCGCAGTCGTTCTACTTCAGCCTCACCGACTTCGACGGGTACTCCGCCGAGGCGCGGTTCGTGGGGTTCGACAACTACGCGAGCATCCTCCGCGACCCGGCCATGCTCGCCGGCTTCCGCTTCACCCTGCTGTTCAGCGTCGGCACCACCGTCCTCGTGACGGCCCTCGCGCTGCCCCTCGCCGTGGTGCTCAACAAGCCGTTCCGCGGCCGCGGCGCGGTCCGGGCGATCCTGTTCTTCCCCGCCATCCCCAGCATCGCGATCCTCGGGCTCGTCTGGGGGCTGATCCTCTCGCCGCTCGGGTCGGGCGCCATCAACTGGGTGCTGCGCACGCTCCTCGGCCTCGGCGCGGTGCCGTGGCTGTCGAACAGCTCCCTGGCGCAGCTGTCGGTGATCATCGTGGGCGTGTGGTCCATGACCGGGTGGCACGCGATCCTCTACCTCGCCTACCTGCAGTCGATCCCGGAGGACTACTACGAGGTCGCCCGGCTCGACGGGGCATCCGCCCGGCAGCGGTTCCAGTCCATCACCCTCCCGCTGCTCGCCCCCGCGATCACCGTGAGCACGCTCCTGCTGATGACGGGCGGACTCAAGGTCTACGACCTGCCCTTCACGCTCACGAAGGGCGGTCCGGGGTTCTCGACCTACACGATCACGCAGTCCATCATCCAGAGCGGCGTCGCGCAGGCGCAGTTCGGCAAGGCCTCGGCGCTCGCCGTGGTGTTCCTCCTGGTGGTCGGCGCCATCGTCGCCGTCCAGCTCCTCCTCTCCCGTCGCGTCGAAGGGCGGCTCTCATGAGCGGCAGCACCGCGGGCATCCCGCCCGTCCCCCTCCGCCCACGCCGCCGCAGCGGGGCCCGAGCCCGCCAGCGGTGGTCGTCCGGCGTCACCAGCGTCCTGATGATCGCGCTGGCCGCGGTCGTCGGCGCGCCGTTCTACTACATCGTCGTCAACACCTTCAAGACGCAGGCGGAGACCAGCCGCTCCCCGTTCGGGCTCCCCGCCTCCCTCGACCTGGGGAACTACGCGGACGTGCTCGCGTCGGTGCCCATCGCGGGGGCGTTCCTCAACACCCTCTACATCACCGTGGTCTCCGTGGCCGTGATGCTCCTCATCGGGTCCATGGCGGCGTACGCGATGCTGCTGCGGAGGACCGTCGTCAACCGCATCGCCGCCGTCGTGCTCGTCATCGCGTTCCTGGTGCCGGGGCAGGCGACCCTGATCCCGCTCTACCGGATGATGGCGGGTGCCGGCCTCGTGGACAGCCGCAACGGCCTCATCGTCCTCTACGCGGCGGGCGCCGTCTTCTGCTACTTCCTCATCCAGGGCTACCTCCGCACCCTGCCCGTGGAGGTATTCGAGGCGGCGCGCATCGACGGCGCCGGACCCTGGCAGATCTACTGGCGCATCGTGCTCCCGCTCATCCGCCCGATCCTCATCACGGTCGGCGTGTTCCAGACGATGTGGGTGTGGAACGACTTCATCACGCCGAACGTCTTCATCAGCAGCCCCGAGAAGCAGACGCTCGTGCTGCAGGTCTACAAGGCGGTCGGGCAGTTCGGCGTCAACTGGCCGGCGTTCCTGACGCTCAGCGTCATCGTGCTGCTGCCGATGGTCGTGTTCTTCATCGCGATGCAGAAGCACATCGTCGGCGGCCTCGTGTCGGGGAGCGTCAAGGGGTGACGCCCGGGGAGCCCGCCGCCTACGCGATGGCCTACTTCGAGCCGGGCGACCGCGAGGACGGCGAGCGGATCCGCCTCGCCGTCAGCGACGGGCCCGATCCCCTCGCCTGGACCCGTGTCGCCGACGGGCGGCCGGTGCTCGCGTCGGAGGTGGGCGAGCACGGGCTCCGCGACCCGTTCCTCCTCCGCGACGAGCGGCGCGGCGTCTTCGTCCTGCTCGCGACCGACCTCCGCACCTGGCCCGACGAGGACTGGGACCGCGCCGTGCACCGCGGCAGCCGGTCCATCGCGGTCGCGGAGTCCGCGGACCTGGTCACGTGGTCCGCCGTCCGCCTGGTCCGCGTCGCCCCAGACGACGCGGGGAACGCCTGGGCGCCGAAGGCCGTCTGGATCCCGGGCACCGGCGAGTGGGAGGTGCTCTTCGCCGCCGGCCCGCGCGCCGGGTCCGAGGCCGGCAGCGGCACCTGGGCCGGCGCGCCGGGCGGCCACCAGCGCATCCTCGCGACCCGGACCCGCGACTTCCGCACGTTCTCGCCCGCGCGCGTCGCCGTGGACACGGGGAGGGACCTCATCGACATGGCGCTCCTGCCCCACGGCGGTCGCGTGCTCCGGTTCTCGGTCGAGGATGCGTCGGGCGGCACGGGGCCCCGACGCGGCACCGCCGTCTCGGTCGAGGTCGGCGACCGGGTCGACGGCCGGTTCCGGCTCGTGGCACGCGGCGTCGGCATGCCCGAGCTCGTGCACGGTGAGGGTCCCGCGCCGTTCGTCGGCATCGGGGGCGACGACACCATCTGGCTCCTCGTCGACGAGTTCGGGCACCGGGGCTGCCAGGTGCTCTCGACCGGCGGCGACGGCACCGGGCCGTGGACGCACCGTCCCGAGGCCCGCCTGCCCGACCGTGCGCGCCACGGGTCGGTCCTCGCCGTCTCCGCCGCCGAGGCTGCCGTGCTGCGTGCCGGGGCCGACGGTCGTGGTCGCGACGCCCGCCCGTCGGCGTAGTCGACGGGCCCCTCCGGGTGGCAGACTCGTGATCCGATGAGGAAGACGGGCCTGGTGACCATCTACGACGTCGCCCGGGAAGCGGGCGTGTCGGCCATGACCGTCTCCAACGTCATCAACGACCATCCGCACGTGCGCGACGCGACGCGCACGAAGGTGGTCGACGCCATGACCCGGCTCGACTACCGGATCAACGTCTCCGCCCGCAACCTCCGCGCCGGCCGCACCGGCACCATCGGCCTCGTCGTGCCCGAGTTCGACCGGCCCTACTTCGGGCAGCTCGCGGCCCGGATCGTCGAGGCCGCGACGTCGCACGGCTTCCGGGTGGTGCTCGAGCAGACAGGTGCCCGTCGCGACGCTGAGCTCGAGTCCCTGTCCATGTCCCGCAACAGCGTGTACGACGGGCTGATCCTGAGCGCGGTCGGACTCGGGGCCGGCGACGCGGAGCTCCTGCGCGTCGAGAATCCGCTCGTCATCCTCGGCGAGCGCATCTTCGAGGGCCCGGTCGACCATGTCGCCATGCCGAACGCGGAGGGCGCCCGACTCGCGGTCGCGCACCTCATCGAGGCCGGATGCCGTCGCATCGCGATGATCGGGGACCCGGATCCCGGCGACGTGACCGCCGGCGCCCTGCGCATGGACGGCTACCGTCGGGCTCATGCGGACGCGGGACGCGCCGTCGCGCCCGAGCTGCTCGTCGGCCGTTTCGAGTACTCGATGGCGGGCGGCCACGCCGCGATCACGCGCCTGATGGGATCCGGCGCCGAGTTCGACGGCGTCTTCTGCGTCACCGACACGGTCGCCATGGGCGCCCTCCGGGGACTCGCCGACGCGGGGCGCCGGGTGCCGGACGACGTGCGCGTGGTGGGCTTCGACGAGATCCCCGAGAGCGCATACCTCGTGCCGGGCCTCACGTCCGTGGACCCCGACCACGACTTCATGGCGCGCACGGCCGTGGACCGGCTCGTGCGGCGCATCGAGGGCGACCGGACGCCGGCTCGCGAGTTCCTCGCCGAGCCGCGCCTCGTGATCCGCGGCTCCTCCGCGCGCCGCTGACGTCCGGCCGGCGCCCACCTCCCTCGCAGGAATCCCGACCAGGGGTTAGGAATAAGTTTCGTCCCGCGCCTACAGTGGGAGTGGCGCCAAGCGCCGCTGCCATCAACGACGACGGGAGGGATGCGACGATGCATTCGATCAGCAGGAGACAGGCACTGGGGGTGGGGGCCGCCGCCGCGGGGACGCTGGCGCTCGCGTCGTGCTCGGCACCGGGCGGGAGGCTGGTCAACTCCGATCCGGTCATCCCGGCCGTCGCCGCGGGCGAGAAGGTCACGCTCACGTACTGGGCGTGGCTGAAGGACCTCCAGAAGGTCGCGGACGTCTGGAACGCGCAGAACCCCGACATCCAGGTCGAGGCCGTCTGGATCCCCGGCGGCAACGCCGGCGGCTACCAGAAGATGTACTCCGCCATCACGGCGGGCGGCGGGCCCGACATCGGCCAGGTCGAGCTCCGGCAGCTGCCCGAGTTCCTCCTCGCCAACGGCCTGGTCGACCTCACCCGCTACGGCGTGGACGAGTACCGCGACAGGTACGACGAGGCGCTGTGGAAGCAGGTCAGCTTCCAGGACGGCGTCTTCGGGATCCCGCAGGACTCCGGCCCGATGGCGTTCTACTACCAGCCGGCGCTCCTCGACCAGGTGGGCGGCCAGCCGCCCGCCACGTGGGACGACTGGGCGGCCCTCAGCGCCGAGGTGCGGAAGACGGGCGCGGGGAACTACCTCGACTGCTTCCCCGTGTCGGACGCCTCCGTCTTCACGTCGTACGCGACCCAGGCCGGCGCGAACTGGTTCAAGGTCGACGGCGAGCGCTGGGTCATCGACATGCTCGACGACCGCACGCTCGAGGTCGCCGCGTTCTTCGACAAGGCCATCGACGACGACATCGTCAACACCAGCTTCACCGCCTACTCGCCGCCCTGGTACGCGGCCGCCGCCGACGCGAAGATCTTCGGCTGCACGAGCGCCAGCTGGGGCGACGCCCTCATCCAGTCGGTCTCCGGCGGCGAGGGCAAGTGGCGCGTCGCGCCCATGCAGACGTGGTCGTTCGACGGGTCCTACGGGTCCAGCTACCTCGGCGGATCCACCGCGGCCGTGCTCGCGAACAGCAAGCACCCCGCCGAGGCCCTCAAGTTCATGACGTGGATGACCACCTCCCCGGAGGGCATCGACGCGATGATCGCGAACTCCGGCATCGGCTGGTCGCCCTCGCCCGACTACATCGGCGCACCCCGGCAGGAGCCCAGCGAGTTCTTCAGCGGGCAGTCCTACAACGAGGAGGTCTTCGTGCCCGCAGCCCGCGAGCAGAACCTGGAGTGGACCTGGTCCCCGCTCACGCAGTACACGCTCAACACCCTCCAGGACGAGTTCCGCCGGAAGCTCACGAGCGGGCAGACCCTCGTCGACTCCCTGCCGCTGGCGCAGGAGGCCGTGATCGAGGCCTTCCGCAACAAGGGCCTGCGCGTCGAGGCGGCCTCCGCATGAGCACCGCGACGAGGCCCGCCGGGGCCCACCGTGGCGAGCACGCCGCCGACCGCCCCGCCCGCGCACCCCGCGCGGGCGTCGGCAAGGGCCAGCTGAAGAAGTCGCAGACCGTCGCGCCGTGGGTGATGCTCACGCCGTTCCTCGCGGTGTTCCTGCTGACCTTCGTCCTCCCGATCATCTACGCCGTCTTCCAGTCGTTCACGACCGTGCGGCGGGAGGGGCTCTTCGGCGAGCAGGGCGTCACGACCGTCTTCGCCGGGTTCGAGAACTACGCGCTCGCGCTCGCGAACGACGCCTTCACGGCGTCCATCGGCCGGGTGCTGCTGTTCGGCATCGTGCAGGTGCCCGTGATGATCATCCTCTGCACGGTCCTCGCGCTCCTCCTGGAGTCGGCGTCGGCGAAGTGGCCGCAGTTCTTCCGGGCGGCGTACTTCATGCCGTACGGCGTGCCCGGCGTCATCGCGACGATCCTCTGGGGCTTCCTCTACATCCCGGGCCTGTCGCCCATCATCGACATCGGCGAGATGTTCGGGCTGCAGCTCGACTTCCTCAGCGCCGGGACGGTGCTCTGGTCCATCGCGAACATCGTGACCTGGACCTACACGGGCTACAACATGCTCATCATCATCGCGCAGCTGAAGTCGATCCCCGGGGACGTCTACGAGGCCGCGCGCATCGACGGCGCGGGCGCCTGGCGGACGGCGTTCTCCATCCAGCTGCCGCTCATCCGGCCCGCGCTCGTGCTCGCCACCGTGTTCTCGATCATCGGGACGCTGCAGCTGTTCGCGGAGCCGCAGGTGCTCGCCACCTCCGCCCCCGCGATCGACTCGCAGTACACGCCGAACCTCTCGGCGTACACCACGGCGTTCGCGTACAACGACTACGGCGTCGCCGCCGCGCAGGCGGTCATCATCGCCCTCGCCGCGTTCGTGCTGTCGTTCGTCTTCCTCGCGATCACCAACAGGAAGCCCAAGGAGGAGCGGGAAGCCGCCGCAGCGAGGAAGAAGGGGGCGCGCGCATGACCGCCACGCAGGAGGTCGCCACGACCTCGACCGACCAGGCCGCCGCGAAGGCGGAGCACAAGCGGGCCGCGCAGGCCGCCGAGGCGAAGGTGAGCCGGCCCTCCAAGGCCGGCGGCGCCGCGGGTGCGGGCACCAGGCCCGCCACCCGGATCCTCGTCACGGCGATCCTCGCGCTCGTCGCCCTGTACTTCCTCGTCCCCGTCTACTACATCGTGGTCGCCGCCACGAAGACGACGGCCGACCTGTTCAGCACCAACGGGTTCCTGTTCGCGAACATGAACCTCTGGCAGAACCTCACGATGGTGTTCACCTACAACGACGGCATCTTCGTCCGGTGGTTCCTCAACTCGGTGCTCTACGCCGGGGTGGGCGCGCTCATCGCGACGTACTTCGCCGCCGCCGGCGGGTACGCGCTCGCCAAGTACCGGTTCCGGGGATCGAACATCGTCTTCGGCACCATCCTCGGCGGCGTGCTCGTGCCGGGTACCGCCACCGCGCTGCCGCTGTTCCTGCTGTTCAGCAGCATGGGCATCGCGAACACGTACTGGTCGGTGCTCATCCCGTCGCTCGTGTCGCCGTTCGGCCTGTTCCTGTGCCGCATCTACGCGCAGGCGTCGGTGGAGGACGCGGTCATCGAGTCGGGCCGGATCGACGGGGCGAGCGAGCTGCGGATCTTCCACACGCTCGCGCTCCGCTCGATGACGCCCGCGCTCGTGACGGTGTTCCTGTTCCAGCTGGTCGGCATCTGGAACAACTACTTCCTGCCGCTGATCATGCTGGCCGACGACAAGCTGTACCCGATCACCCTCGGCCTCAACAACTGGCGGAGCCAGGTCGACCGTCTGCCGGAGTTCTACCAGCTGACCACCGGCGGCGTGCTCGTCTCGATCATCCCGCTCATCGCCGCGATGATCGTCCTGCAGAAGTACTGGCGCGGCGGCCTGACCGACGGCGCCGTCAAGGGCTGATCCGCGGCGCCGTCGAGGGCCGACCTCGACGGACCGCACCCGCGACCGATCGCGGACGGCCGGGCAGGGCGACCTGCCCGGCCGTCCGCGCATTCGGCGCGGCGCCCCCCGACCCACGATGATGGGAGCGCGGCACGTCGCCGCACCCGCCCACGCGCAAGGAAGCCCATGACGCACGCCCTCCCCTACTTCGAGGACTTCGCCCCCACGACGGGCCCGGCCCGCCGCCCCCGTTCCTGCCTGCACTCGGATGCCCCGCGCATCGTGCTGAACGGCGACTGGCGGTTCCGCCTCTCCCCCAGCCCCCGCGGCCTCGACGAGACCATGGCCGATCCGGCCTTCGACGACTCCGGCTGGGACGAGATCCCCGTGCCGAGCCACTGGGTGCTCGGCCAGGACGGCCGCTTCGGCCTCCCCGCCTACACCAACGTGCAGTACCCGTTCCCCGTCGAGCCGCCCTTCGTGCCCGACGAGAACCCGACGGGCGACTACCGCGTCGAGATCGACGTGCCCACCACCTGGGAGTCGCTCGAGCGCGTCGTCCTCCGCTTCGAGG
Organism: Clavibacter sp. GW821-FHT01D01; assembly: GCF_059422605.1. Lineage (NCBI taxonomy): Bacteria > Bacillati > Actinomycetota > Actinomycetes > Micrococcales > Microbacteriaceae > Clavibacter > Clavibacter sp. GW821-FHT01D01. The sequence goes on from NZ_JBWKXC010000004.1 coordinate 43,611, forward strand.
GCGTCGAATCCGCCTTCAAGGTGTGGTGGAACGGCGACGCCGTCGGCACGGCGATGGGCTCGCGCCTCTCGCACGAGTTCGACGTGACCGAGTTCCTCCGGCCCGGCGCCAACGTGCTCGCCGTCCGCGTGCACCAGTGGTCGATCGCCAGCTACCTCGAGGACCAGGACCAGTGGTGGATGCCCGGCATCTTCCGCGACGTCACCCTCCTCGGCCGCCCCGAGGGCGGCATCGACGACGCGTGGACCCGCGCCGAGTACGACCACGAGACGGGGGCCGGCACGGTCCACGTCGAGGTCGACGCCGAGCCCGCCGCCTTCCCCGTCACCCTCGAGGTCGAGGACCTCGGGATCCACGTGACGTGGGACACCCCCGCCGACGTCGCCCCCGTGCACGTCGACCGGGTCGAGCCGTGGAGCGCCGAGAGCCCCACGCAGTACCAGGGCTTCCTCCGCACCAACGTCGAGGCCCTCTCGATCCGCCTCGGCTTCCGCACGGTGCGCATCGAGGGCGACCGCTTCCTCGTCAACGGCCGCCGCGTCGTGTTCCACGGCGTCAACCGCCACGAGGCCCACCCGGAGCGCGGCCGCGTCTTCGACGAGGACCACGCGCGCGCCGACATGCTGCTGATGAAGCAGCACAACGTGAACGCCATCCGCACGAGCCACTACCCGCCGCACCCCCGCGTCCTCGACCTCGCCGACGAGCTCGGCTTCTGGGTCATCGACGAGTGCGACCTCGAGACCCACGGCTTCGAGTTCGGCGGCTGGGTCGGCAACCCCAGCGACGACCCGCGCTTCGCCGACCACTACATGGACCGCATCGAGCGCACGGTCGAGCGCGACAAGAACCACCCCTCCATCGTCATGTGGTCGCTCGGCAACGAGTCCGGCACCGGCCGGAACCTCGCCGCCATGTCCGCCTGGGTCCACCGCCGCGACCCCGGACGTCCCGTGCACTACGAGGGCGACTACACGGGCGAGTACACCGACGTCTACTCGCGCATGTACTCGAACCTCCAGGAGACCGAGTCCATCGGCAGCGACGTCGTCCCCGGCGACCTGCTCGGCTGCACGCCGGGCGAGGGCATGCGCCAGCGCTCGAAGCCCTTCATCCTCTGCGAGTACGTGCACGCCATGGGCAACGGCCCCGGCCAGATCGCCGAGTACGAGGACCTCGTGCTCCGCTACCCGCGCCTGCACGGCGGCTTCGTGTGGGAGTGGCGCGACCACGGGATCCTCACCGAGACCGCCGACGGCGAGGCGTTCTACGCGTACGGCGGCGACTTCGGCGAGGTCGTGCACGACGGCAACTTCGTGATGGACGGCATGGTCCTGCCCGACGACACCCCGACGCCCGGCCTCGCCGAGTACAAGGCCGTCGTGCAGCCCGTCGCGTTCCGCCTCGAGCGCGACGGCGGATCCGCGTCCCTCGTCGTCGAGAACCGCTACCACACGGTCTCCACCGCGCACACGAGCCTCGTCTGGGTGCTCGCGGTCGACGGCGACGACGTCGCCACGGGCGTCCTCGACCCGGCGTCCGTGCCCGCGGGCGGGACCGCCGTGGTGCCGCTGCCCGCCGACGCGCTCGACGCCGGCGGCTCCGCCGTGGAGGGCGCCGAGGTCTGGCTGACCGTGCAGGCGATCCTCCGCGACGACGCGCCGTGGGCCGAGGCCGGCCACGTGGTCGCCGTCGCCCAGTTCGACCTCACCCCCGCGCCCCGCCCCGCCGTGCCCGCGCGCTGGGTCGACGCCGACGAGGACGCCTACCCCGCGTCCGGCGCCGCCCGCCTGACCCTCGGCGACGGCGAGTTCGACCTCGCGACCGGGCGCCTCGTGCGCCTCGGCTCCCTCGAGGTCGACGGCCCGCGCCTGGAGCTGTGGCGCGCGCCGACCGACAACGACCGCAGCGACAGCAGCGGCTCCTACGAGCTCGCCGACCCGCGCCTCACCTTCGGCAAGGGCGTGCCCGGGCCGTCGAGCGAGGCGCGCTGGCGCGGCGCGGGCCTCGACCGGCTGACCCACCGGGTCCGCGAGGTGAAGGTCGGGTCCGGCTCGCTCACCGTCGTGGTGCGCACGAGCGCGGCGCAGTCCTTCGACTCCGTCGACACGACGTACTGCTGGACCGAGGGCGCCGACGGCGACCTGGGCCTCCGCGTCGACATCGTGCCGAGCGCCGGGTGGGCCGTCACGTGGCCCCGCGTCGGGATCCGCTTCGACCTCCCCGCGAGCGTCACCAACGCGGAGTGGTTCGGCACCGGGCCCTTCGAGTCGTACCCCGACTCGCGCCGCGCGGCGCTCGTCGGCCGGTTCTCGTCGCTCGTCGACGACCTGGGCGCCGTGTACTCGCGTCCCCAGGAGACCGGCCACCGCAGCGACCTGCGGGAGCTGGAGCTCGGCACGTTCGACGGCGAGGGCGGCATCGTGATCCACGCGGCGCCCGACACCGCGGGCCGTCGCCCCGGCTTCACGGCCTCGCGGCACACGCCGCAGGAGCTCGACCGCGCGGCCCACCCGCACGAGCTGCCCGCGAGCGAGGCGGTGCACCTCTACATCGACGCGGCGCAGCACGGGCTCGGATCCCGCGCGTGCGGCCTCGACGTGCTGCCCGAGCACCAGCTCTGGCCGTCGGCGCGCACGCTCGAGCTCACCATCCGCAGCCGCTGACGCGGAGCACGTGACGGGCCGCCGCATCCGGCGGCCCGTCGCTCGCCCTCCGGCCGGAGGGCGGGCAAGCTGGAGACGACGGCGTCCGATGGCGGGCGCGAGGAGGACGCATGACCGACACCATCGAGCAGGGCACCGCGGGCACCAACTGGGCCGGCAACTACGCGTACCGGGCGAGCGCCGTGCGCACGCCGACGAGCGTCGAGGAGCTGCGGACCATCGTCCGCGAGTCGCCCCGCCTCCGCGTCCTCGGCTCCCGCCACTCGTTCAACGACATCGCCGACTCCGACGTGCTGGTCTCGCTCGCGGAGCTCCCCGCCGACCTCGTGGTCGACCGGGACGCGAGCACGGCCACGTTCTCGGCGGGCCTCGCCTACGGGAAGCTCGCCGAGCTCCTCGGCGAGGAGGGCCTCGCCATCCACAACCTCGCCTCGCTCCCGCACATCTCGGTCGCCGGCGCCATCGCGACCGCCACGCACGGGTCCGGCATCGGCAACGGCAACCTCGGCACGGCGGTCGCCGCCCTCGAGCTCATCACCGCCGACGGCGAGACGGTCACCTACCGCCGCGGCGACGACGACTTCGACGGGGTCGTGGTGGGCCTCGGCGCGCTCGGCGTCGTCACGCGCATCACGCTCGACGTCGAGCCCGCCTACCTCGTGCGCCAGCGCGTGTTCGAGGGCCTCTCCTGGGACGCGTTCGACGGGAACCTCGAGGACGTCTTCGGGGGCGCCTACAGCGTCAGCGTGTTCACGCGCTTCGGCGAGGCCACCGATCAGGTGTGGCTGAAGAGCCGCGTGCAGCTCGACGTCGACGGCCAGCCCGAGGACGAGGTCGTCGTGCCCGACTACTTCGGGGCGCCCGCCGCGACCGAGGAGCGCCACCCGATCCTCGGCATCGACCCCGTGAACAGCACCTCGCAGCTCGGGGTCGTCGGCCTCTGGTCCGATCGCCTGTCGCACTTCAAGATGGGCTTCACCCCGAGCGACGGCGAGGAGATCCAGTCGGAGTTCCACGTGCCGCTCGACCGGGCCGTCGAGGCCGTCCAGGCGCTCCGCGCGATGGGCGACCGGATCCGCCCGATCCTCCTCGTCTGCGAGCTGCGCGCCGTGGCCGAGGACCGGCTGTGGCTGAGCCCCCAGTACGGGCAGACCACCATCGGCCTGCACTTCACCTGGAAGCGCGAGCAGGAGGCCGTGGAGGCGCTGCTCGTCGAGCTCGAGGCGGCCATCCGCCCCTTCGGCGCCCGGCCGCACTGGGGCAAGGTGTTCACCGCCGGGGCGGCCGACATCGCTCCGCTGTACCCGCGGGCCGGCGACTTCCTCGCCCTCGCCGAGCGGCTCGACCCCGAGGGCAAGTTCCGCAACGCCTGGTTCGACCGCTCGCTGCGCGGCTGAGGCGCATCCGGCCCTGACCGGCACCTGGCCCGCGATCCCCACCACCGACGACACTGTCCTCCAGGTGCGGGAATCGCGGGCCGGCGTCGTGTACGGCGCGTAGGGTGAGCACCATGGCGCCCGAGACCTCCTCCTACGTGCCCGCCCCCGGGCGGATCACGATGTTCTCCACCACCTGGTGCGGCTACTGCCGCCGGCTGAAGTCGCAGCTCGACCGCGCGGGCATCGGCTACGACGAGGTGGACATCGAGCAGGTCCCCGGCACCGCCGAGCTGGTCGAGGCCATCAACGGCGGCAACCAGACGGTGCCCACCGTCCTCTTCCCCGACGGCTCGTCCGCCACCAACCCGTCGCTCGCCGACGTGACCGCGAAGGTGGCCTGAGCCATGCAGCACCACGACCTCAGCGAGATCCCCGACTTCCTCGCGGCCTGGATGCGCGAGCAGCGCTGGTTCGCCTCCAAGGGCACCGAGCCCCGCCTCGAGCGCATCGGCGGGTGGAGCTTCAGCGACGAGGGCTGGTTCGCCCGCATCGAGACGCACCTGATCATCGACCACGGCAGCGCGAAGCCCGTGCTGTACCAGGTGCCGCTCACGTACCGGCAGGCGCCGCTGGAGGAGCTGAAGCCCTTCCACATCGGCACCATCGTCGAGGACGACGGCGTCGAGCTGCACGTCTACGACGGACCGCACGACCCCGCGTACGCCTGGGCGCTCATCCGCACCATCCTCGACGAGCGCGACGCGGACGTCGACGAGACCTCGCTCGGCGCGACCGCGCGCGGCCAGCGCCAGCCGGGCGTCGAGATCGCGACCGTCGTCGGGTCCCACGTGCTCTCGGGCGAGCAGTCGAACACGTCGATCATCTACGACATGGTCTCGGCCGACGGCCAGGCCATCAACCCGATGATCGTGAAGGTGTTCCGCGCCCTGCACCACGGCGAGAACCCCGACGTGGTCCTGCAGTCCGCCATCGCGGGCGCCGGCTCCCGGCTCGTGCCGCAGACCATGGGCAGCGTGCTCGCCGAGTGGAGCGACTCCGGCCGCGAGGTCGGCCACGCCATCGGGCACGTCGCGTTCGCGCAGGAGTTCCTGCCCGGCGTCACGGACGCCTGGCGCGTCGCGCTCCGCGCCGCCGAGGCCGACGCCGACTTCCAGGCCGAGGCCCGCGCGCTCGGCGAGGCCACGGCCGACGTGCACGCCACGCTCGCCGCCGCCCTCCCCACCGTCGAGGCCACGCCGGACGTCATCGAGGGGATCATGGTCAGCTTCCGCCGCCGCCACGCGACGGCCGAGAGCGAGGTGCCGGAGATCGCGGCCTTCCACGACGCCATCTCGAGCGTGTACGACGCCGCGGAGAAGGGCGAGTGGCCGAAGCTGCAGCGCATCCACGGCGACTACCACCTGGGCCAGGTGCTCTCGGTGCCGAACCGGGGCTGGGTCCTCCTCGACTTCGAGGGCGAGCCGCTGCGGCCGATGCACGAGCGCTCCCTGCCCGACGTCACGCTCCGCGACGTCGCCGGCATGCTCCGCTCGTTCGACTACGTCGCCGGCTCCTACGCCCTGGCCCACCCCGGCAAGTCCGCGGCCTCCTGGGCGTCCGCCGCCCGCCGTGCGTTCGTCGACGGCTACATCGCCCGCTCCGGCACCGACCTCCGCGCGAACCGCGCCCTGCTCGACGCGTTCGAGATCGACAAGGCCGTCTACGAGGCGATCTACGAGGTCCGCAACCGGCCCGGCTGGCTCTCGATCCCGCTGCAGGCCGTCGCCCGCCTCGCCACCCGCTCGAGCACGCTCGGCGCGGCGACCACGCCGGGCGCGACCGGCCCGCGCGAGGCGGGGCCGCTCGTCCCCTGACCTCGGCGGGCACCCGGAGCCGGGGACGGCTCGGTCCTCGCCGCGCTCGGGCCCGGTAGCATCGGCGCACGCTCGCGTCCGTGCCCGGCCGTGGCCGACGGAGGGGACGCGAATGCTCGGACAGGCGCTGCTCGCCCTCGTCGGCATCGCGCTGATCCTCCTCTCCTGGCCCTCCGGTGCATCCGCCGACGGGTCGGGCTGGTGGGGCGTCGTCGGCGGCGGGCTCATCGTCGTCGGCGCCGCCCTGGCTGCCGTCCGGGCCCGTCGCCCGGGCCGCGTCCGGCGAGGGTCCCGGCCGCGTCGGTAGGCTCGACGGATGACCGACCCCGCCGTCCCGGCCGTCTCCGAGTCCGCATCCGCCACCCCGCCCGTCGCCGAGCAGCGCCCCGTCGAGCGCACGTTCCACGGCGACACCTTCGTCGACCGGTACGAGTGGCTGCGCGACAAGGACGACGCCGACGTCATCGCGCACCTCGAGGCCGAGAACGCGTACACCGAGGCGGTGACCGCGCACCTGGAGCCGCTGCGCGAGGCGCTGTTCACGGAGATCAAGGACCGCACGCAGGAGACCGACCTCTCCGTCCCCGTCCGCCAGGGCGACTGGTGGTACTACGCCCGCACGGTCGAGGGGTCGCAGTACGCGATCCGCTGCCGCCGTCCCGTCCAGGGTCCGGACGACTGGACGCCGCCCGTCGTCGAGGCCGCCGCGGACGGCGTCGCGGTCGAGGGCGAGCAGGTGCTCCTCGACTCGAACGCCGAGGCGGAGGGCCACGAGTTCTTCTCGCTCGGCGCGTTCGAGGTCAGCCCCGACGGCTCGCTCCTCGCCTACTCGACCGACACCGAGGGCGACGAGCGCTTCACGCTCCGGATCCGCGACCTCGCCACGGGCCAGGACCTCGCCGACGAGATCCCCGGCACCAGCCACGGTGCCACGTTCTCCGCCCACGGCGACCACCTGTTCTACGTCACGGTCGACGACGCCTGGCGCCCCGACACCGTCTGGCGCCACCGCGTCGGCACGCCCGCCGCGCAGGACGTGAAGGTGTTCACCGAGCCCGACGAGAGCTACTTCACGGGCTTCGGCATGACCCGCAGCCGCCAGTACCTCATGATCCAGGTCGGTTCGAAGATCACGACCGAGGTGCTGCTGCTCGACGCGGGCGACCCGACGGGCACCTTCCGCCCGGTCTGGCCGCGCCGCCACGGCGTCGAGTACGACGTCGACCACGCGGTCATCGACGGCAGCGACCGGCTCCTCATCCTGCACAACGACGGCGCCACCAACTTCGAGCTGATCGACGTGCCCGCCGACGACCCGACCTCCACCACGGATCGCCAGGTCGTCATCCCGCACGACGACGACGTGCGCCTCGAGGACGCCAGCGCGTTCGCCGACCACGTCGTCGTGTCGTACCGCCGCGAGGGCCTCACGCGCGTCGGCGTGATCCCGTTCGACCGGGTCCTCGACGGCGAGCAGCTGCACGAGATCGCCTTCGACGAGCCGATCTACACGGTCGGCACCGCGGGCAACCCCGAGTTCGCGCAGCCCACCGTGCGCCTCGGGTACACGAGCCTCGCGACGCCCGCCACCACCTACGACTACGTGCTGGCCACCCGCGAGCTGCGCCTCCTCAAGCAGCAGCCGGTGCGCGGCGGCTACGACCCGGACGACTACGTGCAGACCCGCGAGTGGGCGACCGCGGAGGACGGCACCGAGATCCCGCTGTCGGTCGTCTACAAGCGCGGCCTCGTGCACCCGGGCGCGCCCGCACCGCTCCTGCTGTACGGCTACGGCTCGTACGAGGCGAGCATCGACCCGTCGTTCTCCATCGCGCGGCTGTCGCTGCTCGACCGGGGCATGGCGTTCGTCATCGCGCACGTGCGCGGCGGCGGCGAGATGGGCCGTCGCTGGTACGACGAGGGCAAGACGCTCACGAAGCGCAACACCTTCACCGACTTCGTCGCGGCGGCCGACCACCTCATCGCGCGCGGGTGGACGAGCCCCGACCGCCTCGTGGCCGAGGGCCGGAGCGCCGGCGGCCTGCTCATGGGCGCGGTCGCGAACATCGCGCCCGACCGGTTCGCCGGGATCCTCGCGGGCGTGCCGTTCGTCGACGCCTTGACGAGCATCCTCGACCCGTCGCTGCCCCTCACCGTCATCGAGTGGGACGAGTGGGGCGACCCGCTGCACGACCCCGAGGTGTACGCGTACATGAAGTCGTACACGCCGTACGAGAACGTGCGCGAGGGCGTCGAGTACCCGCGGATCCTCGCGGTCACGAGCCTCAACGACACGCGCGTCCTCTACGTCGAGCCCGCGAAGTGGACGGCCCGCCTCCGCGAGGTCGGCGCGCCGGTGCTGCTGCGCACCGAGATGCAGGCCGGCCACGGCGGCAAGTCGGGCCGCTACGACGCGTGGCGCGAGCGCGCCTCGGACTACGCGTGGGTGCTCGACGTGGCGGGGCTCGGGTAGCGGCGGCTCGTCCGTCACCCGCGGCGGGCCGTCCGCCCTCCGGCTGCCATCCCCGACGCGCCCAGGCAGAGCAGGAGCGCTCCGACGAGGATCGCGTTCCCGTAGGCCGCCTGCCGGGCGTCCCGCACGACGCTCAGGAGCCACCCCGTGGCGACGGTGCCGAGGAGGGATGTGAGCGCCACGGCCGCCTCGAAGGCGCGCACCTGCGAGTAGGCGACGTAGACGGCCCCATCGATCCGAGACCCGCGAGTAATGCCGCGCGCGGCGTGGCGACGGCCGCCAGGCGCGGAGCGAGGACCGATCCGGCGAGTCCGCCGAGGCTGAACGTGCCGCTGACGACGCCGTACTGCGCGGGCGTGAGCCCCAGGTGTCCGAGGGTGAACAGGGCGAGCACCGAGTTGTTGGTCCCGAGCGAGAGGCCGTAGACCGACACCCCGACGATGACCAGGCGGATCGACGGGGTCCGCCAGGCCACGAAGAGACCGGCGTCGAACTCCGGCCAGTAGCGACGTGCCGCGTCCGCATCCGGCCGTGCCGACCGCGCACCCTCCACCCTGCTCACGCACACCGCGGACAGCGCGAACGTGAGGGCGTTCACCGCCAGTGCGGGGAGAGGCCCCAGCACCGCGTAGAGCGCGGGCCCCCGCCGACGTGGCGATGACGGCGATGCCGACGGCGGCGAACATCATCTTCCCGGCGGCGTCCGCACGTCGATCCTCGGGGAGGAGCGCCTGGAGCGCCGCGGCTCGTGCGGGCAGGAAGAACTGCGACGCCGCGCCGATCAACGTGAGGGTCACCAGCAGCGCCACGATGACGAGGGCGTCGCCGCCCCTCGCCGCGATCGCGAGCATCGGGAGGAGCAGAGCGAAGCGGATCAGGTCGGCGGAGACCATCGCCCTGCCTGCTCGCCAGCGATCGACGAGCACCCCCACCAGCGGCGCGACGACGAGGCGCGGCAGCGTGCTGGTCACGACAACCGCCGAGACCAGGGCAGGCAGCTCCGGCTCGCCTGCCGCGAGGTCGGTGATGAGCCAGACGGTGACGGTGGAGGCGAGCAGGTACTCACCGAAGGACGACGTCGCCTGGGCAGCCCAGAACCAGGCGAAGTCCCGGTTGATCAGCACCCGCGCGCCCCATCGATCCATGCGTGGGACGCCCCCGCCGCGTGCGCCACGATCAGCGCGCGAGCAGTTCGCGGACGACGGGGTCGATGAGCGGCTCGCGATACAGGGCGACCATCGGCACCCATCCGCTGAGGTAGCACACGAAGTTCAACCGCCCGAAGGCCACGACGTCCTCAGTCGAGAGGGGCTCGCCCGCGATGAGCCGCTCCACCGACCCATCCGCGCCCGCGCCCGCGCCCTGCAACATCAGCATCGCCGCGCCCGATGCGTGGTCGGCTGGCAGGTCGTCCCACTCCCGCAATGGCTGGCCGCGGCGGAGCGCGGGGATCATGTGGCTGTCGTCCATCACGGCCCCGTCCGTCGTGCGGTGTCGGCGAGCGACGCGATCGCCGCCGTCGATCACAGGCGAGCCGCCTCTCGCACCCCTAGGGTGGATCCCTGACACGGGGTGCCCACGAGGGCTGAGATGAGACCCGTCGCACCTGATCCGGTTCGCACCGGCGGAGGGATGTCATCATGAGCGCTGCGCGCCCGTCCACCCACGAGACCACGGGAGCGGGGACCGCCTCGGCGGACCTCCTCCGCCTGCTGCGGGAGCGCACGCCGCTCGTGCAGTGCATCACGAACGCCGTCGTCACCGGCTTCACCGCCAACGTCCTGCTCGCGCTCGGTGCCGCGCCCGCGATGACCGACGTGCCCACCGAGGCGGGGCCGTTCGCCCGGATCGCGTCGGGGGTGCTCGTGAACCTCGGCACGCCGCACGCCGAGCAGCGGGAGGCCGCGGTCGAGGCCGCGCACGCCGCCCGCGAGGCGGGCACACCATGGGTGCTGGATCCCGTCGCCGTCGGCGCCCTGCCGGTGCGCACCCGGCTCGCGCACGAGCTCGTGGCCCTGTCGCCGACGATCGTGCGCGGCAACGCGTCCGAGATCCTCGCGCTCGCGACCGGCGGAGCGGGCGGCCGGGGCGTCGACGCGACCGACGCGGTGGAGGCCGCACTCGACGCGGCCCTGCTCCTCGCCCGCACCTACGGCACCGTCGTCGCGGTCTCGGGGCCCGTCGACCACATCACCGACGGACACCGCGTCGTGCGCGTGCACACGGGCGACGCGCTCCTCACGAAGGTGACCGGCGGGGGCTGCGCCCTCGGCGCCGTGATGGCCGCGTTCGCGTCGCTGGACCCGGATCCGCTGCGGGCAGCCGTCGCCGCGACGAGCGCGTACACGATCTCCGCGGAGGTCGCCGCCGAGGGCGCCCGCGGGCCCGGCTCCTTCGCGGTCGCGCTGCTCGACGCCCTCGACGCCGTGACCCCCGAGCTCGTCGCGCAGCGCGAGCGCCTGTCGTGAGCGGCCTCGACCTCTCCGTCTACCTCGTCACCGATCCGACGCTCTGCGGCGCGCGCGGCGTCCCCGCGGTCGTCGCGGCGGCCGTCGCGGGCGGGGCGACGGCCGTGCAGATCCGCGACAAGCACGCGAGCGCGGCCGACCTGCTGGCGACCGTGCTCGCGGCGGCCTCCGTCATCGACGCGCACGCCGCCGGGCACCCGACCGCGCCGCGGCCCGCGCTCCTCGTCGACGACCGCGTCGACGTGGTCCTCGCGGCGCTCGCCCGGGGCGCGCGGGTGGACGGGGTCCACGTCGGGCAGTCGGACGTGCCGGCCGACCTCGTGCGGCGGATGCTCGACGCCGCGAGCCCCGACCGGCGCCTCGTGCTCGGCCTCACGGCGAACGCCCCCGAGCACGTGGAGGCGGTCCGCGCCCTGCCAGACGGCACGGTCGACTACCTCGGCGTCGGCGTGATCCGGCCCACCAGCACCAAGCCCGACCACCCGGCGGCGCTCGGGCACGACGGGTTCGGCATCATCGCGGGCCTCTCCCCCGTGCCGTGCGTCGCGATCGGCGGGGTCGACGTGGACGACGTGGACGCGGTGGCGGCCGCGGGAGGGGCGGGCACCGCCGTGGTGTCCGCGGTGTGCGCGGCCGAGGATCCCGCGGCGGCCACCCGCGAGCTCGCGGACGCGTGGGCTCGGGTGCGGGCGGCGGCAGCGGGCGACGGGTCCGCGTCCGCCGAACCCGCCCCCACCGGCGACGACTCCGCCGTCGACGAGTTGGCCGCTGCCGACCACGACCACGACCACGACCACGCCGCAGCCGCCGGCCCGGCCCGCGGCAGCCGCGCCGTCCCGCGCGTCCTCAGCATCGCGGGCACGGATCCGACGGGCGGCGCAGGCGTGCAGGCCGACCTCAAGTCCATCGCGGCGAACGGCGGCTACGGGATGGCCGTCGTCACGACGCTCGTGGCGCAGAACACGCGGGGCGTGCGGGAGATCCACGTGCCGCCGGTCGCGTTCCTGCGGGCGCAGCTCGACGCGGTGTCCGACGACGTGGTGATCGACGCCGTGAAGGTCGGCATGCTCGGATCCGCCGCCGTGGTGGACGAGGTGGCGGACTGGCTGCGCGCGGTGCGCCCGCCGGTCGTGGTGCTCGACCCGGTGATGGTCGCCCAGTCGGGCGACGCCCTCCTCGACGCCGACGCCACCGAGGCGCTGCGGCGCCTCCTCCCGCTCGCCGACGTCGTGACGCCCAACCTGCCGGAGCTCGCCGCGCTCCTCGGCGAGCCCGAGGCCGACGGCTGGGACGCCGCGCTCGCGCAGGGCCGCGCCCTCGCCGCGCGGCACGGCGTGCGCGTGATCGTCAAGGGCGGGCACCTCCGCGTGGACGACTGCCCGGACGCGCTCGTCGTTCCCGCCGGGGACGGCGCGGACGGCTCTGACGCCGCGGACTCCGCCGTCCGCGTCGTCCCCGGCCCGCGCATCGCCACGACGAGCACGCACGGCACCGGCTGCTCCCTCTCGAGCGCGCTCGCGACCCTGCAGCCGCGGCGCGGCGACTGGCTCGCGGCGCTCACGGAGGCGAAGGGCTGGCTCACGGGATCCCTGGCGCGCGCCGAGGACCTCGACGTCGGCGAGGGGGCCGGCCCGCTCGACCACCTGCGCGCGCTGTGGGATGCCGCGGGCACGCACCTGCCGCCCGTCTCGGAGGAGATGTGGTCCGGATCGGCGGACCTCCGCCGCGAGATCGACGGCCTGCCCTTCGTCCGCCGCCTCGGCGACGGCAGCCTGCCGGAGGCGTGGTTCTCGCACTACCTCGCGCAGGACGCGATCTACCTCCGCGCCTACTCCCGCGTGCTCGCCCGGGCCAGCCAGCTCGCGCCGACGCCCGACGCGCAGGTCGCGTGGGCGCGGTCCGCGGCCGACGCGATCGCCGCCGAGTCGACGCTGCACGAGGAGTGGCTGTCCCGGCACCCCGCGCCCGCGGTCGCCGGCCCGGTGACGCGCGCCTACGTCGACCACCTGCTCGCGCACGCCGCCGGCAGCGACTACGCCGTGCTCGTCGCGGCGCTCCTGCCCTGCTTCACGATCTACGCCGACGTGGGCGTCCGGCTCCACGCGGCGGGATCCGCCGCGGCGGCGGCCGGGTCCGCGCACCCGTACGCGGCGTGGCTCGAGACGTACGCGGATCCCGCCTTCACGGCCGCGACCCGGCGCGCGTGCGAGCTGGTGGACGAGGCGGCGGTCCTCGCGGGCCCCGTCCGCCGGTCCGCGATGGTCGAGGCGTCCCGCCTCTCGGCGGCGTACGAGCGCGACTTCTTCCGCGCCCCGGAGGCGCTCGGCTGATCCGGCACCGGCCGGGTCGCGCCCGGCGCGCGTCCGGCGTCGCGAGGATGCGGCGGCGCGTGCGTCCGCGGGGCTCAGCCCACGGAGGCGAGCCGCTGCAGCAGCAGGTCGAGGGTGGAGTCGAGGCTGCTCGCGCCCCAGACCGCGACCACGACGGTGAGGGCGACCATCGTGCCCGCGGGCGCGCGGTGCCGGATGCGGTCGACGAGGAGCAGGACGACCGTGCCGATCGCGACGACGATCCCCGCGACGGAGGCGAAGGCCATGCGCACGTAGTCCGCCGCGTCGGGCGCCGACCAGCTGTTCGCCGCCAGGCTGAGGGCGAGCGGCACGAGCACCAGGCCCACGAGCAGGACCAGCGGCGCGGGCAGGAGGCGGGGACGCGGCGGGGCCGGATCCACGGCGACGGGGGTGGGGACGGACATGGTGACGAGCCTAGGGTCGCGGCGAGTCCCGGACCAGGGCCCGCACGACGCACGCCGCACGCCGCACGCTGCACGCTGCACGCTGCACGCCACGGTCCCCGCGCGCCGGCGGTCATCTCACGTCGTGCACCGACGGCGCGCGACCGCCGGCGTCACACTCCCGGAGGCGGACCGCCGCGGCGCTACGCTCGACCCGCCGCCGACGGATCCCCGTCTCCCGCGGCGTCGCCCGTCCTCCACACCGCCGACGCGGCGACCATCGCGCGCCGTGCGCCTCCCGGGAGCCCCACACCATGACCACGACCACCTCGCGGCCCACCCGCGCCCAGCGCCTCGACGCGCTCCCCTGGACCCGCGGCCACTCCCGCATCCTCGGCGGCAGCGGCGTCGGCTGGGCCCTCGACGCGATGGACGTCGGCCTCATCTCGTTCGTCATCGCCCAGCTCGCCGTGGTGTGGGAGGCGGACGCGGGGCAGCTCGGCCTCGTCGCGTCGGCGGGCTTCCTCGGCATGGCGATCGGCGCGAGCGTCGGCGGGCTGGTCGCGGACCGCATCGGACGTCGGCAGGTGTTCGCCCTCACGCTGCTCGTCTACGGCCTCGCGACGGGCGTGTCCGCGCTCGCGATGTCGGTCGGCGCGCTCATCGCGCTGCGGTTCGTCGTGGGCCTCGGGCTCGGTGCGGAGCTGCCGGTCGCGTCGACGCTCGTGAGCGAGTTCTCGCCGGCGCGGATCCGCGGGCGCGTGATCGTGATCCTCGAGTCCTCCTGGGCGGTCGGCTGGACGGCGGCCGCGCTCATCGGCTACCTGGTCATCCCCACGAGCGAAGACGGCTGGCGCTGGGCGCTCGCGCTCGGCGCGGTGCCCGCGGTGTGGGCGATCTTCGTCCGGCTCCGGCTGCCGGAGTCGGTGCGCTTCCTCGAGGCGAAGGGCCGGCACGCGGAGGCGGAGCGCGTGGTCCGCGGGCTGGAGGAGTCGGCCGGAGCAGCGGCGCCGGTCGACGACGCGCGGGTGCCCGAGACCGCCGCCGAGGCCGCGTCCGCCGCGCCCGCCGCCGACGCCGCTCCCCGAGAGCGCCTCTTCGGCGCGCGCCTGCGCCGCCGCACCCTCTCCCTCTGGATCGTGTGGTTCTGCGTCAACTTCGCCTACTACGGCGCCTTCATCTGGCTGCCGACGCTGCTGGTGGCGCAGGGCTTCTCGCTGGTGCGCTCCTTCGGGTACACCCTGCTCATCACGCTCGCGCAGCTGCCGGGCTACGCGGTCTCGGCCTGGCTCGTGGAGCGCTGGGGGCGCCGCGTGACGCTCGCGGTCTTCCTCGCGGGATCCGCCGTGTCCGCGGGCCTCTTCGGCACCGCCGACGACGTGACCTCGATCCTCGTGTTCGGCGCCCTCATGTCGTTCTCGAACCTCGGCGCATGGGGCGCGCTCTACGCGGTGACGCCCGAGCTGTACCCGACGCGCGTGCGCGCGACGGGCGCGGGCAGCGCGGCCGGATTCGGGCGGCTCGCGTCGATCATCGCGCCGCTGTGCGTGCCGCCGCTGCTCGCCCTCGGTGGCGTCGCCCTACCGTTCGGCGTGTTCGCGGGCGTCTTCGCGCTGGCCGCCGTCGCCGCGCTCACCCTGCCGGACCTGCGCGGCGAGGCCCTCGAGGACTGAGCCGGCGGATCCGGTCGGTACGCTCGTGATGCCCGACCCCGAGGAGCTACCGTGGTGCCCACCTTCGTCGTCGTCGCCGTGATGGTCGTCGTCGTGATCCTCATCGCCTTCGCCGTCATCGGCACCACCCGCTCGAACCCCACGCAGGACGCGCAGGACGCCGTCGCCCGCGAGCGCCGCGCGGCCCGCAAGGCCGAGCGGGAGCGCCGGAAGGCCGAGCGCGGCTGAGCCGTCCCGTGCGACGACGACGCCCCCGCGACCAGCAGGTCGCGGGGGCGTCGTCGTGCGGGTCGCGACGGCTACGCGGCCAGCGCCTCCTCGAGCAGGTGCGACAGGGCATCGAGCTGGACGGACGTGGATCCGGCCTCGTCGAGGTCCTCGCCGTCGAGCGCGCGCGCCGCGAGGCCCGCCTTGCTGTCGATGAGCTCCGCGATCTTCGCGTCGATGGTCTGCGCCGCGATGATGCGCCACGCGGTGACGGGCTCCTCCTGGCCGATCCGGTGCACGCGGTCGATGGCCTGCGTCTGCTCCGCGGAGGTCCAGCTGAGCTCGGCGAGCACCACGTTCGACGCGGCCTGCAGGTTGAGGCCGACGCCCGCAGCGGTGAGCGAGCAGACCACGACCTCCACCTCGGGATCGTTCTGGAAGGAGTCGATGGCGTCCTGGCGCGCCGCGGGCGACTGGTCGCCGCGGATCGAGACGCTGCGGATGTCCCGCTTCGCGAACGTGGCCTCGGCCTGGTCCATCACGTCGACGTGCTTGGCGAAGAACACGACCTTGCCGACCGAGCGCGCGAGCTGCGCCGCGTAGTCGGCGGCGAGCACCGCCTTGGCCTGGCCGATGCGGCGGACCATGGTGAAGACGTTCTCCCCGGTCTTCTGCGCCTTGGCCTCGTCGAGCTCCGACTGCGCGACGAGCCGCACGAGGTGCGCCCGCTCCGCCGCCGGTCCGTCGAGGACCTCCGGCACGGTGGTGCCGCGCGCGCCGACGAGCGCCGTGAAGCGCCGCACCAGGCGGGCGGCGAGCTCGCGCTCGGCCTGGCGGATGGAGCGGCCCAGGTCGTCGTCGAGCTCGACGGGGAGGTCGGCGATCCGCTTGGACGGCAGGTCGGTCGCCACGTCGATCTTGCGGCGGCGGACGATGCCGAGGTCGATGACCGCGCGTCGCGCCTCCGCGAAGAACCCGGGATCGGCGGGCGTGAGTCCCGCCTCCTCCAGCTCGCCCATGAGGACGGACGTCGGCTTGTCGCCGTCGATCCAGCCGAGGAACTGCCAGATGGCGCGGAAGTCGTCGATGTCGTTGATGAGCGGGGTGCCCGTCAGCGCCATCAGCAGCGGCGCGGACTGGCGCTGCCGGATGCTCTCGGCGAGCGCCAGCACGAACTTCGAGCGCTGCGACTGCAGGTTCTTGATGAAGTGGGCCTCGTCGACGACCATGCCGCGGAAGCCGAGCGTCCGGAGCCAGCCGATGTGCCGGTCGAGGACCTCGTAGTTGACGATGACGACGTCGGCGAAGGCGTCGAGGCCCGCGCCGTCGCCGTGGATGACGGTGGCGCGGCGGTGCGGCGTCCAGCGCTCCACCTCGCGCTTCCAGTTCATCTTGACGACGTTGGGGACGACGACGAGCAGCGGGTACGCGTCGGCGACGGAGGCGGCCAGCAGGGCCTGCGCGGTCTTGCCGAGGCCCGGCTCGTCGGCGAGCAGGAACTCGCGGTGGCCGAGGCGGACGCTCTCGAGGAAGCGGGCCTGGTGGCGCATGAGCTCGAGGCCGTGCGGCGACAGGCGGTCGATGCGGGGGCTCTCCGGCAGGTCCATGCTGGCGATGCCGCCGCCGGCGCCGTACTCGAACGACTTGAACAGCGGGCCGAGCAGCTCCCAGTTGGCGAGGAGGCGCGTGGGCGGGGCCGCGGGAGCGGGCCGGTCGAGGTCGGGCTCGAGGAACGGGTTCGCCAGCACGCGGGCCTTGACCGACGGCGGGACGACCTGGCGCTCGTGCAGCTTCGCGATCGCCGGGTCCTCGGGCTCGGGCTCCGGCTCGTCCTCGACGACCATCTCGACGCCGCCGTCGAACAGCATGTGCTTGCGCATGGCGCGGGCGGTCTCGGAGAGCTTGGCGTCGGGGTCCAGCAGCGGCAGCACCGAGGTGTCGCGCGCGGCCGTGCGGGCCAGGATGCTCGCGATGCCGTCGAGGCGCTTCAGCGTCTCCGCGCGCTCGGAGTCGCTGAGCGGGGTGGCCGGGTCCTTCGCGTGCGTGCGCTCCTCGCGCATCAGCACGGCGATGACCTGGAACTTCGTGCGGTTGACCGGCTTCAGCTTGCCGCGCTGGGCGGCCTGCTCGATCTCGCGCACGGCGCGCGCGAGGACGGGGATGAGCCCGTCGTTGTCGATCGTGCGCGTGCGGGCGGAGGACCGCCGCTGGCCGGTGCGAGCCATGCAACTCCTTGTTCACTGCCGGGGCCAGGCCGCGCCTGCGCTCCCGGATCGGAAGGACTCGGCGTCCGTCGCGCACGGTGACGCGTGCGGTCGGACGGTGGCGAGGGGACCTTCCTCGAGCAACCGGGAGACCCGGGTCGGGGGTGGGATGAGGGTCCGCCGCCTGCGCCCGGCCGCCTCGGGGAGGACGGGCACGAGAGCAGTTTAGGGCACGCGCGCTCCCGCCGCGCGCCCGGTCGCCGCGGGCCGCCCGGCCTAGGCTGGATCCATGACGGATCAGGCGACACCCACCGGTACCAACGAGGCGGGTTCCCCCGGCCGCTACGTCGAGGAGGGCGAGTTCACGCGCGACACGAACTACATCGAGGACCGCATCCTCCGGGACGGATCCCAGGGGTGGCCCGTCGAGGCCGGCCGCTACCGCCTCGTCGCCGCGCGCGCGTGCCCGTGGGCGAACCGCTCCGTCATCGTCCGCCGCCTGCTCGGTCTCGAGGACGCCATCTCGCTCGGCCTCCCCGGCCCGACGCACGACGCGCGCAGCTGGACCTTCGACCTCGACCCCGACGGCCGCGACCCGGTCCTCGGCATCGAGCGCCTGCAGGACGCGTTCCTCGCCCGCTTCCCCGGCTACCCGCGCGGCATCACCGTGCCGGCCCTCGTCGACATCCCCTCCGGCCAGGTCGTGACCAACGACTACCCGCAGATCACCCTCGACCTCTCCACGGAGTGGACCGAGCACCACCGCGAGGGCGCGCCCGACCTCTACCCGGAGCACCTCCGCGCGGAGATCGACGAGGTCGCCGACCTCGTGTTCCGCGACGTGAACAACGGCGTCTACCGCTGCGGGTTCGCCGGATCCCAGGAGGCGTACGAGAAGGCCTACGACCGCCTCTTCTCCCGCCTGGACTGGCTGAGCGACCGCCTCGCCGGCCAGCGCTACCTCGTGGGCGACACGATCACCGAGGCCGACGTCCGCCTGTTCACGACGCTCGCCCGGTTCGACGCGGTCTACCACGGGCACTTCAAGTGCAACCGCCAGAAGCTCGACGAGATGCCCGTGCTGTGGGCCTACGCGCGCGACCTGTTCCAGACGCCCGGCTTCGGCGACACCATCGACTTCGTGCAGATCAAGCAGCACTACTACCTGACGCACACCGACATCAACCCCACCCGCGTCGTGCCCGTCGGGCCCGAGACGTGGGGCTGGCTGGAGCCGCACGGCCGCGAGGAGCTGGGCGGCCGCCCGTTCGGCGACGGCACGCCCCCGGGACCCGTCCGCGAGGGCGAGCGCGTGCCCGAGGGCCACGGCGCCGTGCCCCGCGGGGACGCCGGATCCGGCGCCCGCGAGACGCGCCCGTCCGCGGCCCGCGCCGCCGTCTCCGGGAGCCCCGTCCCCGGTTCCGCCGACGCCGGCAGCGCGGGCAGCGCCTGATGGCCGCGCGCACCTCCGCCACCGTCACGCCCCGGCGCCGGCTCCTCGGCCTCGCCATCCGGCACGTGCCCGCCGTGGCACGGTCGATGCACGGCACGCCCGCCGCCGGCGCGCGCGTCGTGCGGCATCCGGCGGGCAAGCAGGGCCTCCCGCTCGACATCTCCGTCTGGACCCCGCCCGGCCACGACCGCTCGGCGACCGGATCCCCGGTGCTCGTCGTCCTCGCCCGGCACGACGGCGACTGGCTGCCGTCCACGCTCGCGAAGGACCTGCGCGCGGTGGTCGTGGCCATGGCCCCGGACGACGACGAGAAGGCCCTCGCGGGCCTCTCCTGGATCGCCTCGCACGCCGCCGGCTGGAACGGCACCCCGGAGCGCCTCGGCATCCTCGGGGACGGACCCGGCGCCGACCGGGCGCTGCGCGTCACCGCGCTCGCCCGGGACGCCGACGGCCCGGCGGTCCTCCGGCTCGTGCTCGTGAGCCCGTCCGGCGAGGTGCCCACGCTGCAGGCCCCCGACCGCCAGGGGCACGGCCTCGACCGGCTGCCCGGCACGCTCGTCCACGTCGGGGCGGCGGACCCGCGGCTCGACGACGTCGTGGAGGGCGTCGCGGCGCTCAAGGCGGCGGGCACGAAGGCGCGGCTGGTGCGGATCCCGCGCGCCGACCACGGCTGGCTCGCCTACCCGGCCGCGGACCCGGCGCTCGCCCGCAGGTCGCTCGACGAGATCGTCGCCTACCTGCGCCGCGGGCTCACCGAGGAGCGCGCGTTCGGGGTCGGCCCGGCGTAGGGTCCGCCTCGACGGGGACCTTCACCAGGATCCCCGCGGCGATGAACACGATCGCCGCCACGTACTGCAGCGACTGCCAGGTCACCGCCTCGACGGGGATCACGGCGACGGGGTTCCACAGCACGGCCACGGCCGCCAGCAGCGCCGCGCTCCACCAGCTGCGGGCGCGCACCGAGAACACGATCATGATCAGCGCGAGGATCGCGACCGCGAACCGCACGACCGTGAACAGGTCGCCGTCGATCACCGCGAAGCCGGCCAGCAGCACGATGGCGCCGAGGAGCCCGGGGGCGAGCGACGGTCGGGTGAAGGCGGGGGCGGCGGGGGTGCGGGTCACCGGTCCAGTCTGCCAGCGCCCACCGGGAGCGGCCTCCGGGAGCGGCCGTCGGCGCGCTCCTCCCCCGCGGGGATGAGGTTCCGCGCCCCGCCCGGATCGCGGGCACCGCCCCTCGTAGCCTGTGCCCATGCCCTCACCCCGCACGACCGCCCACCTGGTCGCCCCGCTCGGCGGTGCCGCGTTCGCCGCCCTCTGGATCCTCGCCGAGGCCGGACGCGCCGGACTCGCCGGCGTCGCCACCCTGGCCGTCGCGCTCGGCGCTGCGATCGGCCTCGCCGTCTGGATGCCGGCCGCCTCGCTCGCGATCGTCGTCGCGATCCCGGTGCTGCAGCTGGCGGGGCTGGCCTCCGCCGTCGACTCGACCACCTGGCCGCTGTACGCGGCGGTCGGGTTCGTCGTGCTGATGGTCGCCGCGACGGGCTCCCGCCGGACCCGGCTCGTCGCCCTGCCGGCCGGCGTCGTCGCCGCGCCGGCCGCCGTCGTGCACACGGCCGTGCCCTCGGGTGCCGACCCCACGCGCCTCCTCGCGTGGGCGGCGCTCGGCTCGGCCGGCGGCAGCCCGCTGCACCCGACCCTGGTCGTGCTGTTGCTCGCCGGGGTCGGCGCGGTCGTCCTGGCCTGGGCCGTGGGCTTCGGCGTCGGGGCCGCGCTGCGCCTGCACCGCCTCGGTCGCGTCCTCGAGGAGGCCGAGGGCCGGCTGGCCGAGACCGACCTGGAGCTGCGGCTGGTCGCCGAGCGGGCCCGCATCTCCCGGGACGTCCACGACTCCATCGCGCACGCGCTCACGATCGTGGTGGCGCAGTCGGAGGGCGCGTCCGCGCTGTCGCGTCGGCAGCCGGAGGTGGTCGACGGCGTCCTGACCGCGATCTCCGGGGTCGCGCGCGACGCCCTGACCGACGTCCGCGGCCTCATCGAGCGGATCACCGACGCCGGCGACGAGCTCCTGTCGCTCGCCGACCTGCTGGCGCTCGTCGCGCGCATGCGGGACGTGGGCATGCGCATCGACCTCGACGAGCTGGGCGCCCGACCGCCGCTGCGGGACGCGCACCAGCTCGCCGTCTACCGGATCGTGCAGGAGAGCCTGACGAACGCCCTCAAGCACGGCGGCGCGGACGCCGACGCCTCCGTGGTGCTGGACTGGCGCGGTCCCGGGCTCGCGCTCCTGGTGCGCTCGTCCGGCCGGTCGCCGCTCGTGGCCCGGGGAGCGCTGCCCGGCACCGGTGCCGGGATCGCCGGCATGCGCGAGCGCGCGCGGCTCGCGGGCGGGTGGCTCACCGCGGAGCCGGAGCCCCGGCCGGAGCAGGACGGCGGGGGCGAGTTCGTCGTGACGGCGTACCTGCCGATCGCCGGCGGGGCGGGTGGCGCTCCCGTCCGGCCCGCCGTCGACGTGACGGCCGTCGCCGCGACCGCCTCGCCGGCATCCGCCGCGGCATCGGCATCCCCCGCCGCATCCGCCGCCGATGCCGCCGGTCCCCGTGGTTGAGCCGGTGCGCGTCGCGGTGGTCGACGACCAGCCGCTCTTCGCCCAGGGCCTCCGCATGCAGATCGACGCGACGAACGACCTCGTCTGCGTCGGCATCGCCGGGGACGGCCGCGACGGGATCGACCTCGTGCGCCGGGAGGCTCCCGACGTGGTGCTGATGGACCTCCGCATGCCGGTGCTCGACGGCCTGGCCGCGACCGCCGCGGTGCGGGACGGCGGCGCCGAGGCGCCCCGCGTGATCGTCCTCACCACCCTCCGCGACGACCAGGCCGTGCGCGCCGCCGCGCGCGCGGGCGCCGCCGCCTTCCTCACGAAGGACGCGCGGCCCGAGGTGCTCCTCGCGACCGTGCGCGCCGCCGCGGCGGGCGAGGTCACGGGCGACACCGAGGACCTCCTGCGGGACTTCGGCGCCGCTCCCCCGCAACCCGACGTCGACGTGCTCGCGGTGCTGACGCCGCGCGAGCGCGAGACCTTCCTGCTCGTCGCCCGCGGGCTGACCAACGTCCAGATCGCCGAGGCGTCCTTCGTCGCGGCGTCGACCGTGAAGACGCACGTGCAGGCGGTGCTCGCGAAGCTCGGGCTCCGCAGCCGCCTGCAGGTCGTCGTCTTCGCCCATGAGAGAGGACTGGTGCGCTCGTGACCGCATCCCCCATCCGCGGATCCGCCGGGCGCCTGGCCCGCCGGATCCGCACCCCGCGCGGCGTCGTCGCGGTCGTGGTCGCCGCGGGCCTCATCGGCGTCGCCGTCGCGAACGCACCGGCGCCCCGGACCGAGCCGGTCGCGGATCTGCCCGCGCGGGACGCCGCCGCGTGGACCCTGCCGCTCGACGCGGCCGCGGGCGTCCCGATGGATGCGATCGACGTCGCCGAGGACATCCGCCTGCGGCCGTGCCTCGTCGCGCATGGCATCGCGGACGCGGCGCCCGCGCTCGACCCGGCGGTGCTCCTCGCCCCGGCGTCGCACGCGGACGGCCGCCTCATCGCCCCGCCGCTCGACGAGGGGCGCGCCGCCCGGTACGGCCACGGGCCGGCGGTGGATCCGGCGCGCGCCGAGCTGCGGGAGTGGCGGATGGCGCGAAACGACGACGACGCGCGCGGCCGCGCGCTCGATGCCTGCCTCCCGGGTGTCCGCGCGGGCGTCTGGGCGCACTCGGGCACGAACCAGGGCATCCGGATGCGCGCGCTCGAGCTGCGCGCCGACGCCCGGGAGCGCGCCCTGCGCGACCCCGCGGTCGTCGCGGCGGCCGACGCCTGGCGCGGCTGCCTGGCCGGGTCCTCCGCCGACGAGCTCCGCGACCGGGGACGCCCGCTGCCCGAGGATCCGATGACCCTGCTCGAGCCCGAGCACGCCGACGCACCCTCCGAGGACGTCGTGCTCGCCCGCGCCGACGCCTCCTGCCAGGCGTCGACGGGCTACCGCGCCGCCCTGTACGACGCGCAGTGGCGTGAGGAGTCGCTCGTGACCGAGGCCGACGCGGCCCTGTTCTCCTCGGGGCGCGCCCGGCAGGTGGTCGCGACGACCGCCGCGGTGCGCGAGGTACTGCTCGGCGACCGCGGCTGAGGACCGGGGCCTCCGCCTCCGCAGGAGCAGGTCGCCGCGCGCGAAGGGGCGGCCCGCGCCGTCGGATACCGTGGACGGGCCCGTCCGCCCGATCCCGTCGGGCCCCGCCTGCCCCGAGGAGCCCCCATGCGCGCCGTCGTCTACGAACGGTTCGGCGAGACGCCCGTCGTCCGCGAGCTGCCGGATCCCGTCCCCTCGCCGCGCGGCGTCGTCGTGCGCGTCGAGGCCACGGGCGTGTGCCGCAGCGACGCGCACGGCTGGCTCGGGCACGACGACGGCATCGCCCTGCCGCAGGTGCCGGGGCACGAGCTGGTGGGCCGGATCCACGCCACGGGCCCCGAGGTCACCCGCTTCCGCGTCGGCGACCGCGTCACCGTGCCCTTCGTGTGCGCGTGCGGGCGCTGCCCCGAGTGCCGGGCCGGGAACGGCCAGGTGTGCCGCGACCAGACGCAGCCGGGCTTCACGCACTGGGGCTCGTTCGCGGAGCTGGTGGCGCTGCACGACGCGGACGTCAACCTCATCCCCGTCCCCGACGACCTCGACGCGGGGGCCGCGGCGCTCCTCGGCTGCCGGTTCGCGACCGCGTTCCGGGGGCTCGTGCACCGCGCGCGCATCCGACGCGGCGAGCGCCTGGTCGTCGTCGGCTGCGGCGGCGTGGGCCTCAGCGCCGTGATGATCGGCGTGGCCGTGGGCGCCGAGGTGATCGCGGTCGACATCGACCCCGCAGCCCTCGCGCGCGCCCGGGAGCTCGGAGCCGCGCACGCGGTCGACTCGTCGGGCCTCGCCGAGCGGGAGGTGCTCGACGCGATCCGCGCGGTCGCCCCCGACGGCGTGCAGGTGTCCGTGGAGGCGCTCGGCCGGGAGTCGACGCTCCGGATCAGCCTGCTCGCGCTCGCGCCGACCGGCCGACAGGTGCAGATCGGTCTGTTCGCGAGCGAGCCGACGGTGCCCGTCCCGGTCATCATCAGCCAGGAGCTGAGCCTGCACGGCAGCCACGGCATGCCCGCGCACGACTACGCCGAGCTGATGGCGATAGTCGCCTCGGGCGCGCTCCGCCCGGAGCTGCTCATCGAGCACCGCATCCCGCTCGACGACGCCCCGGCCGCGCTCGAGGCGCTTGCCGGCGGCGACCGGTCGGCGGGGATCACGCTGGTCGAGCTCGGCTGACCGCCCGCCGGGACCGGCGTCGCGCTAGAGCGCGCCCTGGATCTCGTCCCCCGCCGGGATGGGGACGAGCCGCGTGACCACGGGCGG
The DNA here is from genome assembly GCF_059422605.1 of Clavibacter sp. GW821-FHT01D01. Taxonomy (NCBI): domain Bacteria; kingdom Bacillati; phylum Actinomycetota; class Actinomycetes; order Micrococcales; family Microbacteriaceae; genus Clavibacter; species Clavibacter sp. GW821-FHT01D01. Next base: position 68,164 of record NZ_JBWKXC010000004.1, read on the forward strand.
CGACTGCAGGAGGCCGGCGAGCGACGCGTTCATGCGCGCGACGACCTCCCCCGCGCCGTGGGCGTCGAGCTCCTCGCCGGAGGACCACTTCTCGAGCATGACGATGGTGCCGTCGGGCGCGTCGTGGATGGCGTAGAGCTCGCAGCCCGCCTCCCCGTGCACCTCGGCGATGCCGCGGGACAGGGCGGCGACGGTGTCATCGCGCCGCCCCTCGACGGGCGTGAAGACGGCGGTGACGACGACGGGGTCGGACATGGTGCTCCTCTGTTCGGTGGGGTTCGGTGCGATCGGGGCGGGTGGTGCGGTCGGTGCGGGAGGGGACGCGGCGGCGCCCGCGCTCACGGCCGCGGGATGTTCCGCAGGTTGGATCGGGCGAGCTGCACGGCCTCGCCGACGCCGCCGTTCATGACGATCTTCGACATGGACAGCGCGAAGCCCTTCAGCTGCTGGCCGGTGATGGTCGGCGGGATGGAGAGCGCCATCGGATCGGTGACGAGGTCGACGAGGGCGGGGCCGTCGTGGGCGAACGCGGCTTCCAGCGCCCCGCGGATGTCCGCCGGGTCCTCGACCCGCTGGGCGTGGATCCCGAGGGCTGCGGCGACGGCCGCGTAGTCGACCATCGGCACGTCCACGCCGAAGTCGGGGATCCCGTCGACGAGCATCTCGACCTTCACGAGCCCGAGCGTGGAGTTGTTGAACACGACGATCTTCACGGGGAGCCCGTAGGCCGCGACCGTCACGAGCTCGCCCATGAGCATCGAGAGCCCGCCGTCGCCCGAGACGGACACGACCTGGCGCTCCGGGTACGCCACCTGGGCTCCGATGGCCTGCGGGAGCGCGTTCGCCATCGACCCGTGCACGAGCGAGCCGATCATCCGCCGTCGCCCGTTGGGCGTGAGGTAGCGCGCGGTCCAGACGTTGCACATGCCGGTGTCGCTCGTGAACACGGTGTCGTCCCCCGCGACCTCGTCCAGGATGCTGGCCGCGTACTCGGGGTGGATGGGCTTCAGCTTCTCGGCCTTCGACGTGTACGCGCCCACCACCTGCTCGACCTTCTTGTCCTGCTCCTCCAGCAGCTTCTCGAGGAACCGCCGGTCGGTCTTCCGCCGCACGAGCGGCAGCACCGCGCGGATGGTGGAGAGCGCATCTCCGTGGATCGCGATGTCCACGTCGGTGCGGCGGCCGAGGCGCTCCGGCGCGATGTCGATCTGCGCGGTGCGCACCTCCTTGCCGGGCAGGAACTGGTCGTAGGGGAAGTCGGTGCCGATGAGGATCAGCAGGTCGGCGCCCGAGATGCCCGCAGCCGCGGCGCCGTAGCCGATGAGGCCCGTCATCCCGACGTCGAAGGGGTTGTCCTGCTGGATGACGTCCTTGCCGCGCAGCGAGTGGCCGACGGGGGCGGCGATCCTGTCGGCCAGCTCCATGAGCTCGGCGTGCGCGGATCCCGCTCCGCGTCCGGCGAAGATGGCGACGCTGTCCGCCTCGTCGATGGCCTGCGCGAGCGCGCGCACGTCCTCCTCGGCGGGCACGATCGCGGGGCGCCGCGGCAGCGAGAACGCGGGTGCCTCGCCCTCGGCGTCGAGCTCGGCGACGTCGCCGGGCAGCGTGATGACGCTGACGCCGCCGAGCGCGAGCGAGTGCCGCATGGCCTGGTCGACGACGCGGGGCGCCTGCACGGCCGTCGAGATCATCTCCGTGTAGTGCGAGCACTCGACGAAGAGGCGGTCCGGGTGCGTCTCCTGGAAGTAGCCGGAGCCGATCTGGTTCGTGGTGATGTGGCTCGCGATGGCGAGCACGGGCGCGCCCGAGCGGTGCGCGTCGTAGAGGCCGTTGATGAGGTGGAGGTGGCCGGGGCCGCAGGATCCGGCGCACACCGCGAGCCTGCCCGTGAGCTGCGCCTCGGCGGAGGCGGCGAACGCGCCCGCCTCCTCGTGGCGCACGTGGATCCAGTCGATGCCGCCCTTGCGGCTCCCGCCCGTGCGTCGCACCGCGTCGACGATCGGGTTGAGGCTGTCGCCGACGACCCCGTAGATGCGGCTCACCCCCGCCTCGATGAGCTGGGCGATGAGCTGGTCGGCGACCGTGCGTGCCATGGGAGCGTCCTTCCGTCGGGTGTCCAGTCAATACCCGACGCCTCCGAGCGGCATCCGCGAGGCGCGCGCTCCGGGAATGCGCCCGCACCAGGCGCGTTGACCCTCACGTGACCGACACGACGACCGCTGCCGCCCGCCCCGACGCCGCCGACCCCGATGCCCTCGCCCGCTACGAGGCCTGGCACCGCGCCCGCCTCGCGGCCGTGACGAGCCCGTTCGGCAGCCTCGCGCTGATCCAGACGACGTGGCTCGCTGCCGGCGAGGAGGTCAGCGACCTCGAGGCGCTCGAGGGCCAGCCCGACACCGTGCAGCTCACCCGCATCGAGCGCGTCTCGCTCGACACGGGCGAGCCCGAGCACGGCTACCGGCTCTGGGACTCGGCGTCCCCGAGGAACCGGGCGTTCGAGGACATCGAGGTCTACCCCTACGCCCCCGAGTGGATCCTCCAGGGCCGGTTCGAGCGCGTCGACGAGGACCGCGTCATCCCGTTCGAGCACATCGCCGACCAGGGCCGCACCCGCGGGCTGCCCGTGCCCGGCGACATCGTCGTGGAGATCGAGGGCCAGGAGGTGCGCCTCAGCGCGTTCGCCGACGGCGACCGGCTCCAGCTCGTCTTCGCCGACGCGACCACCGGCCGCGAGAGCTACGCGCCCAGCCGCTTCCTCTTCCTCCCGCGCCCGGACGGCGACGGACCCGTCACGCTCGACTTCACGCGCGCCGTCGTCCCGCCCTGCGGCTTCTCCGACTGGATGAACTGCCCGCTCCCGCCCGCCGGCAACCGTCTGACGGCCGCCGTGCGCGCCGGCGAGCGCCGCGTGGTCTACCGCGACGGGGCCTGAGGCACGCCCGGGACCTCGACGCCCGCGGCCCAGACGCGGGCGACCTCGAGGTCGGGCGTGACCGCCACGACGTCGGCCGCGGATCCCGCGCGCAGGAGGCCGAAGCGGCCCTGGAGGCCCAGCGCCCGGGCCGGGACGACCGTGAGCGCCGCGACCGCATCCGGCAGCGCGAGGCCCACGTCGCCCACCGCGATCCGCAGCGCCCGGTCCTGCGTGAGCGTCGAGCCCGCGATCGTATCGGTGCCCGACAGCCGCGCGACGCCGGCGCGCACGTCCACGTCGAGCGAGCCGAGGCGGTAGCGGCCGTCCGCGGATCCCGTCGCCGCCATCGCGTCGGTGACGAGCGCGACGCGGCCGGGCGCCACGCGGAACAGCAGTCCCGCGACCGCCGGATCCACGTGGACGCCGTCGAGGATCAGCTCGAGCGTCACCCGCTCGTCGGCGACGGCCGCCATGATCGGGCCCGGCTCGCGGTGGTGGATGCCGGGCATCGCGTTGAACGCGTGCGTCAGCACGGTCGCCCCCGCGTCGAACGCCGCCCGCGCGAGGTCGCCTGAGCACGTGGTGTGCCCGACGGCCGCGACCACGCCCCCGTCGACCAGGCGGCGGATGGCGTCGAGCGCGCCGTCGAGCTCCGGGGCGATCGTGACCTGCCGCAGCACGCCCTCCCCCGCCGCGAGGAGGGCATCGATGCGCGCGGGCGTCGGATCCACCAGGTGCTCGTGCGCGTGGGCCCCCGCCGCGTGCGGCGACAGGAACGGGCCCTCGAGGTGCGCGCCGAGCACGAGCGGATCCTCGGCCATCGCCTCCCGGATCGCGCCGAGCGACCGCACGAGGTCGGGCACCGGGTTCGCGACGAGGCTGAGCACGGAGCGCGTGGTGCCGTGCCGCCGGTGCAGGGCGACGGCCGCGCGGAGCCCGTCGGCCCCGTCGTCGTGGGACCCGCCCGCGCCGCCGTGCACGTGCAGGTCGACGAGGCCCGGCACGAGCGTGACGTCGCCGAGGTCGACCGTGCGCTCCGCCGGCGGCGCCTCGCGTCCGCTCCCGACCGCGGCGATCGCGTCGCCGTCGAGCAGCACCCACGCGTCGGCGGTCGTCCCGTGGGCGTCGACGGCCCGAGCGGCGCGGAGGAGCGTGGGACCGGGGGCGGGGCGCGCGGGCATCCGGTCATCATCCCGCATGCCCGCGCCGCCCGGCCCGTGAACCGCGGTGCTAGCCGAGCACCTCGGGCCGCACGAAGTCCTTCCCGTGCACGTGCTGGTCGAGGAACGCGAGCACCGTCCGGTACCAGACCACCGACTGCTGGGGCTTCAGGATCCAGTGGTTCTCGTCCGGGAAGACCAGGAACCGGTGCGGCGTGGTCCCGTCGTCGGCCGCGTGGTGCTCGGCGAGCTCCGACCAGAGGCGCAGGCTCTCGCCCACGGGCACGCGGTAGTCGCGGTCGCCGTGGATCACGAGCATGGGGGTCACGATGTCCCGCACCGAGTGGTGCGGCGAGTTCCGGTCGAGCCCCTCGGCGGAGAAGATGCTCTGCCAGTACTGCGACGAGTCGGTGGTGGGGCCGAACTGGTCGAGCGCCCAGAGGCTCGCGTGGCTGACGATCGCGCGGAAGCGGTCGGTGTGCCCCGCGACCCAGTTCGCCATGTAGCCGCCGAACGAGCCGCCCATCGCGGCCGTCCGGGTCGCGTCGATGTCATCGCGCGCCTCCACGGCGTCGGTGATCGACATGAGGTCCGTGTACGGCGCCTCGCCCCACGCGTCCCAGCCGCGGGCGATGAAGTCGAGGCCGTAGCCGGTGCTGAGCGCGGGGTCCGGCAGCAGCACCGCGTAGCCGCGCGCCACCATCACCTGCGGGGTCCAGCGCCAGCTCCACGCGTTCCAGCTGTTGAGCGGGCCGCCGTGGATCCACAGCAGCAGCGGCGCGGGCGCCTCGGCCGACGCGCCCTCCGGCAGCACGAGCCAGCCGCGCACGCGGGCGCCATCGGCTGCGGTCGTCGCGACCTCGGTCATGGTGCCGGTCGTGGCGGGCACGGGCGCGGGCGTCGCCAGCTCGGTCACGGACCCGTCGGCGGCGGACACGCGCACGGGGTGGGCCGGCGCCATCCACGAGGACCGCAGCGCGAGCACGTCGCCCGTCTCGGCGTCGACGCGCACGTCGGTGTACGCGTGGTCGTCGGTCGTGAGCTGCGTGACGTCGCCGTCGAGGCCGATGCGGAAGACGGGGCCGCGGCCGTCCTGGTCGGCGGTCACGACGAGCCCCTGGGAGTCGGCGTCGAACTGCAGCGACGACGGCCAGCGGTCCCAGTCGGCGGCCACGCGCCGGGCGTCGGACCCGTCGAGCGCGGATACCCAGATCTCCTGCTGCGTGGGCCCGGCGGGGGTCGCGCGGTCGGCGCGGACGTAGGCGAGGAGCCCTCCGTCGGGGCTGATGGCGGGCGACTCGACGTCGGTGCCGGGCAGGTCGACGAGCGTCGTCCGCTCCCCCGTCGCGACGTCGAGGGAGACGAGCGCCTGGCGGTCGCCGCGGCGCTCCTTGACGCCGACGGCGACGACGAGCGTGCGGCCGTCGGGGCTGAGGGCCGCGGACGCGTGGTCGAGCGTCCGGCCGGGCTGCGGCGTCAGGTCCCGCGGGCGCGGCAGCGAGGTCGGGTACGGCAGGGCCGTGGCGGCGGGGGCGGCGGCCGCCGATCCGCCGTCCTCGGTCGCGGCCTCGGCGGCGAGCGCGGTGGCGGCGTCGGCCGTGGTGGGCCGTGCGGGCTCCTCCACGAGCGCGTCCGTCAGGTCGAGCGCGAGCAGGTGCGGCTCGTCGGGACCGAGGTCGTGGTCCCAGTAGCGCACGGGGTAGCTGTCGTGCAGGATCGCGTTCACCTTGAGGTCCGACCGGCGCTTCCGGGCCACGGCGTCGGCCTCCAGCGAGTCGGATCCGGGCAGCAGCGGCGCGTGCAGGACCACGGTGGCCGCGTCGCGCGCCACGGCCGCGATGCCGTCGACGCCGCCGGCGAGCCGCGTCAGCGCGCGGGCCTCGCCGCCGTCCGCCGGGAGGATCCACAGCTGCGCGGCGTCCTCCTCGGCGGCGTCGTCCGCGTCCGGCCGCGAGGAGACGAACAGCAGGTCGCCGGTGGACGTGAAGGCCGCGCCGGCCTCGCTCTTCGCGGAGCGCGTGAGGCGCCGGGGCACGCCGCCGCCGGCCGCGGGCACGACCCAGAGGGCGTTCCGGTAGCCGGTGCGGGCTGCGTCGAGGGTCGTGACGGTGAGCACCGCGCGGCGTCCGTCGGGAGAGAGCACGAGGCCGCCGAGGCGCGGGATGGCGATGAGGTCGTCGAGCTCGGAGAAGGGGGTGCGGTTGTCGGGCATGCTCCCACGCTAGCCGCGGCGGCTCCGTGCCGGCCGACGCCCCGGACGACGCCATGGACGACGCCCACGTCGCCGGCACCGGCGGTCGCGACGACCGGCGCGACCGGCCCGTCCGCTCCTCCGCGTCCCCGGGCACGCGTCGCTTTGGGCCCTAATGACTGGCGCCGTCCCGGTATGATCGTCGGCATGGAACGGCGAGCCGGTCGGGTCGGGCGGCCCGCGCGCGTCTCGCGGCGGTCGATCGCGGAGGGCGCCCTCGAGGTCGGGCTCAGCACGCTGACGCTGACCTCGCTCGCGAACCGCCTGGGCGTCGACCACTCGACGCTGTACCGGCACGTGGCGAGCCGCGACGACATCGTGCTCCTCGCCTGCGACACCGCGATCGCGCGGATGGACTGGCCGGTCGTGCCCGACGCCCCCGCCGGGACGCTCGAGGCGGCGGGCGACACGGCCTGGCGCACCTACCTGGAGCAGGCCGTCGAGCGCATCTGGGACATGTACGACCGGCACCCGGGGCTCGCGACCGCGATCCACCACCTGCGCGCCGCGCCGGACCAGGTCGTCCTCCGCTTCACGGGCGCCATCCGCGACCTCACCCGCCTGGGCTTCGCGGAGGCCGAGGCCGTGCTGGTGCTCGACACCGTCCTCGACATCGCCGTCGAGTCCTACGTGGGGTGGGAGCGCGTCCTCGCCGCGACCGGCGCCGCGGGCGACCGCCCCGACTCGTCCGCCCCCCTCGACGACGCCACGCTGCCCGCCGCCATGGGCCGCGGGCTCCTCACGCTGGCCGCGGAGGGCATGGCCGCGGAGGGCAGGGCGGCGGAGGGCGGGGCCGCCGAGCACGGCGCGGACGCCGGATCCCGGGGCGGGGACCCGGGGCACTCCTCCCGGCGCGGCGGCCCCGCCCACTCGGCCGGCGCCCCGGATGCCGTGCATGCCCGCGAGGAGGAGGCCCAGCGCGACGCCCTCGGGACCATGGGCCGTGTGACGGCGCGCTTCGCGGGCGAGGTCTCGCCGGGATCCGCCGCGACGCCGCGCGACTGGTGGCGGCGCAAGCTCGCCGTGGTCCTGGACGGCGTGGTGGGGCTCCGCTCCCCCGGCCCGCTCGCGCCCGGCCGTTAGGCGCCGGCGGCGTCCTCGGGTGCGCCGGACCCGTCGGGAGCCGCGTCCGCGTCGTCGTCCGCCGCGTCGTGCGCATCCCCGTCCCGGGGCGCGAGCACGGGGGCGAGCACCGCGCGCACCGCGGCAGCGCCCGCGTCGGTGAGGTGCAGGCGGTCGTCGCTCAGGGTGGGGTCGAGCTCGCCGTCGCCGAAGCCGAGGGCCGGCCACAGGTCCACGTGCTCGGCGCGGACGGCCGGCGCGTACTGGCGCAGGTGCACGTTGACGATGCGGATGCGCTCCGCGTGCTCGCGCCCCCGCGGCGGCACGGAGACGACGACGAGCCGCGCGGTCGGCAGGTCGCGCCGCAGGTCGGCGAGGATCGTCTCCAGCGCCCGGACGGTCTGCTCGGGTCCCCGGCGCGCGGCGCCGAGGTCGTGCGTGCCGCAGGAGAGGACCACGGTCGACGGGTCCTCGGCCACGACCTCGGACAGGAGCGCGAGCACGTCGTCCGTGGTCTGCCCGGGGCGGCCCCGGTCGACGATCCGCGCGTCCCCGTCGGGGACGATGGCGTCCCACCGGCCGTCCGCGGTCAGGCTGTCGCCGAGCAGGACCGTCGTGCGCGTGCGCGGTGCCATGGATCCGCCTCTCGTCGTGCCCATCATGGTCCCCGCCCGCGGGGATGTCATCGGGTCGACATCGGACGTCATCCGTGCTGTCGGCGCACCACCCGACGCCACCAGCTGCGGCGCCGCGGCGAGAGCACGAGCAACGCCAGCGCGATGAGCACGGGCAGCGACAGGATCGTCGCGACGAGCGCCCCCGCCTGGCCGGCGCTGAGCGGCACGCCGAGCACGTCGATGGTGACGCGCGAGGTGGCGCCGTCCGTGAGGTCGGTGATGCTGCGGCTGCCCGAGGCGTCGACGGGGACGGGCTTCCACGCCTCGGCGGAGCCGGCGTCCGGCGTCGACGCCGAGGACGGCGTGCGGGAGGTGCCCGCCGCTCCGCCCGACAGCGCCGCGAGGTCGGCGCGCGCCTGCACGGGCGCGGACACGCTCATGGTCACGGCCGTGGCGAGGCCCGCCGAGGCGAGGACGATGCCCACCAGGGTCAGCAGGATGAGGCCGATGCGCGGAGCCCCGTTCCGCCGGCTCACCGGGCGGCCCCCGCGCGGGGACGCTCGGCCGCGCGCCGTCGCGTGGCGGCGAGCGCCTTCGCGGTGATGCGGGTCGCCATCGAGGTGAAGATCACGCCGTGGAAGGGCAGGATCGCGAACCAGTACAGCCGGCCGGCGAGCCCGGACGGGAAGAAGATCGCGCGCTGGCGGTAGTCGCTGCCGCCGTCCGCGCGCGGCGTCGCGCTCAGCTCGAGCCAGGCCTCGCCGGGCAGCTTCATCTCGGCGCGCAGCCGCAGTGCCGTGCCGCGCTCGATGTGCTCGACGCGCCAGAAGTCGAGCGCGTCCCCGGTCTGCAGGGTCGTGGCGCTGCGGCGGCCGCGGCGGAGGCCCACGCCGCCGACGAGCTTGTCCATCCACCCGCGCGCGGCCCACGCGACCGGGAGCGAGTACCAGCCGTTCTCGCCGCCGATGGACTCGATGACGGCCCACAGGTCCTCGGGCGCCGCCTCCGTCGACCGCTCCTTGAGGTCGAGGTAGACCGTGTGACCCGACCAGTCGGGGTCGCTCGGCAGCAGGTCGCTGGGCGCGCCCACGACGGCGGAGTCCTTCCAGCTGGTCTCCACGACCCCGTCGCGCATGCGGCCGAGCGCGAGGCGCACGGAGCGGCGGTAGCCCGTGAGGCCGCCCTCGGGGTCGGGGACGTAGGTCGAGATGTCGTGCTCGCCCATGACGCAGTCGTACTGGAGCGACTCGATGATCGGCACCGCCAGCGTGCGCGGGATGGGCGTGACGACGTTCACCCAGTGCGCGGCGAGTCGCGGCGCGAAGATCGGGATGGACGCGATGGGCCGCTGCGGCAGTCCCGCCTCGACCGCGTACCCGTTCATCATCTGGCCGTAGCGCAGCACGTCGGGCCCGCCGATGTCGAAGGTGCGGTTGAGCCCCTCGGGCATGTCCGCGGCGGCGACCAGGTAGTAGAGGACGTCCCGGATCGCGATCGGCTGGATGAAGTTCCGCACCCACCCGGGCGCGGGCATGAACGGCAGGACCTCGGTGAGGTGCCGGATCATCTCGAACGAGGTGGATCCGGAGCCGATGACGACGCCGGCCTGCAGCGCCACGGTGGGCACGCCGCTCGCGAGCAGCACGTCGCCCACCGCCTTGCGGCTGGCCAGGTGCTTCGAGAGGTGGTCGACGTCCGGGTGCAGGCCGCCGAGGTACACGATGCGGCCGACTCCCGCGGCCTTCGCGGCCGTGGCGACGTTCTCGGCCGAGGCGCGCTCCGACGAGGCGAAGTCGCCCTTGGCGCCCATGCCGTGGACGAGGTAGTAGAGGACGTCGACGTCCTCTACGGCGGGCGCGAGGGTCGCGGCGTCGGACAGGTCGCCCCGCACCACCTCCACGTCGTCGCGCCACGGGACGTCGGTGAGACGGCGGGGATCGCGGACCAGGACGCGCACGCGGAAGCCGGCCTCGAGCAGGCGCGGCACGAGCCTCCCGCCGATGTACCCCGTCGCTCCGGTCACGAGGGCGAGACGGGCGGCGGCGCTCGGCGAAGTCATTCCCTCACGGTAGGCAATCTGCCTGGCAAGCGGCTCCCAGGACCCGGGACGCGCGGTGGGCACCTACCGGGGACGCGCCGTCGGGCGTGGGCCGCGGAGGCGGATCAGCCCTCGGCCGACTCCAGCTCCGCCATGTACCGGCGCCAGGTCGGGCCGTGCTCGACGTCGCACGTCGCCCAGTCCACGGGGCGGCCGCGGACGAGCTCGTCCAGCAGGTCGAGGTGGAGGCGCCAGCTGGCCTTCAGCACGTTGGCGATGCCCGCGGGCAGCATGCCGGTCACGGTGACGACCAGCTCCGTCTGCCGGTCGCGGGGCCCGCCGGGCACCTCCTGGAGGCGCAGGAGGAACCGCGCGGTGACCTCCCCCTCGTCCACGAACGTGAAGTCGATGCCCTGCCCCTCCTCGAAGCGCGTGACGATGCCGCCCGACGCCGAGGCGAGGCTGCGGTCCGGGCCGGTCATCCACTCGAACCAGAACTCGCCGCCCTCCTCCTGCTCGATGGACGCCTCCGCGAGCCAGCCGGACACCATGTCGGGATCGGACACCGCGTCCCACACGATGAGCGGCGGCATGTCGATGAGGCGGCGGAACACGAACTCGTAGGGCAGGAAGACGGTGGAGGCCCGGGCCTCGGAGAGGAAGGCGCCCGGCATCGCCGGGAAGCGGGTGCGGATGCCCCCGTCGTCGTCGCCGAGCCCCGAGGAGGCGGGCATGCCCTCGTCGAGCTGGCGCGAGGCGAGACGGGCCTCGGCCGCGTCCGCGTACTCGAGCGCGGGAGCCGTGCCGCGGCGAGGGGACGCCGCGTGCTCGGCGCGCGGGGCGGGCGCCTCGTGGGCGCTGTCTCCGGGGCGGTGGTCGGGATGCACGGCATGAGCATAGATCGGCGTAGCCGGATGGACGCGGGTTTCCCCACAGGTGGACGGCCTGCGTCAGCCGATCGGCGGCCGGACCAGCCGATCGGCGCACCCCATCGGCCGATCGGCGGAGCGGGGTCGGGCCGCGCGCCGCCGGGAGCGGGCCCCGACCGACCGTATCCTGGACGCCGGTGCACGGGCGGATCCGGGACCGGGACAGGACGAAGATGCCTCGCACGCTCGCGCTCGCCGTCGACTTCGGCGGCACCAAGGTGGAGTCCGCTCTCGTGGACGACGCGGGCCGCGTGCTCGCGGGCAGCCGGTTCCGCGGGCCCACCGGCCCCGACCGCTCCGCCGACGAGCTGCTCGACTCCGTGCTCGGGGTCGCCCGGCAGGCCCTCGCCGCCCTGCCCGACGACGCCGAGCTCGTCGGCACCGGCCTCGCGGCCGCGGGCCCCGTCGACGTCCGGCAGGGCCTCGTCTCGCCGCTCAACGTGCCGGCCTGGCGCTCCTTCCCGCTCCGCGACCGCGTCGCCGAGCTCACCCCGGACGTGCCGACCACGCTCCAGATGGACGGGCTCGCCATCACGCTCGCCGAGCACTGGGTCGGCGCCGGCCGGGGCTACGACGACGTGATGGGCATGATCGTGTCGACCGGGGTCGGCGGCGGCCTCGTGCTGTCGGGCCGCACCGTCGCGGGGCCGACGGGCAACGCGGGCCACATCGGCCACGTCGAGGTCGCGGGCTTCGACGACCCGTGCAGCTGCGGCGGGCAGGGCTGCGTGGAGGCGATCGCGTCCGGGCCCCGGAGCGTCGCCTGGGCGCGCGCCCGCGGCTGGACCGGGGCCACGGGCGAGGACCTCGCCGCCGGCTACCGCGCGGGCGACGACCTCGCCGTGCAGGCTGTGCGGCGGGCCGGGCTCGCGATCGGCCGCGCCATCGCGTCGGCCAGCTCGCTCGTCGACCTGGACGTCGTCGCCATCGGCGGCGGCTTCAGCCGCGTGACGCCCGACATCTTCGACATGATCCGCGAGCCCATCGCGCTCCGCGAGCAGTTCGGCTTCGTCACCAAGACGCGCGTGGTGCCCTCCGGCCTCTCCGAGGACGGCCCCATCATCGGCGCCGGCGCGCTCGTGCACCGCAAGGAGATGGTCCCGAGCTTCTGATCCGGGCGGGCACGGGCGGCGCCCCGTCGGGCGCCGTCAGTCGCCGCGGACGGGCTCGCGGCTCGGACGGTCCCAGGTGTCCTCGAGCATGCGGGGGCGCGCGAGGTAGAAGCCCGAGGCGGAGGCGACGGCGACCATCGCGAAGAGCATGAGGAGCGGGGCGGTCCAGCCGCCGGACAGCTCGTGGAGCACGCCGAACAGGAGCGGGCCGATCGCCCCGATCGCGTAGCCGATCCCCTGCACGAAGCCGCTGAGCGCGACCACGCCCGCATGCGTGCGCGTGCGGAGGTTGATCAGCACGAAGACGAGCGGGAACAGCAGGGGCCCGGTGCCCGCGGCCGCCACCCAGAGCAGCGGCGCGGCGGCGGGGGCGACCAGGAGGCCCACGTAGCCGACCACGAAGAACAGCACGCCGAGCTGGATCAGGATGCCGACGTTGCGCATCCGCGCCGCGAGGATCGGCATGACGATCGCGGTGGGCAGCCCCATGAACCCGAACACGGCGAGCAGCGCGCCGGAGGCCACGGGCGTCTGGCCGGCGGTGTCCTGCAGCAGCGCCGGCAGCCACGCGAACATCGAGTACGCGTTGAACGACGAGGCGGCCTGGATCCCGACGAGCGCCCAGGCGACGGGCGAGCGGAACACGCGGCCGGTGACGGCGGCGGGGGCCTCCTCCACCTGGTCGAGGCCCGCGGCGGCCTCGCGCTCGCGCCGGGTGTGACGGCGGTGCTCGACGAGGAGCGCGATCCAGGGCACGAGCGCGACGACCGCGACGCCGGCCCACGCCCCGATGGCGACGCGCCACCCCGCGCTGTCGGCCAGGGGCGCGGCGACGAGCGAGGGCACGCCCGTGCTGATCGACATCATCACGGTGGTGAGCGAGGTGAGCGGCCCGATCCGGCCGGGGAAGTACCGCTTCACGAGCGGCGGCAGGAGCACGTTGCCGAGCCCCATCCCCGCGAGCGTGAGGACCGTGCCGATGCCGAAGACGACCACGTCGCCGGACGCCGCCCGCACGAGGTGCCCCGCCACCATCGCGCCGAGGCCGACGACCACGGTCAGCTCGAGGCCGAGGCGGCGGGAGATGGCGGGCGCGAGGAGCCCGAAGAGCGCGAAGCACACGGGCGGCAGGGCCCCGAGGACGCCGATGGCGACGCTGTCGAGCGGCACGTCGCGCCCGATCTCCGTCACGATCGGCGAGAAGACGGCGACGGCGGTGCGGAGGTTCAGGGCCACCAGCACGATGCCGACCAGGGCGAGGAGCGCACCCGCGCGGGGAGCGGCGGGAGGTGTCGTCACCACCAGATTCTACGGCGGCCGGAATAGGCTCTCGGCCATGAGCGAGATCTCCCGGCACCTGCCCCTCAGCCAGCGCGCGTCCGAACCCGAGCCCGCGGTCACCGGCGTGTGGAGCGAGCAGATCGCGGACGTGCTCGACCGCACCGCCGACCTCCTCGCGTCGCTCGACGCCGAGGGCTGGGAGGCCGCGAGCATGTGCGACGGGTGGACCGTCCGCGACGTCGCGGGCCACGTGGTGTGGCGCGTGGGCGCGAGCAACGCGGCGATGGTGCGCACGGCCATCGGCTCGATGCGCCGCCGTCCCCGCCTCAACCCCATGCGCGTGATGGACGACCTGAGCGCCGACGAGGCCGCCCGCGCTCCCGAGGAGCTCGTGGCCCGCATCCGCGCGATCGCCGCCGACAAGCGCGCCGGGAAGGGCCGCAAGCGGCTGCCGGAGCTCCTCGAGGTGGTCGTGCACGCGTTCGACATCGCGCACGCGCTGAAGGCCGACCTGGAGCTCGACCCGCGCTCGACGGGAGCCGTCGCCGTGGCCCGCGCCGCCATCGCGCCGGCCGGGATCCGCGGCGTGCTGCGCGCCCGGACCCTGCGCGCGACCGACGGCGGCTGGAGCGTCGGCCACGGCCCCGCGATCGAGGCGACGGCCTCGACGCTGATCATGTACCTCTTCGGCCGCACGCCCCGCCCCGGGGGCGACGCGGGTCCGGCCGCGGCCGCCTAGATCCCGAGCACCGCGCGGGTGCGGACCACGTCGTCCGTCATCTGGGCGATCAGCGGCTCGCGGCCCTCGTAGGCGACCATGCCGCGGATCCGGGAGACGAAGACGACCTCGACCTCGTGGTCGTAGAGGTCGAGCGTCTCGTCGAGCACGAACGCCTCGACGACGCGGGGACGGACGCCCGCGAAGGTGGGGTTGGTGCCCACCGAGATGGCCGACGGGTACGACCGGTCGCCGTCGCGCAGCCAGCCCGCGTAGACGCCGTCGGCGGGGATGAGGCCCTCGGCCTCGGGCGAGAGGTTCGCGGTCGGGAACCCCAGCTCGCGGCCGCGCTTCTCGCCGTGCACCACGAGCCCGCGGACGGCGGGCGCGCGGCCCAGCAGCTCTGCCGCGGCGGTGACGTCCCCGCTGTCCATGAGGTCGCGGATCCACGTGGAGGAGACCTTGCGGCTGCCGTCCGGCATGACGTCGCCGACGACCACCGTGCGGAAGCCGTGCGCCTCGCCGAGCCGCGTGAGCGTGGCCGCGTCGCCGGCGCCCTTCGCGCCGAAGCGGAAGTCCTCGCCCACGAGCACCACGCGGGCGTGCAGCGCGTCGACCAGGACGGTGGTGACGAAGGCCGCGGGATCGAGCCGCGAGAGGCGCTCGTCGAACGGCAGCATCAGCGTGGCGTCGACCCCGAGCTCCTCGAGCAGCTCGATCTTCTGCCGGTTGCTGACGAGGCTCTGCGGGCGCGCCGCGGGCGCGAGGAGCGCGGCGGGGTGCCGGTCGAACGTCACGACCGCGGAGGACAGCGCGTCGTCCGCGGCGATGCCGAGGAGGCGCCGGATGACCGCCCGGTGGCCCGCGTGGACGCCGTCGAACTTGCCGATGGTGACGGCGCTCGGCCCGAAGCCGTCCGGCACGTCGGCCGGGTCGTGGACGACGAGCACGTCAGCGGCCCCCGCGCACCGGGCGCTCGTCCACCGCGCTCACGCGGCTGCGTCCGCCGCGGCGGAGCCACAGCAGGCCGAGCACCGGGAGCACCAGCGGGATGAACACGTAGCCGTACCCGTAGACCGACCACACGCTGTCGTGCGGGAAGAGCTCGGAGTCGACGAGGCTCAGCGTCCCGACGACCAGGACGCCCACGAGCTCGAAGGCGATGGTGGCGAACGCGATCCGGTACCAGCGGCGCGCGGCCTCGGGCGTGCGCGCGGGGGCGACCAGCGCCACGGTGGCGACGATGTAGACGACCGCGGCGAGCGCCGACAGCGCGTACGCGACGGGGGCCTCGTCGAACTTGGTGAGGATCTGGGTGACCGAGCGACCCGTCGCGGCGAGGGCCAGCAGGCCGTAGAGGAAGACCAGGACCCGTCCGAGACCGGTCATGCGCGAGGTACGGGAGTCAGTCATGGCACCTGCGATTATCCCCTACCCGAGGAAGCGGGCGTCACGCCGCCTGCACGTTCCAGATGACGTCCATCCGGTAGACCATGATCGCGATGGCGAGGCAGGAGGCGCCGAGGATCACCGTGCTCCAGCGGGTGCGCTCCACGAGCGCCCAGAACATCGCGAGCGGCGGGATCAGCAAGCCGCTGAGCAGGTAGGCGTAGTACTCGACGAGGTTCCCCGAGGGCGGGTTGCCGACCGCGGGCGCGACGATCGCCACGACCAGCTGCACGACGAGCAGGACCTCCACGAGCGCGGTGGGCCCCATCGTCAGGTCGCTCGGCTTCCGGCCGACGGCCCCGAGCACGAGGCACAGCACGCCCGCGACGACCGCGACCGCGATCTGGGCGACCGTGAACCAGCCGATCACCGCGCACCGGCCTCGTCGGCGGGGAAGTTCACGATCGAGGTGCCCGTCCGGCCGCGGAAGCCGACGAGGCCCACGAGCCGGCCGTCCGGCGCGACCGCGGCGAGCGGGTCCTCCGTCGGCGCCTCGTCGGGCGTCGTCAGCCGCTTGCCGTGCCCGAGGTCGACGGCCTCCTGCTCGGTGAGGTGGAGCACCTCGAAGAGGCGGCCGGCGGCGTCCGCCGGCGGGATGAGCCGGTCGGCGACGACGAGGTCGTCGATGGCGACGGCGTCGTCGACGTGGAAGGGGCCGACGCGCGTGCGGCGGAGGGCCGTGAGGTGGCCGCCGACGCCCAGCTCGCGGCCGAGGTCGCGGGCGAGCGCCCGCACGTAGGTGCCGGAGGAGCAGGTGATGCGGACGTCGAGGTCGAGCTGGGCGCCGTCCTCCTCGCCCTCCTCGGGCGCCACGGCGTCGAACCGGAGCACGTCGAAGGCGGAGACGGTGACCTCGCGCGCGGCGAGCTCGACCTCCTCGCCCGCACGGACCCGCGCGTACGCGCGCTTGCCGTCGACCTTGATCGCGCTGACCGCGCTCGGCACCTGCGAGATGACGCCGCGGAGGCCGGAGATCGCGCGCTCCACGTCGGCGACGGCGAGGTCGCGGACCCGGCCGGGCTCCGCGCGGGAGACGACCTCCCCCTCCCGGTCGTCCGTCGTGGTGGCGCGGCCGAGGCGGATGGTGGCGAGGTACTCCTTGTCGAGGCCGACGAGGTAGGTCAGCAGGCGCGTGGAGCTGTTGACGCCGAGGATCATGAGCCCGGTCGCCATCGGGTCGAGCGTCCCGGCGTGCCCGACCTTGCGGGTCCCCGCGAGGCGGCGGGTGCGGGCGACGAGGTCGTGGCTCGTCCACTCCCCGCGCTTGTCGACGAGGAGGAGGCCGCTCGCGGTGGACGGCGCGGCGCGGGGGGTCGGGGTACTCATGGCCTGACCATCATGCCGTGCGCGGCCGCGCTCCCGGGTCCGTCCGATGCGCCCGGCCTAGGATCGAGGGGTCGACAGGAGGACGCGTGCGGATCGGTGTCTTGGGCGCGGGCGCCGTCGGCGGGACCATCGCGGCGCTGCTCGAACGCGACGGCCACGAGGTGGACGTCACGGCGCGCGGTCCGCACCTCCACGCCGTGCAGGACCGCGGGCTGCGGCTCTCCGGCGGCTGGGGCGAGCACGTCGCGCGCGTCGCGGCGGCCGAGCGGCTGGGCCGCCCGCCCGAGCTGGCGGTCGTCGCCACCAAGATCGCCGACGCGCGCGACGCCATGACGGAGAACGCCGGCTGGCTCCGCGGGATCCCCGTGCTCGTCGTGCAGAACGGGCTCTCGGCCATCACCATGGGCGTCGAGTGCCTCCCCCGCTCCCAGGTCGTCGGCGGGCTCGCGCTCGTCGCGGCGTCGCTCTCGGAGCCGGGGCTGGTCACCGTCACGTCGGCCGCCGGCATCCAGATCGGCTCGGCGGACGGGCCGGAGGGCGCCGGGGTCGCGCTCGTGCGGGAGGTGCTGGATCCCCTCATGCCCGTCTCGGTCGCCGACGACTTCCGCGGGGCGCAGTGGACGAAGCTCGTCGTCAACGGGATCAACGCCGTGCCGGCCGTCACCGGCCTCAGCGTCCAGGCCGCGATCGCCGATCCCGCCATGCGCCGGATCGTCACGCGGGCCATGCAGGAGACGGTGCGGACGGGCCTCGCCCGCGGCGTCGTGTTCGGGCCGCTCGCCGGCCTCACCCACCGCCGGCTGCGGCTGTTCGCGTCGCTGCCGCTCGGGCTGGCGGAGCGGGTGCCGGTCGCGCTCGCGCGGTCGATGGGCCGGGTGCCGAACCCGGGGTCGACGCTGCAGAGCATCCGCCGCGACCGCCCCACCGAGGTCGACCACCTCAACGGCGCGGTCGCCGCGCTGGCGCCCGGCGCAGGCGAGGACGCGCGCGTCAACGCCGCGCTCGTGCAGCTCGTGCACGGCGTGGAGACCAGCGGGCGGCACCTGTCGCCCGCGGAGCTCGCGCGCCTCATCCCGCGCTGAGCGGACGCGGCGAGGGCGCCGCCTCAGCAGCTGTCGGCGAAGACGCGGCGCGGGAGGTCGGGGTCGGTGACATCGACGATCATCGTCGCGGCCCGCCGCGGGTCCACCGCCCGGATGTAGCGCGCGTGCGCCTCCTGCGGCGCGGATGCGGCGTCGCCGCCCGTGGTCGCGAGCGGCTCGTCGGGGAGGAGCAGGTAGACGACGGCGTTCCAGAGACCGCGGAGCGCCTCGGTCTGGAGGCCGTCGCCCGCCACGAGCAGGACGGCGTCGTGCGGCGCGTCCGTGACGGGGTCGGCGCCCGGCCGCAGCGCGAACGGGGTGCCGGGGCGGCGGAAGGGCCGCACGAGAGCGTCGCGGATCCCGTCGGCGTCCGGGGCGTCCGCCGATCCGTCGAGGAGGTGGTCGGCGGCCGACGCCACGTAGGCGCTTCGACCGTCGGCGCGGAGCGCGTCGGCGAGGTCGCGGGCGAAGGCCGGCGCGTCCGCGAGGGGACCGCCGTCGACCGCGAGGAAGGCGCGCCCCCGGCCGTAGTTGTGCAGGAACTCGTCGGCGAGCGAGGACAGGACCTCGGCGCGGGAGGCGCGGTACAGGGGCATGCGCCGAGCCTAGGCTCATCGTCTCGTACGCTGGCCGGATGCCCGAGACCGCCCTCGCCCGTGGAGTGAACGCCTGGTTCCGGGAGAACGCGCGCGACCTCCCCTGGCGGCGCGAGGGGTTCGGCTCGTGGGGCATCCTCGTGAGCGAGTCCATGCTCCAGCAGACGCCCGTGGCGCGGGTGATCCCGCGGCTCGAGGAGTGGCTGGTCCGGTGGCCCGTGCCCGCCGCCCTGGCGGCCACGCCCGCGAGCGAGGCCGTCCGCGCCTGGGGTCGGCTCGGCTACCCGCGCCGGGCGCTGGCCCTCCACGCGTGCGCGGTCGCGATCGTCGAGCGCCACGGCGGGGAGGTGCCCGAGGACGTCGACGCCCTGCTGGACCTGCCGGGCGTCGGCCCGTACACGGCGCGCGCGGTCGCCGTGTTCGCGTTCGGGCACCGGCATCCCGTGGTCGACGTGAACGTCCGCCGCGTGCTCGCGCGCGCCGTCGCCGGGCAGGGCGATCCGGGACCCGCCCGCACCACCGCCGACCTGGCGGCGATGGCGGCGCAGCTGCCGGAGGACCTCGTCGAGGCACGCGTCTTCAACGCCGGGACGATGGAGCTCGGCGCCGTCGTGTGCACCGCACGCTCGCCGCGCTGCGACGCTTGCCCGGTGCGCGACCTGTGCGCGTGGCGGGCCGCCGGCTACCCCGCCTACGACGGGCCGGCGCGCCCGACGCAGAAGCGATACGAGGGCTCCGACCGCCAGGTGCGCGGCCTCCTGCTCGCCGAGCTGCGGTCGAGCCACTCCCCCGTCAGCGGGGCCGACCTCGCGACGGCCTGGTCGGAGCCCGTGCAGCGCGAGCGCGCGCTGGCCGGGCTCCTGGCCGACGGCCTCGCGGTGCGCCAGGCGGACGGGACCTACGCCCTCCCGAGCTGATCCCCGACGCGGCGTCGCGGCCGCGGGCGGGGCCCGTCTGCCGACGGGCCCCCGACACGTCAGTGCGCGGGCTCGTACCCGGGCGCCGAGCGGTCGACGCCGCCCTCGTCGTCGTCCTCGTCGTCCTCGTCGTCGTCCGCGATCACGCGCGGCTTGACGTACGGGTCCTCGTCGCCCGCGTACACGGCGGCCTGCGCCTGCGTGTGCACGTCGGCGTCGCGGCGGCGCGCCTCCTCGAGGAGGGCGTCGATGGCGGCCGCGTTCTCGGGCACGCCGTCGAGGATGAACTCGAGCGACGGCGTGAGGCGCGCCGTGATGTTCTTGCCGACCTCGCTGCGGAGCATGCCGGTGGCGGACTTGAGGGCCGCGGCCGTGTCGGCGCGCTCCTCGTCGGTGCCGTAGACCG
The DNA here is from genome assembly GCF_059422605.1 of Clavibacter sp. GW821-FHT01D01. NCBI lineage: Bacteria > Bacillati > Actinomycetota > Actinomycetes > Micrococcales > Microbacteriaceae > Clavibacter > Clavibacter sp. GW821-FHT01D01. Next base: position 88,022 of record NZ_JBWKXC010000004.1, read on the forward strand.
TGTAGAAGATGCTGGCGTGCTGCAGGTCGCCCGTGACGCGCACGTCGGTCACCGTCACGAAGCCGAGGCGCGGGTCCTTGATGCCCCGGTCGAGCTTGCGCGCGACGATCTCCTTGATGCGGTCGGCCATCTTCCGGGCCCTCGCGTGATCGACCATGGTCGACGTCCTTCCGTGACGGGTGCGGCCGGACGGTGCCGCCCGGCGTCCTGCGTGCCCCGCCTCTGCGGCGGGACGGGGAGGGCCCCGCTCCCCTGGTGGGGAGCGGGGCCCGGATCAGCCGAGGCTACGCCCGCGGCTTCTCCTTCATCTCGATCGTCTCGATCTCGTCGCCGATCTGGATGTCGTTGAACTTGCCGAGGCCGATGCCCGCCTCGAAGTCCGTGCGGACCTCGGAGACGTCGTCCTTGAACCGTCGCAGCGACTCGATGGCGAGGTTGTCGCCCACCACCACGCCGTCGCGGATGACCCGCGCCTTGGCGTTCCTGGTGATGGTGCCCGAGCGCACGATGACACCCGCGATGTTGCCGAACTTGGAGGAGCGGAACACCTCGCGGATCTCGGCGACACCGGACTGGACCTCCTCGAACTCGGGCTTGAGCATGCCCGTGAGGCTCGACTCGATCTCCTCCAGCGCCGAGTAGATGACGCTGTAGAAGCGGATGTCGACGCCCTCGCGCGCCGCGCGGGCGCGGGCCTTCGGGTCGGGGCGGACGTTGAACCCGATGATGATCGCGTTGTCGATCGTCGCCAGGTTGACGTCGCTCTCGGTGACCGCTCCGACGCCGCGGTGGATGATCCGCAGCTGAACGGAGTCGTCCACCTCGATCTTCATGAGCGACTCCTCCAGCGCCTCGACGGCACCGGACACGTCGCCCTTGATGATGAGGTTGAGCGACTCGACCTTGCCCTCCTCCAGCGCACGCGTGAAGTCCTCGAGGCTGATGCGCTTGCGGGCCTTGGCCAGCTGGGCGTTGCGCTCGACGGCCTCGCGCTTCTCGGCGATCTGACGGGCGGTGCGGTCCTCCTCGGTGACGAGGAAGGTGTCGCCCGCGCCGGGGACCGACGAGAGGCCCTGGACCTGGACGGGACGCGACGGGTAGGCCTCGTGGACCGGGTCGCCGTTCTCGTCCATCATCGCCCGGACCCGGCCGTAGGCCGTGCCCGCCACGATGGCGTCGCCCACGCGGAGCGTGCCCGACTGGATGAGCACGGTCGCGACGGCGCCGCGGCCCTTGTCGAGGCGCGCCTCGATGGCCACGCCGCGCGCGTCCTTGTTCGGGTTGCTGCGCAGGTCGAGCCCGGCGTCGGCGGTGAGCAGGACGGCCTCGAGGAGGTCGTTCACGCCCTTGCCGGTGAGCGCCGAGACGTCGACGAACATGACGTCTCCGCCGTACTCCTCGGCGACCAGGCCGTACTCGGTGAGCTGCTGGCGCACCTTGGCGGGGTTGGCCCCCTCCTTGTCGACCTTGTTGACCGCGACCACGATCGGCACGTTCGCCGCCTGGGCGTGGTTCAGGGCCTCCACCGTCTGCGGCATGATGCCGTCGTCGGCCGCGACCACGAGGATCGCGATGTCGGTGACCTGGGCACCACGGGCGCGCATGGCGGTGAACGCCTCGTGGCCCGGGGTGTCGATGAAGGTGATGGCGCGCTCGTAGCCCTCGTGCGGTGCCCAGACCTGGTACGCGCCGATGTGCTGCGTGATGCCGCCCGCTTCGCCCTCGATGACGTTGGCGTTGCGGATGGCATCGAGCAGGCGCGTCTTGCCGTGGTCGACGTGGCCCATGACGGTGACGACGGGCGGCCGGATCTCCAGCACGTCGTCGTCCTCGTCCTCGAGCTCCTGGTCGAGGTCGATGTCGAAGCCCTCGAGCAGCTCGCGGTCCTCGTCCTCCGGGGAGACGACCTGGATCTTGTAGCCGAGCTCCGTGCCGAGCACCTCGAAGGTGGCCTCGTCGAGCGACTCGGTCGCCGTGGCCATCTCACCGAGGTGGAACAGCACGGTCACCAGGTTGCCGGGGCTCGCGTCGATCTTGTCGGCGAAGTCCGAGATGGACGCGCCGCGGCGCAGTCGGACGACGGTGCTGCCGTCGCCGCGGGGGACGCTGACGCCGCCCAGCGACGGAGCCTCGCGCAGCTCGAACTCGGCCCTCTTCGTCCGCTTCGACTTGCGCGACTTGCTCTTTCCGCCACCGCGGCCGAACGCGCCCGCCGTGCCGCCACCGGGGCCGCGACCACGGCCGCCGCCGCCGGGACGACCGGCGAAGCCGCCGGCCGGACGCTGGAAGCCGCCGGCCGCGGGGGCGCCGGGGCGTCCCGCTCCGCCGGGAGCGCCGCCGGGACGACCCGCACCCGCGGGACGCTGGCCGAAGCCGCCGGGACGTGCGCCCTGGCCGGGGCCGCCGGGACGCGGGGCGCCGGGGCGGGGGGATCCGGGACGGGGAGCGGCCGGGCGGGGGCCTGCGGCTCCCGCGGCGGGGCGCTGGCCCATGCCCTGGTTGCTCGCGAACGGGTTGTTGCCCGGGCGGGGCTTGGTGCCCATGCCCTGGTTGCTCGCGAAGGGGTTGTTGCCGGGGCGCGGGGCCGCCGGACGCGGGATCCCGGGACGCGGGATGCCGGTGGAGGGCGCGGGCGCGCTGCCGGCGTCCGGGCGGGGTGCGCTCGGGGTCGCGGCGGCGGGCGCCTCCGGGGTGGCGGACGCGGCCGACTTCTCGGCCTCGGCCTTCTCCGCCGCGGCGGCCTTGCGGGTCGCCTCGGCCTGGGCCTGGCGCTCCGCGACGGTCAGCGGTGCGGCGGGCACCGGCACGTCGGACGCCTCGGGGGCGTCGGCGACGGGGGCGGTGGGCTGCGGGCCGGGGGTGGGCCGGCCGCCGGGCTTCGGGGCCGACGTGCGGCCGCCGGGGCGCGGGGCGGACGACGGCGTCGCGGCGGGTGCCGCGGCCTGTCCGGTGAGGCCGGCTGCCTCGAGGGCCGCCTTGAGCTTGCGGGCCACGGGGGGCTCGATGCTCGACGACGGTCCCTTGACGAACTCGCCCATCTCCTTGAGCTTGGCGAGTGCGGTCTTGCTGTCGACGCCGATCTCGGCGGCGATCTCGTGTACGCGTGGTTTTGCCACTGTTCTCCTGTCTGGGGGTCCTCTCCCAGGCAGGAGGGGACCGCTAGTGCTGGACGGATCTCATTTCGAGCCGCTCATTAGTTGTCCATGTGCCGTTCAGCCTGTTCTCTCGGATGCTCGCGCGCTCGGCTGGGCCGCGAGCCGCTCTCGTAGTCCCCCAAGAGCTGCGGGGTCGAGCGCCGCGTCGCTCCGCAGGGCCCGCCCGAGGGCACGCCGTGCGATCGCTCTGTCGATGCACTCGATGGTCGGATGGATCCACGCACCCCGGCCGGCCAGCACGGCACGCTCGTCGAGGACGAGGGAGCGCGTACGGGGATCGGCGACGATCCGCACGAGAGCGGACCTCGGGGCACGCCGACGACAGCCGACGCACGTTCTTACCGGACCCATACTACCCCCTCCGTCCGGCGGCGGCGAGGCGGGGTCGTGACGGGCGGCGCTCAGTCGTCGCCCTCGAGGATGCTGTCGGGCTGGATGTCGATCTTCGCACCCGTGAGCTTCGCGGCGAGGCGGGCGTTCTGGCCCTCCTTGCCGATGGCGAGCGACAGCTGGTAGTCCGGCACGAGCGCGCGGACGGCCTTGGTCGCCTGGTCGATGACGAACGAGCTCGTGACCCGGGCGGGCGAGAGCGCGTTGCCGACGAAGACGGGGAGCGACTCGGAGTAGTCGACGATGTCGATCTTCTCGTCGTTCAGCTCCGCGGTGACCGCGCGGACGCGCTGGCCGAGCTCGCCGATGCAGGCGCCCTTGGCGTTGATGCCGGGCTCGGTCGCGCGCACGGCGATCTTGGTGCGGTGGCCGGCCTCGCGGGCCAGCGACACGATCTCGACGAGGCCCTGGGCGATCTCCGGCACCTCGAGCGCGAAGAGCTTGCGGACGAGGGACGGGTGCGTGCGCGAGACCGTGATCTGCGGCCCCTTGGCGCCGCGGGAGACGCTCGTGACGTACACGCGCAGACGCGAGCCGTGCACGTACCGCTCGCCCGGCACCTGCTCCTCGGGCGGCAGGATCGCCTCGATGGTGCCGAGGTCGACGTGGATCATGCGGGGGTTCGGGCCCTGCTGCACGACGCCGGCGACGATGTCGCCCTCGCGGCCCTTGAACTCGCCGAGGATGCGGTCGTCCCCGATGTCGCGCAGGCGCTGGTTGATGACCTGCTTCGCGGCGAACGCGGCGATGCGGCCGAAGTCGCTCGGGCTGTCCTCGGACTCGCCGATGACGAGGCCGTCCTCGTCGAGCTCGGGGACGTGCACGGAGACGTGGCCGGACTTGCGGTCCAGGTGCACGCGGGCGGGGGGCACGCCGTCGGCGACGGGCTTGGCGTCGGCCTGGTCGGTGTGCTTGAGGTAGGCGGTGAGGATGGCCTGCTCGATGATCGAGACGAGCTCCTCGAACGGGATCTCGCGCTCGCGCTCCATCATGCGCAAGACGCTCAGGTCGATGTCCACGGGCGACTCCTCTATTCGGTTGGAAACACCACAGGCTACCCGACCCGGACGGGTCGGGCAGCCTGCGGGGCGGCGGCGCGGGGTCAGCGGGCGGCGGCGAGGGCCTCGACGACGTCGCCGAGCGCGATGGGGGTGCGCTCGTTCGTGCGGCGGTCCCAGAGCTCCGCCATGCCGTCGGCCGCGCCGCGGCCGACGATGACGATGGTGGGCACCCCGATGAGCTCGGCATCGCCGAACTTCACGCCGGGCGAGACCTTGGGGCGGTCGTCGAAGAGCACGTCGAGGCCGGACGCGTCGAGCGCGTCGACGAGCTGCTCGGACGCGGAGGCGATCTCGTCGCCCTTGCCCGTCATCACCACGTGCACGTCGAACGGGCTGACGGACGCGGGCCAGAGGAGGCCGCGGCCGTCTTGCGTGGCCTCGGCGACGAGCGCCAGGTTCCGCGTGATGCCGATGCCGTACGAGCCCATGGTGACCGTGACGAGCTTGCCGTTCTCGTCCAGCACCTTGAGGCCGAGCGCCTCCGCGTACTTGCGGCCGAGCTCGAAGACGTGGCCGATCTCCGTGCCGCGCGCGGTGCTGATGGGGCCGGAGCCGTCGGGGGCGGGGTCGCCGTCGCGGACGTCGGCGGCCTCCACGACGCCGTCGGGGGTGAAGTCGCGGCCGGCGACGAGCGACAGCACGTGCTGCCCCGCGACGTTGGCGCCCGTGATCCACGCGGTGCCGTCGACGACGCGGGGGTCGACGACGTAGCGGACCCGCGTCGACGATGTGGAGCCGAGCACGGGGCCCTCGGGCGACCACGGGCCGATGTAGCCCTTGACGAGGCCCGGCTGCTTCGCGAGGTCGCCCTCGGTGGCCGGCTCGACCTCGGCGGGGAAGAAGGCCACCTCGGCGCGCTTCAGGTCGATGTCGCGGTCGCCGGGGATGCCGACGACGACCACCTCGCGCGTGCCGTCGAGGTGCGTGAGGGCGAGCACGATGTTCTTCAGCGTGTCGGCGGCCGTCCAGGCGCGGCCGTCCTCGCGGGGCTCCCGCGCGTTCGCGAGGTCGACCAGCGTGGCGATGGTGGGGGTGTCGGGCGAGTCGAACACGCGCGCCGCGGGCTGGCCCTCGATGGGGAGCGCGTCGGGGACGAGGGTCGTGAAGGCCTCGACGTTGGCCGCGTAGCCGCCGGCCGAGCGCACGAAGGTGTCCTCGCCGATGGGCGTGGGGTGCAGGAACTCCTCGCTCTTGGACCCTCCCATCGCCCCCGCGTCGGCGGCGACGATGACGTACTCGAGGCCGAGGCGCTGGAAGATGCGCTCGTAGGCGTCGCGCTGGGCCTGGTAGCTGATGGAGAGCGCCTCGTCGGTGACGTCGAACGAGTAGGCGTCCTTCATCGTGAACTCGCGGCCGCGGAGGATGCCGGCGCGGGGACGGGCCTCGTCGCGGTACTTGTCCTGGATCTGGTAGATCGACAGGGGAAGGTCCTTGTAGCTCGAGTAGAGGTCCTTCACGAGCAGCGCGAAGAACTCCTCGTGCGTGGGCGCGAGCACCATGGGCGCGCGCTTGCGGTCCTCGAGGCGGAACATCCCGGGGCCGTACTCGTCGTAGCGGCCCGTCGCCTGGTACGGCTCGGCGGGCAGCAGCGCGGGGAAGTGCACCTCCTGGGCGCCGATGCGCTCCATCTCCTCGCGGACGATCGCCTCGACCCTGCGCTTGACGCGGAGGCCGAGCGGCAGCCAGGCGAAGATGCCGGGGGCCTGGCGGCGGATGTAGCCGGCGCGCACGAGGAGGCGGTGGCTCGCGACCTCGGCGTCGACGGGGTCTTCCCGGAGGGTGCGGACGAAGAGCTGGGAGAGGCGTGTGGACACCGGACCAGCCTAGCGATCGGCTCGGAGCCTCCCGCCCGCGCGGGGCGGATCGGCCGCGGGCGGCGTCGATCAGCGGCGCGCGGCGCCGCCGGCGAGGTAGGAGAGGCGGAGGCGCTCGAAGCCCTCGTCGAGGCTCACGGCGGGGGACCAGCCGAGGGCGCGCCGCGTCGCCCGCTGGTCGAACCAGTGCGCGGTGGAGAGCTGCTCGGCGAGGAACCGCGTCATGGGCGGCTCGTCGGATCCGGGGCGCACGGCCCAGACCCGCTCGACCGCTCCCCCGGCGGCGCGCGCGAGGGCGGCGGGCACGCGGAACCGCGGGGCCGGCACGCCCGCCGCGCGGCACATGCCCGCGAGGAGCTCGGCGACCGGGCGCGGCTCGCCGTTCGTGACGACGTACGCGCGGCCGTGGGCCGTGTCGGCGCGGTCGAGCGCCGCGACGATCGCGTCGGCGGCGTTGTCGCGGTAGACGGTGTCGATGAGCGCCGCGCCGTGCCCGAGGAGCGGGAGGCGGCCGCGGGCCGCCCGGTCGACGATGCGCGCGACGAGCTGCGTGTCGCCCGGACCCCACACGAGGTGCGGGCGGACGGCGAGCACGCGCATGTCCGACGAGTCCTCGGCGAGGGCGAGCAGCTCGCCCTCGGCCTTCGTGCGCGCGTAGTCGCCGCGGGCGCGCACGGGGTCCGCGGGGCCCGCGTCGTCGCCCACGAGGGAGAGGCCCGTGTGCGCGACGGACGGCGAGGAGACGTGGACGAAGCGGGTCGCGCCGGCCTGGCGGGCGCCGCGGAGGAGCGCGCGCGTGCCCTCGACGTTGACCGCGCGGAAGTCGGCAGGGTCGCCCGCGAGCGACACCTTCGCGGCCAGGTGCACCACGGCGTCGACGCCGTCGAGCGCCCGCGCCACGGCCGCGGAGTCGGTGACGCTCCCCCGGAGGTCGACGACGGCGCCCGCGACGGGGTCCGTGCCGCTCGCGGCGAGGCCCGACGGCTGGCGCTGGAACGTGCGGACGGCGTGGCCGGCCGTGGCCAGGCGCTCGGCGACGGCACGGCCCAGCATCCCGCTGGCCCCCGTCACGAGGACGGTCACGGCGCGGTCACCCGGCCGCCGGACAGGATCCCCGCGGCCCACCGGCCGAGGCGGGCGCGGTCGACCTTGGAGTTGTGCCGGACGTCCGTCGGCAGCACCGGCACCACGATGACGGCGGCGACGGCACGCCCCACGGCGGTGCGCACGGCGGCGGCGAGTTCCGCGTCCGCGAGCCCCACGCGGCGGACGGCGGGCACCCGCTCCACGACGAGCACGAGCTGCTGGACCCCCGCGGGCCCGACGCCCACGGCGGCGGCGCGGCCGACCCCGGCGACCGACTCGGCGCGCTGCTCCGGGGCGACAGGCGTGAGCACGCCCTCGGGCGTCGTGACGACGTGCGGCAGCCGGCCCTCGACCCAGAGCGCGCCGGTGGCGTCGAGGTGGCCGACGTCCCCCGTGCGATGGCGGCGGATCCCGTCCGCCGAGTCGCGACGGGCCGCCCGGTCGGTGACGTGGAGGCGGTCGTACCGGTCGTGCACGTGGGGGGCCTCCGCGACGATCTCGCCGGTGATCCCCGGCTCGTCGGTGAGGGCGCCCGTGGCGGCGCCGTCGGCGTCGAGCGGGCTGATGCGGATGCGGACCGGGGCGACGGGCGCGCCGACGCAGACCCCCGCGTCCCCGCGGAGGGCGGCGGCGCGGATCCCCTCGAGAGTCACGTCGGTGAGCAGCAGGCCCTCGGTCATGCCGTACGGCGTGTGCACCTCCGCGGCGGGGACGAGCGCGGCGGCGCGCGCCAGCAGGGGCTCCGACAGCGGGGCTCCCGCCGAGAGCAGGGAGCGGACGCGCCCGAGGGCTTCCCGGTCGTCGCCCGTGAGCGCGTCGGCGGTCGCGACGACGTTGGCGAGCGCGGCCGGCGACGCGAACACCACCGTGGCGTCGACCGCCCGGGCCGCGGCCGCGAGGGCCGACGCGGTGAGGTCGCGCGGACGGGTCACGTCCATGTCGGGCGTGACGCTCGTGGCGCCGAGCGCCGGCCCGAGGAGCGCGAACGGCGCGAAGCCCGCGACGAGGCCCGTGCCGACGCCCACGTCGAAGCGCCCGCCGAGGGTGTCGCGGAGGGCGGCCAGCTGGCGGTGCGTGTAGACGACGCCCTTGGCGGGTCCCGTGGAACCCGAGGTGAAGAGGATCGCGGCGTCGTCGTCGGCCGCGGGCTCCGGCGGCAGCGCCGCAGCGCGGCCGTCGCGGGCGATCTCCGGCAGGCTCGCGGCGACGCCGAGCGCGCGGGCGACGGGGGGCGCGAGCGTCGTGACGGAGATCCGCTCCCCCGGCCATCCGAGGGCCCGTGCCAGCGCGAGCCCCGCGGGGATGCCGACGACCATGTCCGGCCGGGCGCCGGCGACGGCACGCCCGAGGCCCTTCACGCCGAGGCCCGCGTCGGCGACCACGACGATCGCGCCGATGCGCAGGCACGCGTAGAGGAGCGCCGTGAGGTCGGCTCCCGGGGGCACGAGGAGCGAGACCCGGTCGCCGGCCCGCAGTCCGCGGGCGTGCAGGCCGGCGGCGATCTCGCGGACGCGGCGGGAGAGCAGCCGCCACGAGACGATGCGCGGACCGCCGCCGCCGCGCGGGGCCATCTCCACGAGGACGGGCGCGTCGCTGTCGCGCAGCTCCTCGAGGAGGGCGCCGAGCGGGCGGACGGCCTCGACGGCACGTCCTGCGTCGGGCGCGGATGCCGATGCGGACCGCCGCGGCGCGGGGGCTGCGGAGCCCGGCGCCACGCGGTCCGCGAGCCAGTCGAGCGCGGTGGACGCGTAGTCGTGGTCCTCGGCGACGAGGTGGCCTGCGCCCTCGACCCGGTGCACGTCGGCGTGCGGCAGGCGCTGGATCAGGTCGGACAGGTAGACGTCGGAGAAGATCGGGTCGCGCGGCCCCCAGACGAACAGGGCCGGCAGGTCGAGGTCGCGGAGGCCCTCCGCGATGTCGACGAGGGTCGCGTGGCTCGCGTGCGCGGGGCCGACGGGGATGTCGGCGACGAAGCCGCGGATGCCCTCCCGGCGGGCGGCGCCGCGGTACGGCGCGGAGAACGCGCGACGCACGGCGGGGTCGAGCGGCGGGTGGCCGAGCGCGAGCGTCGTGGCGAGGAACCCCGGCGTGCCGCGGGTCGCCGCGTCGTGGATGCCCGTCGCGAGCGCCAGCCGGAGCGGCCACGGGATGGGCGCGCCCGCCCGCTGGTGCACGGCCGTGTTGAGCGCCATGACGCCGGCGAGCACGTCGCGGTTGCGGAGCGCCCAGCCGAGGCTGACGACGCCGCCCCAGTCGTGGCCGAGGGTGACGACGGGCGAGGAGGCACCGGATCCCGAGAGCCCGAGCTCGTCGGTGAGTGCCTGGAGGTCGTCGAGGCGCATCGGCAGCGTGCGTGCGACGCCCGTGCGCTCGGAGAAGCCCATGTCGAGCTGGTCGACGGCGACGACGCGCCAGGCCGGCCGCGCGGGCTCGCGCTCGGCGCGCGCAAGCGACTCCGCCGCGATGCGCCGCCACAGGTACGACCACGTCGGGTTGCCGTGCACGCACAGGATGGTGCCCGCGACCGGCGCGCCCGTGGCCGCCAGCCGCTCCCCCGTGTCGAGGACGTGCCAGCCGTGCCCGCCCGCGCGCACCACGCGCGACCACGCGGGGTCGAGCCCCGGGAGCGGGCGCCCGTCGGGGCCGGGCACGGGGACGGTCGCGGCGGAGCCCGCGGACGGTGCGCTCACGCCGCGGCTACCAGAGGATCTCGGTCATGGCCGTGTTGAGGCCGGAGCCCACACCCATGCAGAGCACGCGGTCGCCGCGGCTGAGGCTGTCCGCCTGGTCGGCGAGCGTGATCGGGATGCTCGCGGGACCGACGTTGCCGTAGCGCGGGTAGGTCAGCGGCACGCGCGACTTGTCGAGCCTCGCGGCCTTGACGATGGCGTTGGTGTGCACGTCCGACACCTGGTGGAGGATGTAGCGGTCCATGTCCGACCAGTCCCAGTCGTCCTGGGCGGCCTCGGTCCACGCGGCGACGACGAGCTCCATCCCTCCGCGGAGGAGCTCCTTCGTGTCGGTGAACATGCCGTCCACGTCGCCGATGCACAGCTCGTGGTGCTGGGTGGCGGCGCGCGTGACGCCGCCGAGGACCCGGTGGCCCTCCGGGTGGTCGCTCGTGCGGCCGAGGACCGCGGCCGCGGCGCCCGCGCCGAGCGTGAGGCTCGGGAACTCGCTGAGGAAGTCGGCGCGCGTCGTCTCCGGGCGGAGCAGGCGCGCCACCGTGTTGTGGCGGATCTCGCCGGCGTCCTCGCCGTCGACGATCATCGCGTAGTCGATCTGCCCCGAGTCGATGAGGTGGCCGGCGAGGGTCATCGCGTTCACGAAGCCGAGGCAGGCGTTCGCGATGTCGAAGTTGAGGGCCGACGACGGCAGCCCGAGGCCGTTGTGGATGCTGACGGCGACGCTCGGCTCGAGGTGCGCGCGCGTCACGGAGGTGTTGATGAGCAGCCCGATCTGCGAGGCGTCGACGCCCGCCTGGGCGAGCGCCTTGCGCCCGGCCTGGGTCGCGGCCGCGTCGAAGGACATGTCGGCGTCCCAGTTGCGGCGCTCCAGCACGCCCGCGACCCGCTGCAGGAGGCCCGTGGGGAGGCGGAGGCGGGAGAGCACCGGCTTCAGCCGCTCGTCGATCTCGGCCGACGTCACGGTGTGCGGGGCGAGGACGCTGGCGAGCCCCAGCAGGGAGGTGTTCCGATGCCGGAATGTGGCGTTACCGTTCAACAGCATCCTCAGTTCGTGGGGCGGTCCGCCGGGCGGACGACTAGCAGAGCCTACGCGCAGACGGCGCGCGCGGACGCGCGGCCGCCTCGCGGGCGGGCGGGGAGAAGGGGGGTCAGACGAGGATCTCGGGGCTGCCGATGGATCCGGCGGGCATCTCCGCGGCGAGGCGGTTGGCCTCCTCGATGAGCGTCTGGACGATCTCGGCCTCGGGGACGGTCTTGATGACCTCGCCCTTGACGAAGATCTGCCCGCGGCCGTTGCCGGACGCGACGCCGAGCTCGGCCTCGCGGGCCTCGCCCGGACCGTTGACGACGCAGCCCATGACGGCGACGCGCAGCGGTACGTTGACGTGCTTGAGGCCCTCGGTGACCTGCTCGGCCAGCGAGTAGACGTCGACCTGCGCCCGGCCGCAGCTCGGGCAGGAGACGATCTCGAGCTTCCGCTCGCGGAGGTTGAGCGACTGCAGGATCTGCAGGCCCACCTTGACCTCCTCCGCGGGCGGCGCGGAGAGGGAGACGCGGATGGTGTCGCCGATGCCCTCGGAGAGCAGGATCCCGAACGCGGTGGCGCTCTTGATGGTGCCCTGGAACGCGGGACCCGCCTCGGTGACGCCGAGGTGCAGGGGCCAGTCGCCGCGCTCGGCGAGCAGGCGGTAGGCCTTCACCATGATGACGGGGTCGTTGTGCTTGACCGAGATCTTGAAGTCGTGGAAGTCGTGCTCCTCGAAGAGGCTGGCCTCCCAGACGGCGGACTCGACGAGCGCCTCGGGCGTGGCCTTGCCGTACTTCTGGAGCAGGCTCGGGTGCAGGGACCCGGCGTTCACGCCGATGCGGATGGAGACGCCCGCGGCCTTGGCGGCCTTCGCGATGGCGCCCACCTGGTCGTCGAACTTGCGGATGTTGCCCGGGTTGACGCGCACGGCGCCGACGCCGGCGTCGATGGCCGTGAACACGTACCGGGGCTGGAAGTGGATGTCCGCGATGATCGGGATCTGGCTCTTCTTGGCCAGGATGTGCAGCACGTCCGCGTCGTCCTGGTGCGGGACCGCGACGCGCACGATGTCGCAGCCGGTGGCCGTGAGCTCGGCGATCTGCTGGAGCGTGGCGTTGATGTTGGTGGTCTGCGTCGTCGTCATCGACTGGACGCTGACCTGGGCGTTCCCGCCCACCTTCACCTTGCCGACGCTGATCTGACGGGTCTTCCGGCGGGGCGCGAGGACCTCAGGGACCTTCGGCATTCCGAGATTGACTGCTGGCACGGAGAAGAGCCTACGTCCGATTCCTGCGCACCCGGTGCGCCGGGGGCGCGGGCGGCCGCGACGGCCGCGGGGCCGCGGGTCAGGTGAGGCGGACCGGGTTCACCAGGTCGGCGAAGATCAGCAGCGCGCTCATGGCGCCGAACAGGATCACGACCACGAAGGTCAGCGGCATGAGCTTCGCGACGTCCACGGGGCCGGGGTCCCGGCGGCCGAGCAGCTTCGCCGCGAACCGGCGGACGCCCTCCACGACGGCGCCGAGCACGTGCCCGCCGTCGAGCGGCAGGAGCGGGAGCAGGTTGATCATGCCGAGCGCGACGTTGAGGGACGCCACCAGGCCGACCATGGCGGACGCGCGGGACGCGACCGGGGTCTCGTCGAGGCTGGCGATCTCGCCCGCCACGCGGCCCACGCCCACCACGCTCATGGGGCCGTTGGGGTCACGCTCCCCGCCGCCGAACGCGGCGCGGCCGACGTCGACGAGACGCTGGGGGAGGTTCAGGATGAGGTTCCCGACCGCCGCCATGTTCTCGCCCGTGGTGGCGAAGGCCGCCGAGAGCGGCTGCCGCTGCACGGCCTGCGTGGGGCTGAAGCCGATGAGCCCGACCTCCTGCGTGACGGGGGCGCCCTGCTCGTCGACCTCCGGGGCGCCGCGGGACCCGATGACGGCCTGCTCCGTGAGGACGGGCGTGATGGCCAGGGCCTCGCGCGCGCCGTCGCGCTCCACGACGACGTCGAGCTCGCGGCCCGCGGACACCTGCACGATGCCCGTGACCTGGTCCCACGCGGTGATCTCGGTGCCGTCGATGCTCACGATCGTGTCGCCCGGCTGGAGCCCGGCGGCGGCGCCGGGCGCGGCCGGCGCCCCCGCGGGGCAGGTGGCGGCGTCGGCCGAGGCGGTGGAGCCGGCGGGCACGATGCACGCGTTGACCTGCCCGACCGTGGTGGTCGGGGTCGTGACGCCGAAGCCGCAGAGCACGACGGCGAACAGCAGGATGGCGAGGAGGAAGTTCATCGCCGGCCCGCCGAGCATGATGACCATGCGCTTCGGGACGGACAGCTTGTAGAAGGCGCGGTCCTCGTCGTCGCCGATGCTCTCGGCGCTCGCACGCCGGGCGTCCTGCACGAGGAGGTCGAAGAAGCCGCGGCCCGCGCGGTCGTCGCCGTCCCCGGTGCCGCCGGCGTCTGGGGCCGTGGCGGTCGCGGTGCCGGCGGGATCCGCGACGTCGGTCGTCGGTGCGGTGCCCGCCGGGCGCCGGCTGTCGGGCCCGACCAGCTGCGCGATGCCCGTGCTGCTGGTGCCGGCGCGCGAGCTCTGCGGCGGGAACATGCCGATCATGGAGATGTAGCCGCCGAGGGGGATGGCCTTCACGCCGTACTCGGTCTCGCCCTTCCGGCGGCTGAACATCGTCGGCCCGAAGCCGATCATGTACTGCGTGACGCGCACGCCGAAGAGCTTCGCGGGCACCAGGTGCCCTACCTCGTGCAGCCCGATGGACACGGCGACGCCGACCACGATGATGAGCACCCCGAGGATGTAGAGGAAGACGCCGTCCATGGTGGGAGAGGCTACCTCGCGCACCCTGGGCGGACGCCGCCGTGGCGCGGATCCGCCGGCGTCGCCCGCGATCGGGCGGCGACGCCGCCCGGGGTCCCGCCAGGAGCCGCGGTCTAGGCTGGAGACCCGTGACGAGAGGTGCTCCCATGCCCGGAGAACGGACCGACGGACTCGCCGGCACGCTGCTGGCCGGCCGCTACCGCATCAGCGGACTGCTCGGACGCGGCGGCATGGCCACCGTGTACCGCGCCGACGACGAGACGCTCGGCCGCGAGGTGGCCGTCAAGGTCTTCGCGACCGATTCCGCCGACCCCGGCGAGGTCGAGCGCCAGGAGGGCGAGGTGCGCATGCTCGCGGGCCTCAGCCACCCCGGCCTCGTGACCCTCTTCGACGTCGGCGACGACGTGGTCGCCGACCGCGTGCTCGCGTTCATCGTCATGGAGATCGTCGACGGCACCACGCTCGCCGACCGCATGAAGGAGGGCCCGCTGCCCGGGCCCGAGGTCGCCCGCATCGGCGGGATCCTCGCCGACGCGCTCGGCTACATCCACCGCCGGGGCGTCGTGCATCGCGACGTGAAGCCCGCGAACGTGCTGCTCGCCACGCCGGAGGACGACGACGAGCCCGCCGCCGCGAAGCTCACCGACTTCGGCATCGCCCGCCTCGTGGACGGCACGCGGCTCACCTCCACGGGATCCATCGTCGGCACCGTCAGCTACCTCAGCCCCGAGCAGGCGCTCGGCGAGGAGGTCGGCGCGCCCACCGACGTGTACGCGCTCGGCCTCGTGCTCCTCGAGTGCCTGACGGGCCGGCGCACCTTCCCGGGCACGGCCGCGGAGTCGACCATGGCCCGCGTGGTGCGCGACCCGGAGGTCCCCGCGCGGCTCGGCCCGGCGTGGGTCGACCTGCTGTCCCGCATGACCCGACGCGATCCCGCCGCCCGTCCGACCGCGCGCGAGGTGGCCGCGGAGCTCCGCACCGGGCGGGCGCCCGCGTCGGCCGTGGACGAGCCGACCGCCGCCTCGACGCGCGTGATGCCCGCCGCCGCGGGACTCGGCGCGACGGGGCTCGGCGCGACGGCCGCCTACCCGGCCGCCGCCCACCCGGCCGCGGCGGATCCGGATGCCCGCACCGAGAGGTTCGCCGCCGCGCCGACGCCGCCCGCCGCACGCGCCGACGCCGCGACCGCGCACGCCCCCCGCACCTCCCCCGCTGCCGCGCGACCCTCGGCGGACCGGGATCCGGCGGCGCGGCGCGGCGCCCGGACGCTCAGCATCGCCGTCGTCTCCGTCCTCGTCGCCGCTGCGGCTGTCGTGGGCGTCGTCACGTACACGTCGTCGCAGGACGGGAGCGTCTCCTACCCGTCCGTGCCCGGACCCCTCGGTGCGAGCCTCGAGGAGCTGCAGAAGAGCGTGGAGGACGCCCCGTGATCCGCACCCCATACCGCACCGCCAGCCGCGCCGACGGACGCCGGCCGTTCCGTGCGCGCGTCGCCGTCGGCCTCGCGGCGACGACGACGGCGCTGCTCCTGCTGGCCGGATGCGCCGGCTCCGCGACGCCCGCCGAACGCGCCCTCGACGACCTCCAGCAGCGGACGCTCGCGGTGACGCGGTCCTCGGCCGACGGCGACTACGAGAAGGCCCTCGCCCAGCTCGAGGAGCTGCGGGCGGCGGCCGAGGAGGACCTCGCCGAGGGGACCATCGACCAGGCCCGGCACGACGACGTCATCGCGCGCATCGACGCCGTCCGCGCCGAGCTGGAGGCCGCGCGCGAGGCCGCGGACTCCACGCCGACGCCGACGCCCGCGCCGTCGGAGAGCGCGACGCCGTCCGTCACGCCCACGCCGTCCGCGACGCCGACGCCGACGCCCACCCGGACGGCCACGCCCTCGCCGACGCCGACGCCGTCGCCCACGCCCACCTCGGAGGACGACGGGAACGGGAACGGCAACGGGAACGGCAACGGGAACGGCGGGGTCGGGAACGGCAACGGGAACGGGAACGGCGGGTCCGACGACGGCTGAGCCGGGACCCGGCCGCGGAGTCGGCCGCACGACGGCTGAGCCGGGACCCGGCCGCGGAGTCGGCCGCAGGACGGCGGAGCTGGGACCTGGCCGCGGAGTCGGCCGCAGGACGGCGGAGCTGGGACCTGGCCGCGGAGTCGGCCGATGGCGGCGCTGTCGCGAACCGGGGGTCGGACGACCGCGGATCCGCCTCCCTGCGCTCTGTCGCCGGCGGAGCCGCGGACGGCGCTCGGACGTCGGCAGGGCAGCCGCCCTGCAGCCGGATGACGGAGCCGCGTCTCCCCGCGCGCGCCTGGGCCGGCCCGCACCGCGCCGGAGCGACCCCTCCGGGGCGAGGTCGCGGCTACGGGGCGGGCGCCGACCCGTGAGGCGCTACGGGGATCAGACGGCGAGGACCCGGTCGGCCTCGGCCCGCGCCCAGCGCTCCGCCTCCGCCAGCGACTCGCGCGTGAGGGGCCCGGACGCCGTCTCGTGCGCGTCGACGACGCGGCGGATGGTGTCGACGATGTCGAGGAAGCCGGCGCGTCCCGCGTGGAACGCCTGCACGGCCTGCTCGTTGGCGGCGTTGTAGACGGCCGGGTAGGTCGACCCCGCCTCGCCGACGCGCTTCGCGAGCAGCACCGCGGGGAACGCCTCGTCGTCGAGCGGCTCGAAGGTCCACGTCGCGGCACGGGTCCAGTCGATGGGGACGCCGACGTCGTGCATGCGGTGCGGCCAGTTCAGGCCGAGGGCGATGGGGAGGCGCATGTCGGGCGGCGACGCCTGCGCGAGCGTCGACCCGTCGATGAACTCGACCATCGAGTGCACGAGCGACTGCGGGTGCACGACCACGTCGATGCGGTCGTAGGGCACGTCGAAGAGGAGGTGCGCCTCGATGACCTCGAGGCCCTTGTTGACGAGGGTCGAGGAGTTCGTGGTGATGACGAGCCCCATGTCCCAGGTGGGGTGCGCGAGCGCCTCGCGCGGCGTCACGTGCTCGAGCTCGGCCCGCGTGCGCCCGCGGAAGGGCCCGCCCGAGGCCGTGACCACGAGCCGGCGGACCTCCTCGGCCGTTCCGCCGCGCAGCGCCTGCGCGATCGCGGAGTGCTCCGAGTCGACGGGGACGAGCTGGCCGGGCGCCGCGAGGGATCGGACCAGCTCGCCGCCGACGATGAGCGACTCCTTGTTGGCGAGCGCGAGGGTGCGGCCCTCCTCGAGCGCGGCGAGCGTGGGGCCGAGCCCCACGGATCCGGTGATGCCGTTGAGCACCACGTCGGCGTCGACCGTGCGGATGAGCTGCTCGGCCTCGTCGGCCCCGAGGGCGGTGTGCTCGACCCCGGCGACGCGCGCCTGCTCGGCGAGGGCCTCCCGCTTGCTGCCGGCGCCGAGCCCCACCACCTCGAAGAGCTCCGGGTGGCGTGCGATGACCTCGAGGGCCTGCACGCCGATGGAGCCCGTGGACCCGAGGACGATGACGCGGCGCACGGCGGACCTACTGGCCTGCGGCGGCGGGCTGGGTGCCGAGGATGTCGACGACGAACACGATGGTGTCGGTGCCGCCGATGTCCTCGCCGGAGCCCGCGTCGCCGTAGCCGTCGGCCGGCGGGATGATCGCGATGACCTGCGAGCCGACCTTCTGGCCGACGAGCGCCTTCGTGAAGCCCGGGATGACCTGCGAGGTGACGAACGTGGCGGACTGTCCGCGGTCCCAGCTGGAGTCGAACACCTTCTTCGTGTTCCAGTTGATGCCCGTGTACTGCACCGTGACGCTGGCGCCGTCGGTGACCTCCTCGCCGTCGCCCACCTTGAGGTTCGCGATCCGCGTCTCCGT
Source organism: Clavibacter sp. GW821-FHT01D01 (assembly GCF_059422605.1). Lineage (NCBI taxonomy): Bacteria > Bacillati > Actinomycetota > Actinomycetes > Micrococcales > Microbacteriaceae > Clavibacter > Clavibacter sp. GW821-FHT01D01. The sequence continues at coordinate 105,897 of NZ_JBWKXC010000004.1, forward strand.
CGGCGGGTCGGCGTCCGGGATGGTGATGGTGGGGGCGCCGTCGTCCGCGAGGGTCACCTCGGGGAAGCCCTCGGGCGCGGGCTGGTCGACGCCGTCGGCGCGCGTGGCGGCCTGGCTGAGCACGTCGACCACGATCACGATGGGGTCGTCGGCGCCGAGGCCCAGCTGCGTGGCCTGCTCGCCGGCGAAGCCGTCGGCCGCGGGGACGACCGCGACGATGCGCGAGCCGACCGTGGTGCACTCCACCGCGCGGACGACCCCGGGCACGAGGGCGCCGTCGTTCATGGTGGCGGGCAGCGGGGTCTCCGCGTTGTACGCGAGCTGCGAGATGGCCTCGCCCGTCGTCCCGTTGTACGCGGCGAGCGCGATGTCCGCCGTGGCGCCGGCCTCGATCTCCGCGCCGTCGCCCTCCGTGACCACCGTGCGCTCGGTCGTCTCGACCGTGAGCGGCCCGTCGACCGTGACCTCCGGGGCGGAGCCGAAGTCGCCGGAGACCTCGACCGACTCCGACGCGTCGCCCGAGGGCGTGTCGATGCAGGACGCGCCCGCGGTGCGCGCGCCGGCCGTCGGGCTCGCACTCGGGTCCGCGGTGGTGGTGCCTCCGCCGGTGCAGGCGGACAGCGCCAGGACGGCGGCCGCGGCCAGGGTGAGGGGGATGCGTCGCTTCACGGGAGTCGCTTTCATCGGCGCGCCGGACGCACCAGGTATGGAGGAGGGACCCGGACAGTCTGCCTGACGCGGCAGGGGGACGGCTGACAGGGACCGCGTGGGGACCACCGGGATCCGGGTCGGCGCGATGCGGGCGGGGTGCCGCCGCGGATCAGGCGTCGGCGTCGGCGGTCCCGGCCACCACCGTGCGCGGCTCGTGGCGCACCGGGAAGTTGACGGAGCTCGCGATGAAGCACCGCTCGGAGGCGGCCTGGTGCAGGGAGGCGGCCAGCTCCGCCTGGTCGGCGTCGCGCACCGTGACGACGGGACGCAGGGTGACCTCGACGAAGTGGCCGCCCCCGCCGTCCGTCTGCCGCATGGTGCCGGTCGGCTCGTCCGCGTAGCCGACGACGACGACGCCGGCCGAGGCCGCCGCGTGGAGGTAGCTGAGGAGGTGGCACTGGGCGAGCGCGGAGAGGAGCGTCTCCTCGGGGTTCCAGCGGTCGACGTCGCCGCGGAAGGGGCGGTCCGCGGAGCCGAGCAGGTCGTGCTTCCCGGCCGCCCGCACGACGTGGTCGCGGCCGTACGCGCGGTGGTCGGACGTGCCGGATCCGCGGTCGCCCGTCCACTCGAGGGACAGGGCGTAGCGGTGCTCGATCTGCATGGGACCACGGTAGCGAACCGGGCCGCGGCCCTCCCGGACCCCGCTGTCCGCGCGGGTAGGCTCGCCGGATCATGACTGACACCCTGGACTCCGCCCTGGTCGGCACCCCCGCCGGCACCGCCCCCGGCTCCCCCGCCGCGACCGACCGCGACGCGCGCCCGCAGGTGCCGCAGGAGCGACGCGTCCTGACGGAGATCCCGGGCCCGCTCTCGCGCGCGCTGCACGAGCGCCGCACGCGCGTGGTGCCGCCCGGGGTCGCGTCCCTCCTGCCCGTCTACGTGGCCCGGGCGCACGGCGCGATCGTGGAGGACGTGGACGGCAACCGCTTCATCGACCTGGGCGCCGGCATCGGCGTGACCACCGTCGGCCACACGCGGCAGGAGGTCGTGGACGCCGCGACGGCGCAGCTCGGCGACGTGATCCACACGCTGTTCACGGTGACGCCCTACGAGGAGTACGTGCGCGTGGCGGAGCTCCTCGCGGAGCACACGCCCGGCACGCACGAGAAGCGCACGGTGCTCGTGAACTCGGGCGCGGAGGCGGTGGAGAACGGCGTGAAGATCGCGCGCAAGCACACGGGCCGGCGTGCGGTGGCGGTGCTGGACCACGGCTACCACGGGCGCACCAACCTCACCATGGCGATGAACTACAAGGCCTCGCCGTACGGCACCGGCTTCGGCCCCTTCGCCGGCGACGTCTACCACGCGCCGAGCTCCTACCCCTACCACGACGGGCTCTCCGGAGCCGAGGCCGCGGCCCGCACGATCGCGTACCTCGAGAAGCGCATCGGCGCGACCGACCTCGCGTGCGTCGTGGCCGAGCCCATCCAGGGCGAGGGCGGCTTCATGGTGCCCGCCGACGGCTTCCTGCCGGCGCTGCAGGAGTGGTGCACGGCGAACGGCGTCGTGTTCATCGCGGACGAGATCCAGAGCGGGCTCGCGCGCACCGGGCGCTTCTTCGCGAGCGAGCACCTCGGCCTGGTGCCGGACCTCGTGCTCACGGCCAAGGGCATCGCGGGCGGCCTGCCGCTCGCGGGCGTGACCGGCCGCGCCGAGATCATGGACTCCGCCCACGCCGGCGGGCTCGGCGGCACGTTCGGCGGCAACCCCGTGGCCGCGGCCGCGGCCGTGGCCGTGTTCGAGGCCATCGAGACGCACGGCCTCCTCGCGGAGGCCACGCGGATCGGCGAGCACCTGCACCGCGCGCTGGGCGCGCTGCAGGCGGAGCACGACATCGTGGGCGACGTGCGCGGCATCGGCGCCATGGTCGCGATCGAGCTCGTGCAGCCCGGGACCGGATCCACCACCAAGGAGCCCAACGCCGAGGCCGTCGCCGCCATCGCGGCGCACTGCCACGCCCACGGGGTGATCATCCTCACGGCGGGCACGTACGGGAACGTCCTCCGCTTCCTGCCGAGCCTCGCCATCTCCGAGGCGCTGCTCGACGACGCCCTCGGCGTGATCGCCGACGCGTTCCGGGCGCTGTGATGGCGGCCGCCGTCGAGACCATCCCCGTCCAGGGCGCCGTCGAGCTCGCGGTGCTCGACCGGAGCGGGTTCGTCGAGTCGCGCCACATCGGCGCGGCCGTCGTCCTCTCGCCCGCGGGCGAGGTGCTGCGCGAGGCGGGGGACGCGACGACGCCCGTCTTCCCCCGCTCGAGCATGAAGCCCTTCCAGGCGCTCGCGGTGCTCGCGAGCGGCGCGGAGCTGACCGAGGAGGAGCACGTGCTCGCCACGGCCAGCCACGCGGCGACCGCGCGGCACGTGGAGGTCGTGCGCGGGATCCTCGCGAAGGCGGGCCTCGACGAGTCCGCCCTCCGCTGCCCCGCCGACTGGCCGCTGGACCGGGCCGCCCGCGACGAGCTCGTGCGCGCCGGGATCCCCGCCTCCCCCGTCTACATGAACTGCTCCGGGAAGCACGCCGCGATGCTGCTCGCGTGCGTGACCAACGACTGGTCGACCGACGACTACCTGCACCCGGACCACCCCCTTCAGGTGCGCATCCGCGACGTCGTCGAGCGGTTCACGGGGGAGCGCATCGCGACCACGGGCATCGACGGGTGCGGCGCTCCCGTGCACGCGATGTCGCTCACGGCGCTCGCGCGCGGGATCCACCGCATCGCGACCTCCGCGCCCGGCTCGCCCTTCGCGCTGTACCGCCACGCGGCGGCGCTCACCGCGGCGGTGCGCGCCCACGGCTGGGCGATCGACGGCCCCGGCCGCGCGAACACGGTCGTGATCGAGCGCCTCGGGCTGTTCGCCAAGGGCGGCGCCGAGGGCATCATGATCATGACGGCGCCGGACGGCACCACGGTGGCGTCGAAGACGCTCGACGGGAGCCTCCGGGCGTCCACGATCGTGGCGCTGGAGCTGCTCGCCCAGGCGGGCGCGATCACGCCGGGGGACGTGGAGCGCGTGCGCCCCGAGCTCGACCTCGTGGTGCTCGGCGGCGGCGCGCCCGTCGGCGAGATCCGGGTGTCGCCCTCGCTCATCGGCTGACCGCGGGCGCCGGCCCGAGAGGGTGGAGCCCGCCGGGTGCGTGGCCCTCCGGACGCTCCGTTGCGGCGTGCGCGGTCGGCGGGGGCGCGGTCGTCGGGTGCGCGGTCGGCGGGTGCGCGGTCGGCGGGTGCGCGGCGGGCTCGGATGCGGCGGCGGTGACGGGCGGCCACGAGCAGCGGTCGATGCGGCCGTCCGGCGCGACGATCCAGCCCCGGCCGGGGACCGGTGCGAGCGGCGGCGGCACCTCGCGGACGCGCAGGAGCGTGCGCGCGTCCCGCGGGGCGCAGCCCTCCAGCACGACGCTGCCGGTGCGGCGGAGCGCCGCGAGGAGCGGGCCGCGGAGGAGCCAGGCGTCGGGGTCCGCGACGACGACGCGCGGCCGGATGCCGTCGCGACCGACCGCGTGCGCGCCGCCCCACGCGCCCGCTCCGGCCGACTCGGCCGCGAACGGCTGATCCGGCGACCAGCCGGAGGGGAGGCGGTCCGCCTCGACCGCGTCGACGCCGCATCCGCGGAGGCGGGCGATCGCGAGCGCGGGCGACGGGGTGACGAGCGCATGCACGTGGCGGCCGTCGAGCGCGAGGCGGGGTGCCGGATCTGCGGCCGACGCTGGCACGCCCGCCGTGGTCGCCGCGCCCGCGGCCCCCGCCGTGCCCATGGCACCGTCGGGCGGGAGCGCCACCTGGATCCGCTCGCCCCGCCACTCCCCCGAGCCCGGAGTCGCCCGGGGGTCGAAGAGGCGGGGCTCCCCGTCCGCCAGCAGGTGCTCCTGGCGCGACGGCAGGGCGAGGACCACCGGCGGCCCCGCGGCGGCGGCGACCGCCTGCAGCGGCCCGCCCGCCCGGCGGCCCGAGACGGCGAGCGCCACCCCGGCGTGCGGGCCCTCGCGGACCACGACGGCCATCATCTCGAGCAGGGCGGCCTGGTGCTCGGGAGCCAGGCGGGACACCGCGACGTCGAGGTCGTCGAGGAGCACGAGCAGGGGGCCGCGCGGGCCGTCGGGGCGCCGGATCCGCGCGACGACCGCCGCGACGGCGTCCCAGCAGCCCTCGACGTCGCCGGGGACCTCGTGCACCGCGACGCCCCGCGCCCGGGCCGACGCCGACAGCGTGCGGAGGCAGGTGCTGCGGCCGGACCCGGTGCCGCCCACCACCACGAGGTGGCCGTCGACGGCGGGCCGCCAGACGGCCGTCGTCCGGCGCTGCTCGGCGGGCAGGTCTACGAGGGCGAACGGGACGGCGGGGCCGCGGCCGTCCGCCGCGGCGGGCGCGTCGGGCCCGGACGACGGCGCGGACGGGCCGGATGCCGCCTCTCGAGCAGGGACCTCCGCGAGGGCCGCCAGCGGGACGCGCGGGGGCAGCGGATCCGACCACGGGCGCCGGATGGGGGCCCGCGCGGTCCGGGCGGCGGCGATGCGCGCCAGGTCGTCCGCCGTCGTGACCGCCACCTGGACCGGACGGGCCGGCGCGCCGTGGGCGGCGACGAGGCAGCGCCCGACCGGGGCGTCCGCGAGGCCGGCCGCCTCGGCCGTGCCGAGGAGGGCCCTGCTGTCGGCCTCGTTGTTGACGCGCAGGGACAGCCGCAGGTCGCAGTTCGCGAGCACGGAGTCGCGCACGACGCCCGCGGGCCGCTGCGTGCAGAGGACCAGGTGCATGCCGAGGGACCGGCCCCGCGCGGCGACGTCGGCGACGACCTCGTGCAGCCCGTCCTGGTCGGCGAGGAGGGCGGCCAGCTCGTCGACCACGATCACCAGGCGCGGCAGCGCCCCGGCCGCCGCGGGGTCGTCGACGTCGCGTGCCCCGCACGCCCGGAGGGTCCGCTCGCGGTGGCGCACCTCCGCCCGCAGGCTGTCCAGGGCCCGGTGGGCGCCCTGGCCGTCGAGGTCGGTGACGAGGCCCACTGCGTGCGGGAGGACGAGCAGCGGGTCGAACGCGGCGCCGCCCTTGAAGTCGACGAGCAGCACGGTGACCTCCTCCGGCGGATGCGCGGCGGCCAGCGCCGCCATCCACGTGACGAGCAGCTCGCTCTTGCCGCTGCCCGTCGTGCCCGCGACGACCGCGTGCGGGCCGTCCGCGACCAGGTCGACGGCGACGGGACCCGCGTGCCCGACGCCGATGACGGCCGCGAGACCGCGGGTCCCGCCCGCAGCCGTGCCCGCTGGAGCCGTCAGGTCGGCGAAGGGCACCCGTGCGGGGAGGGGCGCCCGGGCCGCCGCCAGGCCGCGACGGCGGGCGAGGTCGGCGAGCTCGTCGGCCAGGCGCTCCGCCTCGCGGAGCGAGACGAGCTCGAGCCGCACGCGGCCCGTGCGGGTGAGCCGCGGCGTCCCGGCCTCGTCCCCGTCATCGTCGAGCGCGAGGGCGCCGGTCGCCCGGCCCGCGAGGCGGGGCGCGGCGTCCTCCGCGGCGGGACCCGCGGCGGGACCCGCGGCGAGGACGCGCGCGGACCCGGGGGTGCCGACGTCCAGCACCGTGCGGCACGCGGCGGGGAGGGCCTCGACGCGCCGGGCGGCGGCCAGCACGACCTCCCGCGCGCCGATGCGCAACCGGATGCACGACGCTCCCGCCTCGGAGGCTCCGCCCGCGTCGGGCGCCTCCTCGCGCAGGTCGGCGGCGTGCGGAAGGCGCGCGATCCAGTCCCACGCGGGGTCGGGCGGACGGGACACGATGCGGAGGTCGTCGGGCGGGAGCGCGTGCACGAGCTGCACGACGACGCCGCGGAGCACGGGCGCGACCACGGCGGGTGCGCCGCGGAGGCCGAGGCCCCCGGCCGCGGGCACGAGGACGGGGGCGTCCGGGACCCAGCCGACGAGATCCGCCCACCGGGCCGCGGGTCGATCCGCCGCGGGGTGCCGGCGGGACGCGGGCCGGCGGGGCAGGATCCGGCGGGAGGGGACCCCGCGCGACGGGACGAGGAGGCGCCCCCGCTCGGCGGGCGACTCCTCCGGCACGAGCGCGTGGGGGTCACCGCGCCACACCAGGCCGCTCGGCACCTCCCCCGTGCCGAGGACGAGGACCGAGGCGGCGCCGTCGCCGCCGGGATCCGTGCGCCAGAGGAGCGCGGGGTTGGCGGATCCGTCGAGGATGCCGCGCGCGGACGGCGCGCGGGAGCGCAGGAGCACGCGCGCGGCCGCGATGCGGGCCCGGACCTCCGCGTGCAGGCGCTCGGCTGCCGCCCGCGCCTCCCGCCGGGCACGACGGGCCGACCGGCGGCCGCCGATGCGCTGGTCGGCGACGCCCGCCACCGCGACGACGGGCCCGAGGGCCGCGAACAGCAGCGCGTACGGCGAGCGCGTGACGGCCCAGACGGCGACGCTGACCACGAGCGGCGCGGCGACGCCGAGCACGGGGAACGGCGGGGGCGGGGCGGGCGCGGGTGACGGGGGCGGGGCGATGTCCACCGGGCGAGGACACCACGCCCGGCCCGCCGCGCGCGGGGATCCGCCCGGGACGGGGACGCTGGGCGCGGACGCGACCTGGGGAGGCGTCAGCGGCCGCGCGACCGCCCGGCATCCCGCGCACCGCGCGGCTCCCGCGCGCGCCGCAGCGACGCGAGCGACACCGACGCGCGCAGCCGCTGCCTCCGGGTCCGGCCGGCGTCCATGCGCGCGACCAGCTCCTCGACGCGGCGCCACGCGGCGTCGGCCAGCGGGTCCGGCACCTCGCCGGGCGCGAAGGCCGCCCGGTCGGCGACGTCCGCGAGCCCCCGCGCGCCGCCCACCCGCGCGAGCCGCGCCACCTCGCGGCGGGTGGCCGCGACGGGAGGGACGAGCCCGCGGTCCAGGGCCCCGTCGCGGAACTCGTCCCACGCGCCGCCGACGCGGTCGCGCGCGGCCGCCGCTCGGCGACGACGGTGCCGACGCCGGACCTTGGCGCCGACGACCGCGAGGAACGGCGATGCGGCGAGGCCGAGCGCGAGCAGCGACCACCCGGCCACGCGGACGGCGGCGAGGACCGCCTGGAGCGCCGGATCGACCTCGGGCCGGTCGTCGCGGCTCGCGTCCGGGGGCGTGCGGTCCTCGGGCTCGACCTGCTCCTCCACGGGCGGGGGCAGCACGGTCTGGGGGCGGGCGACCTCGGTGGGCTCGTCGGGCAGGGCGTCGGGGACGTCGCGGACGGGCGGGTTCGGATCCACCGCGACCCAGCCGGAGGACGCCGTGTCGACCTCGATCCACGCTGTGACGTCGGAGCCCGTGACGGCGACCGGCCCGCCCTCCGCGGCGCGCACGGCGTCCTCGCCCGGGGCGAAGCCCATCACGACGCGCACGGGGAAGCCGAGCTCGTCGGCCATGAGGGCGGCCGCGACCGCGTACTGCTCGGCGTCGCCGAGCATGGGGCGGGTGGTGAGGAGGTCGGCGATCCGCTCGGCGGAGTGGCCGGACCTGCTGAACGGCGCGTCGCCCACGCCGTGGCTGACGTAGCCGTCGGCGCGCAGGGCGGAGATCGCGGCGACGAGCTGCGCGCCCGGCGAGGCCGATGCGCCGGTGCGCGCGTCGGCTCCGCCCGAGGTCGCCCCGTCGGGCGCGGCGGTCGACGCCTGCACCTGCGCCTGGATCTCGTCGGGCACGCCCGTGGGCCGCGGGGCCACCGCGTCGCCCGGGCGCTCGTCGGCCAGCGCCGCGAGCGGGGGCGTGGAGGCCACGACGGCCTCGATCTCGTAGGCGTCGCCCTCCGTGAGCCCGCCGATCACCGCGCCCGTCGCCGTCGCGTCGTCGTAGTAGAACGAGTCGGCGAGGCGTCCGCCGTCGTCGCCGGCGAACCCGATGCGGTCGAGGCGCCCGGCGCCCGGCAGCCAGACGCCGCGGTAGGAGCCGATGACGACGTCCAGCGTGACGTCGTCGCCCGCGACGCCGGTCTGGTCGAGCCGGTACGGCACGCGCGCGAACGTCCCCGAGGCCTGCCCGGTGCGGGACGCGTCGACGCTGCCGCGGGCGCCGCCCACGCCGTAGACGACGCCGTCGTACGTGTCGAGCGCCGCGAGGCGCACACGACCGCCGGCGGGCAGGCCGGAGACGCGGAACAGGGTGTCGTCGACGGCCGGGGCCTTCCAGTACGTGCGGAAGGACGAGAGGGGGCTGACCTGCTCCCGCGGGTCGAAGGGCTGCTCGACGGTGGAGCGGAGCGCGGTGCGGGCGACCTCGGGCGGGGCGGCGGCGGTGGCCGCGACGCCCGCCGCGAGCGCGACCGCCAGCACCGCGGCGGCCGCGGTCCCGGCGCGCGCGCCCGAGCGGCGGCGGTCGGCCGCGGACTCCACCGGCATGCCCGACTGCCGGCCGAGGCGGCGGACGGCGCGGTGCCGGCGGCGCCAGCGGCAGCGCGCCATCCAGAGCAGCGCCGTCGCGAGCCAGGCCAGGGAGACGGGCACGAGGAGGCCCGAGGCGTCGGGCGCGTCGGGGCCCTGGCTGCGGTCCGGGCCCAGGGCGGCCGCGGCGACGAGGATCACGAGGGACGGGATCACGGCGAGCTCGGGCCGCCGGGAGCGCAGCGCGACCGTGACGCCGACCACCGACCCCAGCAGCACGAGCGCGAACGCCGGCACGAGGAGGGCCTGGTAGTCGCCGACGGGGAGCGCGATGGTGAGCAGGCGGAGGATCCCGAGGGACGCGCCCTCGACCAGCTCGCCGAGGCCCGCGAGCGTGGGGCGCCAGCCGTCGGCGGCGCCCGTCGGCACCGCGAGGGGCACCCCGAGCGCGAGGAACGCGACGAGGACCGCGCCCGCGACCACCGCGCTGCCCCAGCGGAGCCGGGCGCCGGCGACGGCGATGAGCGCGCCGACGGCCAGGGTGACGACCGCCATCCGGACGAACGACGCGTCGCGGTACACGGGCCAGAACGCGGCCGCGGCGAGGGCGGTGAGCAGGGCGATCGCGAGGACGGGGACGACGGTGCGGCCGGGGTCGCGGGAGCCCGCCGGGACGCCGGCACGGGCGCCACCGCGTCGGCCGCCGCCGCGTCCGCCTGCGCCTCCGCGGGAGCGAGCGGACCCGCGGGGCTCCGCGACGGCCGCGCGCCGCCCGGACGCGGGCCGACCGTCGGCCCGGCCGGGGACGCCGGATCCGCCTGCGTCCCCGGACCCGCCCGACGCGCTCACGTCGCGCCCTTCTGCAGGGCCACGCGCAGGTCATCGAGGTAGCCGATGGTGAGGACGGACAGCGCGCCGAGCCGCCGGAGGCCGGGCTCGACCTCGGGGTCGCACACGACCGCGACCACCTGCACGCCCGGCGGGAAGCCGACGGCGGCCGAGCGGATCGCGGCGGGAGCGGCGCCCGTGCCGCAGACGAGGAACACGACGGAGACCCCCGCGACCTCGTCGGCCGCGGCGCGCGCGAGCTCCCCGAGCGGGGCCGCGCGCTCGGACGCGCCGATCTCGGCCAGGTCGTCGAGGAGCCGCTCGCGCGTGACGGTGGCGAGGCGGCGCAGGCGCGTGGTGCGGGATCCGGGACCGGCCGAGCGGGCGGCCGTGCGGGCGAGGCCCGGCAGCGCGGGCAGCGTCGGCAGGCGGCGGGCGCGCACCCGGCCGGCGGCGCGGTCGGCGCTGGCGACGACCGAGACGGTGCGCGCCTCTACGATGGCGCGCGCGCCCAGGGATCCCACGACGCTCACCGCCAGCTCGAACTCGGCGTCGGCGGTGGACCCGGGGACCCGTCCGGCCTCGCGGCCCGCGGCCACGGTGGTGCCGCCCGCCGGGAACGCCGCGTCACCGCCGGGGGCCGGCCCGGCGCCGGCCGCGCCCGACGCCGACGCCGGCAGCGATCCCGTCCCCTCCGCCGCGTCGCGGTCCCCGTAGTCGTCGGCGCTCAGCGACAGCGCGACCATGATGTGGCTCCGTCGCGTCTCCTCGAACCGCCGCACCATGTGCACGCCGGTCTTCGCGGTGGAGCGCCAGTGGATGTGGCGCACGGCGTCGCCCGGCACGTACTCGCGGAGGGACTGGAACGAGACGTCGCTGTCGGTGAGGTCGCGCGTGGCGCGGCCCTCGAGGTCGCGGACGAACCCCGTGCTCGTGCTCGGCATCGCGATGGTCCGGGGGTGCACGAGCAGCCGGGTGGCCGCCGCCTCGGTCGACTCGCGGCGCACCAGCCCGATCGGGTCGCCGCGGACGATGCGGGCGGGGCCGAGCGCGATGACGCCGCGCCGCGAGGTGGGCACCACGAAGACGTCCTCGTGGGAGTGCCCGTGCGCGAGGGAGGGCACGTGGATCTCGGCGAGCCCGGATCCGACCGGCACCTCGACCGTGAGCCCCACCGCCCGGCGCCGCAGCGGGTTCCGCACGGCGACGGTCGCGGGCGCGCGCTCCCCCGCGACGACCCGGTCCCGCGGCAGGCGCAGCGACACCTCCACGCCCGCGGAGCCGACGAGGTGCAGGAGCGCGATGACCCACAGCGCCGCGGCGGTCCACGCGACCGCGACGAGCTCGCGCCAGCCGAGGGCGTAGCCGGCCGCGCCCGCGACGACCGCGGCGACCGCCACGACCCGACCGAGCGGCGTGACGACGGCGACCAGGCGCGCCAGGACCGCGCGCCGCGGGCCGGCGGCGACCGGCGGTCCGGCGTCCGGAGCGCCGACGGGGAGCGGTCCGTCCGGGACGGGACGGGCGTCGGCGGGGACGGGGACGCCGGCCGGGCCGCGCGACCCGGCCCCGCTCATCCGGCCGGCCGCGCGCCCGCGGCGTCGGCGCCGCCCGCGGACGGCGCCCCCGGGTGCCGGTCGCGCGGCGGCGCGGTCTCGATGAGGATCTGCGACAGCACGCTGGTGGTCGTGACCCCGTCGAACTCGGCCTCGGGATCCAGCAGCAGGCGATGCGCGAGCACGGGCTCGGCGAGCGCCTTCACGTCGTCCGGCACCACGTAGTGCCGGCCGTCGGCGGCGGCCCAGGTGCGCGACGCGCGCAGCAGCGCGAGGGCGCCCCGGACGCTCGCGCCGAGCCGCACCTCGGGCGCCGTGCGGGTCGCGTCGACGAGGCGGACGACGTAGTCCGCCACCGCGGGATCCACGTGCACGGTCTGCGCGCGCTCCTGCATCGCCCGCACGGCCGCGGCCGAGGCGACGGGCTCGAGGGTCACGTCGTGGGCGCTCACGGCCGAGCCCTGCAGGATCCGCAGCATCGACTCGTGGTCGGGGTACCCGATCGAGGTGCGCAGCAGGAAGCGGTCGAGCTGCGCCTCGGGCAGCGCGTACGTGCCCGCCTGCTCGACGGGGTTCTGCGTGGCGATGACCATGAACGGCTCGCCCACGTCGTGCGGCGTGCCGTCGACCGTGACGCGGCCCTCCTCCATCACCTCGAGGAGCGCCGACTGGGTCTTCGGGCTCGCGCGGTTGATCTCGTCGGCCAGCACGATGCTCGCGAACACGGGACCGCGGTGGAACTCGAACTCGCCCGTCCGCTGGTCGTAGACGCTGACGCCCGTGATGTCGCCGGGCAGCACGTCCGGCGTGAACTGCACCCGGCTGTGGGTCCCGTCGACGGTCTGGGCCATGGCGCGCGCGAGCGAGGTCTTGCCCGTGCCCGGCACGTCCTCGAGGAGGAGGTGCCCGCCCGTGACCATGGCCGTGAAGGCCAGCCGCACCACGTGCGACTTGCCGAGCAGCACCTGCTCCACGCTGCGCACCAGGCGCGCGAACTCGTCCTGGAAGGCGCGGGCCTCGTCGGCGGTCATCGTCATGGGGGCGTGCCTCTCGGGTGCGGCCGCCGTCTCCGGCGTGCGGGCCGCGGGTCCGGCCGTCATCCGCGGTGGGCGTACGTGTACAGGGTGCCCGAGTTGGCGGTCACGCGCACCTCGAGGATCCGCTCGCCGGTCGCGGGGATCGCGCAGGAGCCGGCGGCACCGGACGACGCGTCGGTCCAGGCGCCCTGGCCGCCGCAGCGCAGCTCGCTCCGCGCGTAGCCGCCGCCCGCCCCGACGCGCGCGCCGGGGCCCGCCGCCGTGGGGGTGGAGGTCCAGGAGACGGTAGTGCCGCCCGCCGCGTCGGTCGCGAACTGCACTTCGCCCGCGCGGGCGTCCACGGCGGTGCCGGCGTCGACCGGATCCGACCAGCCGCTCGAGCGCGGCCGGCCGTCGCCGCTGTCCTCGACGACGCGCACCTGGATGCTCGCGCCGACGCCCGTGCGCGGCAGCGTGAGGGCCTGCCCGACGCCGACGGGCACGCCGTCGCCCTGCCCGTCGACGCGGTAGAGGAGCTGCGCGGAGGCCTGGGCGTTCCCCGGGCGGTAGCGCGCGTCGGCGAGGACCGCGCGGAATACGCCGTCGCTGCCCCGGTCGCGGTCCGGCAGGGAGACGGTCACGACGGGCGTGGAGGGCGCGGTGCGCGGCGTGAGCTGGCCGGCCTCGACGACCGTGCAGCCCTGGCTGTTGGCCGCGAGCACGGCGAAGGCGACCGGCTGGTCCGGGGCGAGGCCCGTGAACACGTGGCTGGTGGCGGCGCCCACGTCGACCGCGGGGCCGTGCTCGGGCGACCACGGCGACGCGCCCTCGGTCGCGACGGTGCAGCCGGGCGCGGACCCGGGGGCGTACGCGGCCACGAGGTAGCGGATCCCGTCGACGCCCGGACCCTGGAACGCGGGCCACGACACCGTGACGCGCGTCTCGTCGCCCGCGTCGGGGGTGGCGGTGGGCGCGCCGGTGGCGGTCGGCGCCGCGCGCGGCGTGCCCGTGGCGGTGGCGGCGAGCCACGCGGACGCGTCCTGCACCTGCGCGCTGTTGCGGGCCGCGACGGAGACCGCGACGGGCACCTCGGGGACGAGCGACGGGTCCCGGACCTCCACGCTCGTGGCGTCGGCGGCGACCTGGCGCGTGACGCCGCCCACGGTCACGACGTGCTGGGTGACGGGGCTCGACGAGGACGGCACCGCGGAGGGCTGCCAGGAGACGCGCAGCCCGTCGACGAGCGGCTCGGTCGTCAGGCCGGCGGGCGCCGCCGGGAGGACGTCCGACCAGAGCCCGGCCAGGGACACGGGATCGGACGCCCCGACGCCGTTCACCGCCTGGACCTCGACCTCCACGGCGTCCGACGGGCCGTTGCCGGGCGTCGGGACCGTGCAGGTGGTCGACGGGCAGGTGATGGTCGCGGTCGCGGTCCCGCCGCGGAGGACGCGCACCTGGTACCCGGTGATGGGCGAGCCGTTGAACGCGCCCGGCTCGAACGCCACCGTGAGGGAGCGGTCGGCGAAGCCCGAGGCGCGGAGGGCCGAGACGGGTCCCGGCCGGTCCTGCACGCTGATGACGACCGTGCCGAACGCGGCGCGGCCCGGGTCGCCGGTGGCGTCGCGCACCTCGTACTGCACGCGGACGTCGCCCGGCGCGGCGTCGGCCGACGCGGAGACCGCGAGCGTCGCGCGGTCGGCGGAGGGCGTGACGGTGACGCCCTCCGGGAGGCTCGCGCCGTCGGCGCCGCGGATGGACGCGACCGTCAGCGGGGTGCCCGGGAACGGGTTCCCGGCCTGGTCGTTGGCGAGCACGTCGATGACGGTGGTGGATCCGCGCGTCACCGACCCCACGTCGGTCGCGGGCTGCGGGAGCGGGCGCGTCGAGGGCACGACCCGGAGGTCCACGCGGCCCGCCCGGCCGGTCTGCGTCGCGTCGCGGACGCTCACGGGGAACGACGCGGCCCGGCCCGTCGCGACGCCCTCCTCGGCGGAGATGCGCAGCGTGCCGCCGTCGACCGTCGCGCGGAACCCGTCGGCGACCATGCCCTCGACCGCGAACGACAGCTGACCGCGGTCGTCCTGGTACGGGTAGGTGGTGAGGCGGCCGAGGTCGACGTCCTTCGACTGGCCGGGCTCCAGGTCGATGACCGCGCCCGTGAACACGGGCGGCTGGTTCTCGGTGGGCGTCACGGTGATCGGCAGCACGAGCGCGGCGGTGCGCCCGCCGTCGGCGCCGGATCCGTCGGTCACCGTGAAGGAGATCGCCGCCGGTCCGAAGTACCCGGGCTCGCTCCGGTACGCGATGGTGTCCTCGTCCACGAGCTCCACCGGCCCGTCCGCGTGCGTGGCCGAGAGGGAGTTCGGGTCGGCGATGCGCACCGCGCGGCCCCCGGCCGCGACCACCTGGTCCTCCAGGTCCACCACGAGCCGCTCGCCGCTCGGGACGGTGGGCCGGGGCTGGCCGACGCGCAGCTGCGGCAGGGTGTCCTCGAAGCCGGGCACCCAGATGAACGCGGTGGCGGAGATCGACGGGTCGTCCGGCTGCGCCACCGTGAACGGCACGATGCGGCGCTCGTCGCCGACCTCGACCCGGATCCGGCCGTCCGCGGTCACGCTCGCCACGTCCTCGTAGCCCGCGCCGACGCCCAGCACGAGCGCCGACACGTCGCCCTCCGCCGAGAACACGCTGCGCATGACGTCGACGTCGACGCTCGACCGGTCGAGCACGTCGGAGAGCTGCAGCACGGTGTCGCGGGCGACGGGGCGCGTGGGCGGCGCGGCGGGATCCACGATCACGGTGAGGAACGCCTCGTCGGTGCCGCCGCGCGCGTTCCGCACCCCGTAGACGAAGCCGTAGCGGCCGGCGGCATCGGGGGCGACGACGCGGACCGTGTCGCCGTCGAGCCCCGCGACGAGGCCCGCCTCCTGCGGCTGCACCGACACGAGCGAGAGGGCGCCGCCGTCGGGATCCGTGTCGTTCGCGAGCACCTGCACGCGGAGGACGCGGCCCGGGCGGACGGTCACGGTGTCGGCCGTCGCGACCGGGTTCCGCGCGCCCTCGACGCGGGGGCTGATGCCCACGCGGACGGTGCCGGTCGCGCGCGCGCCCAGCCCGTCGACCACGGCGTACGCGAACGCGTCGGTGCCGGTGGAGTAGTCGCCCGCCTGGTAGTCGATCCAGTCCGGCCCCACCTCGGTGACCTGGCCCTTCTCGGGACCGGTGTCCTGCCCGAGGAGGCGCACGGAGTCGCCGTCGGGGTCGATGCCGGTGAGCGGCACGGGGATCCGCACGGTCTCCCCCGCCAGCACGCGCGCGGTGAGCGGCCGCGGCACGGGCGCGGCGTTGGTCGCGACGTCGGCCTCGCGCACGGAGACGGTGAGGGTCGCGGTCGCCCACTGGCCGTCGGGCGCGACCGCGCGGTAGACGGCCGTGTAGTCGCCCGTGCGGTCGGGGGCGAGGTAGCGGAGCCGGTCCTCGCTCGCGAAGAGGAGGCCGGCGCCCTCGGGGAGCGGGTCGACGAGCACGGGGTCGAGGCGCAGCCGGTCGCCGTCGGGCTGCTCGTCGTTCGCGAGCACGGGGATGTCGACCGCGTCGCCCACGCGCACGGCCACGCGGTCGTCGGTCGCGACGGGCGGCTGGCGCACGGCGGGCTCGGGCACCTCGATGACGGTGATGACGCCCGTCGCCTCCGCGACGCCGTTGCTCACCCGGTACTCGACGTCCACCGGCCCGTCGAGCGGACGCGTGAGGCTGATCCGCACGAGCCGCTGCCCGACGACCTCCGCGCGCACGCCCACGGCGTCGCCCGGCGAGGCCGCGTCGGTGATCACGAGCACCCCGCCCGCGGGGTCGAAGTCGGTCGCGAGGACGTCCACGTCCGTCGCCTGCAGCGCCCGCACGAACACGGTGTGCGGCACGGTGACGGGACGGCCGTCGGACGCGGGCGCGCCGCGCACCTCCACGCGCACGACGCCGGTCGCGGTGGTCTGCCCGTCGGTCACCGTGTACTCGAGCAGGTGCGTGCCCGCCTGGCCGCCCTGCAGGCGGAAGGTGCCGGCCTCGAGGTCGGGCGTGATCACCACGCCGGCGCGCGCGGGCACGGCGGCCAGGCGGATCGCCCCATTCCCTCCGCGCGCGTGCGTGAGCGGCTCCACGGTGATCTCCCGCCCGAGCGACGCCTGCACCACGAAGCCCTCGGCCACGAGCGGCACGTCGCCGGCGCGGCGCACGGTGACGACGAGCTCGCCGGATCCCTCCTCGCGCCCGTCGGACACCTGCAGCGCGACGGTGCGGGTGTCGCCCCCGGCCCCCGCGTCCGTGTAGACGACGCGGCCCTCGGGCTTCCAGCTCACGGCGTCGGGCGCGGCGACGCTGGCGCGCGTCAGGTACATCGGGTCGCCGTCGGGGTCGTACCAGCCGCCCAGCACGTCCGTCTGCAGGCGAGCGCCCTCGGCGACCGTGCCGGTGGCGGGCTGCGCCTGCACGGGCGGCGCGTTCTCCTCGGCGGTGCGCACGGCGACGCGCACGTCGGCGGTGGCGGTGCCGCCGCGCCCGTCGCTGATCACGTAGGAGAACCGCACGGTGCCGGACGCGGAGGGGGCGAGCGCCAGCTGGAGCCCCTGGCCCTCGTCCACGACGTCGACCACGCCGACCTCCGCGTCGACGGGCGTCACGGAGTCGATCACGAGCACGTCGCCGTTGGGGTCGTGGTCGTTGAGGAGCACGGGCAGCGCGGTCGTCCGCCCGGGACGGGCACCGAGCTCGTCGTCGACGGCGACGGGCGGCTGCTGCACGCGGTCCATCTCGGGCGGGGTGTCCGCGGTGTTCTGCTCCACGACGGTGTCGGAGCGGTCGCGGTCGATGAGGTCCGACCAGTTGTCGATGAGGCCCGCGCCCTGCTGGACCGCCCACGCCGCCCCGCCGCGCACGTCGTTGAGCACGACGCGCGCGCCGTCCACGAGGAAGCGGAGGGATGCCTGCGCGGGCATGGACGCGAGCGCGGCGGTGGTGCCGGCGGCGCCGGGGCAGCGCTGCCACCCGGAGCCGTCCGTCCAGCCCGCGTGCTCGCAGCCGTCGACGCGCACGGGCCGCGCGGGATCGCCGCGGCCGCCGCCGGGCACGACGACGGGGTCGCCGCCCGCGACGGGCACCTCCACGAGCCCGCCCGTGTGCGCGATCAGCACGCTGGATCCGTCCCCGGACGCGCGCTGCAGGGCGACGCGGGCGTCCGCCGCGACGGCGCCCGAGAGGTCGACCGTGCGCCCGTCGACGAGCAGCGCCCGGGCATCGGCGTCGTAGAGGGCCCAGTGTCCGTCGACGGCCGTGAGCGCGAGCCGCTGCCCCGCGGGGCGACCGGCGTCGCCCGCGGCGACCGTCTCGCCCGCGAGCGCGGTGGCGGGATCGGCGGCCGGGTCGCCCGCGGCCTCCTCGGCCGCCGCGGGCGCGCCCACGCGGCCCACGTCCACGGTCTCCTGCACGGTGTCGTCCGTGGCGGCCGGGATGCGCGACAGCGTCCCCGTCGCCGCGGAGTACACGAGCAGCGTCCCGTCGTCGCCCATGGACGCCACCGCGTCGGCGCCGAGCATGAGCGTGGGGGCGCCGGCCGCGTCGAAGGCGGAGAGGCCGGCGACGGGCACGAGCCACAGCTGGCCGGTGGCGGGCACGAGGATCGCGGCGCGGGATCCCGCGAGCATGACCTCGGCGCCCGCGGGCAGCGGCGCGGTGTCCACGACCTCGCTCGTCGCGTCGTCCACCACGTCGAGGCGGGAGCTCCCGCGGTCGGCGAGCAGCACGGTGGATCCGGCCTGGAGCACGTCGATGTCCTCGCTGCGCGAGTCGACGACGCTGTCGAGCTCGAGCACGGAGGTGTTCGCGCGGCCGATGGCCTGCTGCGCGGAGTTCACGACCCACACGGACCCGTCGTCGAGGTCGACGCGCTGCGCGTCGTAGCCGTCGCTGACGAGCGCGAACCCCGTGAGGAGGGCGAGCACGACGGCGCCGCCCGTGACGGTCGTCGCCGCCTGGCGGTGGCGGCGGATCCAGTCCCGGATCATCGCGGCAGCTCCGCGCACTTCTCGGTCGACGCCTCCCCGGCGATGCCGTCGCGCGTGACCGTCACGCGGATGCACGCGCGGTCTCCCGCGCCGGCGGCGCCCGTGGCCACCCGGAAGGTGGTGTCGCGCTGCGTGCTCGGCAGCCCGCCGTCGCGGACCACCTGGTACGCGTCGTCGGCGCCGAGCCCGGGGTCGCGCCAGGAGAACAGGACGCCGTCGGCCGTGCCGGACGCCTGGATCTCGCCCACGACGGGGATGTCGCCGGGCGCCGTCCCCCCGCCGGTGCCGCCGAGCAGCACCCCGACGAGCACGCTCGCGACGACCGCGCCGGAGGCGGCCGCGATGAGCGCGATGCGGTGCCGCGCGAGGAAGCCGGGCCGGCCCGCGACGGAGTGCCGCCCGGGGACGGACGCGCCCACCGGCCCGGATCCGGAGCGGCCGAGGGTCGTCGAGACGGATCCCGCGCGCACCGGGTCGGAGGCGGAGGCCGTGGCCACGGCGCCGGATCGGGCGACGGCGCCGGGCCGCGCCCCGGGGCCGGTCGCGCGGGCCGACGACGGGGCCGCCCTCCGCCGCGCGCGGCGCACGCCGGCCGTGCCGCGGGGGCCCGTCGTGCCGGGATCCACCTGCACGATGCCGCGCACGCGCGTGGGGTCGTCGTCCTCGTCGACGCCCGCGGCGACGGCGGACGCCCACTCCTCGCTCGCGACCTCGAGCGGCGTCTGCGCGAGCCGCAGCTCCGCCTCCACGGCCTGCAGCTCGCGCACGAACGCGAGCGCCGACTCGGGGCGCGCCGCCGGCTGCCGGGACATGGCGCGGCGGAGCACCAGCTCGAGCCGCTCCGGCACGTCGGCGCGGCCGGTCGGCAGCGGACGCGCCCGCTGGATCCGGGCCACGAGGTCCGCAGGGGCGTTCTGCCCGCCCGGCACCTCGAAGGGGCTCCGCCCGGCGAGCAGCGAGTACACCGTCGCGGCGAGCGACCAGACCTCGCTCCGGACGGTGCCGGGGCTCTCGTCGGCCAGCACCTCGGGCGCCGACCACGGGATGGAGAGGCCCACGGCGTCGGTCGCGGCGGCGTCCTCGAGGGTCGACGCGATGCCGAAGTCGCTGAGCACCGGGTGCCCGAAGGCCGTGGTGAGGATGTTGGCGGGCTTGATGTCGCGGTGGAGCACGCCCGCACGGTGGGCGGTCTCCACGGCGCTCGCGATGCGGATCCCGACGCGCAGCACCTCGGCGACGCCCAGCGGCTCGCGCCGGTACCGGTCGCTGAGGCTCGACGAGCAGAGCTCCATGACGAGGTACGGGCGCCCGTCGGCGGCGACGCTCGCCTGGTGCACGGTGAGCACGGACGGGTGCGCGCTCAGCTGCGCCATGAGGTCGGCCTCCGCGCGGAACATGGCGCGGAGGCGGTCGGTCACGATCTCCGCGAGCATGACCTTCACCGCGACCTGGCGGCGCGGCATGTCCTGCTCGTAGAGGAAGACGTCGGCGAAGCCGCCGCTGCCGAGGACCGTCACGTACGTGAATCCCGGCAGCACCGGCGGGGACGACGGCAGGCGTCTGGCCATGGCCCCCTCTTCGGGTCGGGACCGACGGCAGGGGCTGTTGCGGGCGGCGGGTGGAACGCAGGTGTTCGATGAGTCTAGGTCGCCGATCCGCGCGGGTACACGGATCGGCGCCCTGCGGACGCCCCCTCTTCGGGAGCGCCCGTCGTGCGGGCGGGGCTAGTCGCGCGGGGGCAGGTCGCGCGCCGGCTGCCCGATGTAGAGCTGCTGCGGGCGGCCGATCTTGGTGGCCTGGTCCTCGTTCATCTCGCGCCAGTGCGCGATCCAGCCGGGGAGCCGGCCGATGGTGAACAGCGCCGTGAACATGCGGGTGGGGAAGCCCATCGCCTTGTAGATGACGCCCGTGTAGAAGTCCACGTTCGGGTACAGCTTCCGCTCGATGAAGTAGTCGTCCGCGAGAGCGACCGCCTCGAGCTCCTTGGCGATGTCGAGCAGCGGGTCCTGGATGCCGAGGGCCTCCAGCACCTCGTCGGCGCTCTCCTTCACGAGGCGGGCGCGCGGGTCGAAGTTCTTGTAGACGCGGTGCCCGAAGCCCATGAGGCGGACGCCGTCCTCCTTGTTCTTCACGCGCTCCACGTAGCGGTCGACGCCCTCGCCGGAGTCGCGGATGCGGCCGAGCATCGCGAGCACGGCCTCGTTCGCGCCGCCATGCAGCGGGCCGAAGAGCGCGCCGATGCCCGCGGAGACGGAGGAGAACATGTTCGCCTCGGTCGATCCGACGAGCCGCACGGTCGACGTCGACGCGTTCTGCTCGTGGTCCTCGTGCAGGATCAGCAGCCGCTCGAGCGCGCGGCTGACCACGGGGTCCACCTCGTACGCTTCCGCGTTGTTGCCGAAGTTCAAGCGGAGGAAGTTGTCGACGAACGACAGCGAGTTGTCCGGGTAGAGGAACGCCTGGCCGATGCTCTTCTTGTGCGCGTACGCCGCGATGACCGGCAGCTTCGCGAGCAGGCGCAGGGTCGAGATCTCGACCTGCTCGGGGTCGTGGACGCTCAGCGAGTCCTCGTAGTAGGTGGAGAGCGCCGACACGGCGCTGGAGAGCACCGACATGGGGTGCGCGTTGGTGGGCAGGGCGCGGAACAGGCCCTTGAAGTCCTCGTGCAAGAGCGTGTGGCGGCGGATGTCGTCCTCGAACTTCGCGAGCTCGTCGGCCGAGGGCAGCTCGCCGTGGATGAGGAGCCAGGCCACCTCGAGGTAGCTCGACTGGCGCGCGAGCTGCTCGATCGGGTAGCCGCGGTAGCGGAGGATGCCCTGCTCGCCGTCGATGTACGTGATGGCCGAGCGGGTCGACGCGGTGTTGACGAAGCCGTTGTCGAGGGTGGTGAGCCCGGTCTTCCGGGTGAGCGTCGAGATGTCGATGCTGGAGGCCCCGTCGACCGCCGGGAGGATGGGGAACTCCACCCGGCCGCCCGGATACGTCAGCGTCGCGGTCGGCTCCTCCGCCGCCTGGGGCTTCTGGTCCGCCTGCTGCCCGCCATCGGTCACGGCGCCTCCTCGAGTCATGTGTCGGATCGGTCGGACCGATCCGCGCCGTGAGCGCTCATGGCGCCGTCGCGACGCCGGGTCCGAACCGACTACAGCCTAAAGGGCCGACCGGGACACTGTCGCCTCCGCCAGCATCCGGGGCGTTCCGTTGGAGGTCGTGCTACGCGGGAGGAGCGGAGCGGAGCCGCGCCGCCGCCGCCTCGATGCGCTCGTCCGTGGCCGTGAGGGACAGCCGCAGGTGCTCGGGCGACGCGTCGCCGTAGAAGGGGCCGGGGCCCGCGAGGATCCCGAGGTCGGCGAGCTCCGCGATGCCCTCCCAGGCGTCCCGGCCGCGCGTCGCCCAGAGGTACAGGCCCGCCTCGCTGCGGTCGATGCGCCAGCCGGCGTCGACGAGCGCGGGCAGGAGCACCCCGCGGCGCGCGCGGTAGAGCTCGCGCTGCGCCCGCACGTGCGCGTCGTCGCCGAGCGCGACCGTCATGGCGTGCTGCAGCGGCGCGGGCGGGAGGAGCCCCGCGTGCTTGCGGACGCGGATCAGGCGGGCGATGAGCTCGCGGTCGCCCGCGACGAGCGCGGCGCGGTAGCCCGCGAGGTTCGACTGCTTGCTCAGCGAGTAGAGCGCGAGGACGCCTGTGTGGTCCTCGCCGACGACGCGCGCGTCGAGGATCGAGGGCGTCGGGCCCTCGGCCCACTCCCCCTCCCAGCCGAGCTCGGCGTAGCACTCGTCGCTCGCGATGACGGCGCCGAGCTCCCGTGCGCGGGCGACCGCGGCCCGCAGCTCCTCCACGCCGAGCACGCGGCCGTCGGGGTTGCCGGGCGAGTTCAGCCAGACGAGGCGGGTGCCCTCGGGCCAGTCGGCGGGGTCGTCGGCCGGGACGCTGTCGGCCCCCGCGAGGGCGGCGCCGATGGCGTAGGTGGGGTACGCGACCCGCGGGTGCACGACCGCGTCGCCCTGGCCGAGGCCGAGCATGAACGGCAGCCAGGCCACCATCTCCTTCGACCCGATGGTCGGCAGCACCTGGTCGGTGCCGAGCGTCGCGCCGCGGCGCCGCGCGCTCCAGGCGACCATCGCGTCCCGCAGCTCGGGCGTGCCGACCGTGGTCGGGTACGCGTGCGCGTCGGTCGCCCAGGCGAGCGCGTCGCGGATGAGCGTCGGCGTCGGGTCGACGGGCGAGCCGATGCTGAGGTCGACGATCCCGTCGGGGTGACGCCGCGCCCGCTCGGCGTAGGGCGCCATCAGGTCCCAGGGGTAGTCGGGGAGCTCGCCGAGGGCCATGCGCGTCAGCCGGCCTGGGGCGGGAGGGCGGCGATGACGGGGTGGTCGGAGTGCGTCACGCCGATCTTGGTGGCGCCGCCGGGCGAGCCCATCTCGGCGAAGAACTCGACGTTGGCGGTGTAGTAGTCCGACCACTTCTCCGGCAGGTCGTCCTCGTAGTAGATCGCCTCGACCGGGCACACCGGCTCGCAGGCCCCGCAGTCGACGCACTCGTCCGGGTGGATGTAGAGCGACCGCTCGCCCTCGTAGATGCAGTCCACCGGGCACTCGTCGATGCAGGCGCGGTCCTTGACGTCGACACAGGGCAGGGCGATGACGTAGGTCATTCGGGCGGTCCTTCCGGGAGCGGTGCGGCCCGATCGAGTCTACGCGGAGCGGGAGCCGGCCCCTGCCGGGGCGGCGTCGCCGGGGCCGGCGCCGGGATCGCCGTCCGGGCCCGCGCCGGTGCCGGGCGCGCGCGACGAGAACCGCGGCCACACCACGACGGCGGCGACGAGGAGCGCGGGCGCGAGCGACCACACCTGGCTCAGCCCGTCGTCGGGGAAGAGCACGGATCCGCTCGGGCCGCGCGTGCCGAGCACGGCGACCGCGGCCACGGTGCCGAGCCCGAGGCAGAGCGCGTGCAGCCGGTCGACGAGGAGCAGGCGGAACGCGACCAGCAGGCAGGCGAGCGTCACCAGGGCGAGCACGAGCCCGACGGGCAGCGCGACGCCGCCGACGGGCAGCGTCGCGCGGTGCGCGGCCGTGCCGACCGCGCCCACGAGCACGCCGAGCGCGAGCGCGGCGATCGCCGTGCCGATGCGCTGGGCGCCGCGCGGGGGCCGGGGGGCGCCGTCGTCGGGCGCGCGGCCGGCGGGGCGGTGGATCCGGAACATCTCGACCGCCGACACCGGGGCGCCGACGCCGTGCGACAGCGCGAACTGGTCGCCGTCGACGACGGTCTGGGTGCGGTGCGCGGCGACCGCGCGGATCTTGCGGTCGAGCACCTCGGAGGCGTCCACGACGACGTCGACCGCGTCGTCCGGCAGCACCAGGGCACCGGCGGGATCCGGGTCCGGCGCGGGGAACCGGCCGCGCGCGGCGACGGCCTCGTGCGCCGCGCGGGCCGACGTCGCCGTCGTGGTGACGAGGTAGGCGGGGATCCCGGCCTCCTCGGCGGCCCAGGTCGCGATCCCGTGCGTGCGCACGTGGTCCGGGTGGCCGTAGCCGCCGTGGTCGTCGTAGGTGATGACGCTCGTCGCGTCGACGTCGGCGATGACCGCGAGCACGTCGCGCGCCTCGTCCGCCTCGTCCCCGGCGCACAGCGAGTCGGGGTCGAGCGGCTGCAGGGCGACGGGCACGCCGTCGGCGCCCCACTGCATCCCGGAGTCGACGTAGCGGCGCGGCGCGAGGCCCTGCCAGCGCGCGTCCGCGTCGCCGAGGAAGCGGTGGTCCTCGACCCCGAGGGCGGCCATGGCCTCGGCGAGCTCCGTCTCGCGGTGGTCGGCGAGCGCCGGGAGGTCGCCCTCGAGGTGCCGCAGCTCCGCCGGGATGACCTCGCCGCGCTCCCCCCGCGTGCAGGTGAGCACGGTGACGGGCACGCCGTCGCGGACGAGCCGCGCGATGGTGCCGCCCGTGACGATGCTCTCGTCGTCGGGGTGCGCGTGCACGAGGAGGACGTGCTCGTGCTCGGTGCGGGCGGTGCGGGCGGTGCGGGCGGCCCGATCGGGGCGTCGGGACGTGCCGGAGCTCATCGGGCGATCCTATCCGCGCCCGGGAGGCGGCTCCCTGGGCGGGCGGCATGGGGACGCCGACTGGACGCACCCCCGCCCTCGCGCTACTGTGCACGAGGTAAGGCAAGCCTCACCTACATTTCCCCACCACGAGCAATAGGACGCGCTCCCCCGCGTCCGCCGCCGGAGAGGCGCACGCGTGTTCGCGAACTACCTGATCGGCCTGCGCGAGGGCCTCGAGGCCGCGCTGGTCGTCACCATCCTCATCGCCTACGTCGTCAAGATCGGCCGTCGCGACGTGCTCGGCCGCCTCTGGCTCGGCGTCGCGCTCGCGGTCCTCCTCGCGCTGTCCGTCGGCGCGGTCCTCACCTACGGCGCCTACGGGCTCACCTTCGAGGCGCAGGAGGCGATCGGCGGCTCCCTGTCCATCGTCGCCACGGGCCTCGTCACGTGGATGGTGTTCTGGATGCTCCGCACCGCGAAGGACATGCGCTCCGAGCTGCAGGGCGCCGTCGACCGCGCCATCGCGGGCGCCGCGTGGGGCCTCGTCGCCGTCGCGTTCCTCGCGGTCGGACGCGAGGGCATCGAGACTGCCCTGTTCCTCTGGTCGGCCGTCCAGGCCACCGGCGAGACCACGATGCCGCTGGTGGGCGCGGGGCTCGGCCTCCTCACGGCGGTGGCGCTCGGCTGGCTCGTGTACCGCGGGGTCCTCCGCATCGACCTCGCGCGCTTCTTCACCTGGACCGGCGCGCTCCTCATCGTCGTGGCGGGCGGCGTGCTCGCGTACGGCGTGCACGACCTCCAGGAGGCCGGCATCCTGCCGGGGCTCGGCGCGCTCGCATTCGACGTGTCCGGCGCCGTGCCGCCCGGGTCCTGGTACGGCACCCTCCTCAAGGGCACCGTCAACTTCTCCCCCGCCACCACCTGGCTCGAGGCGATCGCGTGGGTCCTGTACGTCGTGCCGACGCTCACCGCGTACCTCGCGCTGTCGCGGCGCGGGCGGGGCGCCCGACCCGCCGCCGCGCCGTCCGCGCCGTCCGTGGCGACCGAGACCGCGCCGGCCGCGGCCGCGCCGACCGCCGTCGACGCCCCGGTCGCCCGCTGATCCGCGGCGCCCACAGCGCCCCGCACCCCGAGCCGTCCGCCCCCTCCCCCCCGCACCGCCCATCACGCTCCGCCCGCTCCCCCTCCGCTCCCCCGCTCCGATCCATCCACCGCCCGGCCCCGCCGGCCCGCTCCCCCCGAGGACCCATGAAGCGCTCGACCCTCCCCGCCGCCGCCCTGCTCGCCGGCGCCGCACTCGCCCTCAGCGGCTGCGTCGCCAACGCCCCGGCCGGAGCCGCCGGCGACGGCGCCGCCGCGGACTCCGGCGCGACGCGGCTCACGGTCGACAGCTCGGCCGACGCGTGCACCGTGTCCGCCGCGACCGCGCCGAGCGGCACCGTGTCGTTCCACGTCACGAACTCCACCGACCAGGTCACCGAGTTCTACCTCCTCGCCGAGGACGGCCTGCGCATCGTCGGCGAGGTCGAGAACGTGAGCCCCGGCATCGAGCGCGACCTCGTGCTCACGGCTCAGCCCGGCGACTACTACACGGTCTGCAAGCCCGGCATGGTCGGCGACGGCGTCGGCCGCGCGCCCTTCACCGTGACGGGCGAGCAGGTGGCGCTCGCGGGCGACGCCGAGCAGCAGGGCCAGGAGGCCGCCGCGGCCTACCTCGCCTACGTGAAGGACCAGGTCGGCAAGCTCCTCCCCGCCACCCAGGAGTTCGCGGACGCCTACCTCGCGGGCGACGACGACCGGGCGCGCGCCCTGTACCCCACCAGCCGCGCCTACTACGAGCGCGTCGAGCCGGTCGCGGAGTCGTTCGGCGACCTCGACCCCGAGATCGACTTCCGCGAGGCCGACGTGGAGCCGGGCACCGAGTGGACGGGATGGCACCGCATCGAGAAGGACCTGTGGCAGCCAGCCCCCGACGCGAACGGCGGTGACGTCTACGTGCCGCTCAGCACCGCCGACCGCGCCCGCTTCGCCCAGGAGCTCACGGCCGACACGCAGCGCCTCTACGACGCGGTGCACGCCGAGGACTTCTCCATCGACATCTCCACCGTCTCCAACGGGGCCGTCGGCCTCATGGACGAGGTCGCCACGGGCAAGATCACCGGCGAGGAGGAGATCTGGTCCCACACGGACCTCTGGGACTTCCAGGCCAACCTCGAGGGCGCGCGCGTCGCGTACGAGGGCGTCCGCGACATCGTGGAGCCGAAGGACCCGGAGCTCGTCGCCACGCTCGACGCCCGGTTCGCCTCCCTCGAGCAGGACCTCGCCGCCTACGGCTCCCTCGAGCAGGGCTTCACCACGTACGACCAGCTCACGACGGAGCAGGTCAAGGGCCTCGCCGACGGCGTCAACGCCCTCTCCGAGCCGCTGTCGAAGCTGACCGGGGCGCTCGTCGGCTGATGACGCACCACGACGCCGCGGCCCCCTCCGCACCCGCTCCCGAGGCCCACGCCGCGCCCGACGCCGCACCGGGCCCCCGGTCGGCAGGCATCTCCCGCCGGGGGATCCTCGGGCTCCTCGGCGCGGGTGCGCTCGGCGGGGGCCTCGTCGGGGCGGCGGGCGGCGTCATGGCCGACCGCGCCTTCGCGGGCGCCCGGCAGGCGGCGGGCGGCGCCACGTACCCGTTCCACGGCGCGCACCAGGCTGGCATCACCACGCCCGCCCAGGACCGCCTGCACTTCGCGTCCTTCGACGTCGCCGACATCGACCGCGCGGGCCTCGTCTCCCTCCTCGAGGACTGGAGCGCCGCGGCCGCGCGCATGACGGCGGGTGGATCCGCGGGAGCGCTCGGCGCGGTCGACGGCCCCTACGACGCCCCGCCGGACGACACCGGCGAGGCGCTCGATCTGCCGCCGTCGGGCCTCACGATCACCTTCGGCCTCGGCCCGTCGCTCTTCACGACAGCCGAGGGCGTCGACCGCTTCGGCATCGCCGACCGTCGTCCCGCGGCGCTGGTCGACCTGCCGCGCTTCCCCGGCGAGGCGCTCGTCCCCCAGGCGACCGGCGGCGACCTCTGCATCCAGGCGTGCAGCGACGACCCGCAGGTCGCGGTCCACGCCGTCCGGAACCTGTCCCGCATCGCGTTCGGCCGGGCGTCCATCCGCTGGTCGCAGCTCGGCTTCGGGCGGACGTCCTCCACGAGCCGCGCCCAGGTCACCCCGCGGAACCTCTTCGGGTTCAAGGACGGCACCGCGAACGTCAAGTCCGAGGACACCCGCCAGGTCGAGGACCACGTCTGGGCCGACGCCGGATCCGCGCCCGCCGAGGCGTGGATGCGGGGCGGCTCCTACCTCGTCGCCCGCCGCATCCGCATGACCATCGAGACCTGGGACCGGGCGTCGCTCCGCGAGCAGGAGCGCGTGGTCGGCCGCACGAAGGGCTCGGGCGCCCCGCTGAGCGGCGGCACCGAGTTCACCCCGCCCGACTTCCACGCCACGGGCCGGGCGGACGCGCCGCTCATCGACGCGGCGTCGCACGTGCGGCTGGCGCACCCGGACGCCAACGGCGGCGCGGTGCTCCTCCGCCGCGGCTACAACTTCGTCGACGGCAACGACGACCTCGGCCGTCTGAACGCGGGCCTGTTCTTCCTCGCGTTCCAGCGCGACCCGCGGACGCAGTTCATCCCCGTGCAGCAGAGCCTCTCCCGCGACGCGATGAACGAGTACCTGCGTCACGTCGGCAGCGGGATCTGGGCGGTGCCGCCGGGTGCCACGCGCGACGGCTACGTGGGCGAGACGCTCTTCGCCTCCTGACCGGCCGCGCGGGGCTCCTCGGCCCGGTCGCCCGCGTCCACGACGCAGGACCGCGTCCCCTCGGGATCCTCGAGGATCACGTAGTCCGCGTCGGCCGGTCGCCCCGACCAGTCGACGACGCGGGCTCCGAGCGCGACGAGTCGGCGGACCTCCGCCTCCTGATCGTCGGCGTACAGGTCGAGGTGGATGCGCGGGGGCAACGCGCGATCCGACGGGTGGACGTCCAGCCACGCGTTCGGAGCACGGCCGTCCCGGGAGCGGAGCAGCACGAAGTCGTCGTCCGCCGGCTCGCGGACCTGGTAGTCGAGCGCACGAGATCAGGACCGGGTCTGTGCGGGGAGGTCGTGCACGCGGATGACGACGGAGCCGTCGGAGCCGTCGGAGCCGTCGGAGCCGTCGGAGCCGTCGGAGCCGTCGGAGCCGTCGGAGCCGTCGGAGCCGT